>CAYQFT010000044.1:0-23571 GCA_964416825.1 uncultured Porphyromonadaceae bacterium
ATGATTAGAAAATCGTCTTCGACAGACATTAGTAACCCCGGGTTTCAACCCGGGGGTTTTGTCCCACCCCCCAATTTGTCCCAACCACAGTCCCGGCGTTGATTAATTGTATTTTAGGTTTTTAGTATTGAATCCGACCAAAAAAAATCAACCATGAAAAAACTGTCCCTATTGTTCCTTTGCGTCTTGTTTATGATATCCTTGGTCCAGTGTAAATTGGACCAGACTCCTGACGCCGGAAAGGACCTTGCCAGGATTTTTGTCACCCCTCCGAATGATGCACGTATCTGGGTGTACTGGTTTTGGCTCAATAGCAACATTACCAAAGAAGGCATTACAGCCGACCTCGAGGCGATGAAACGTGTGGGTGTTGGCGGTGTCCTGATCATGGAGGTAGACCAGGGAGCCCCGGTGGGTCCGGTAGCTTTCATGGGCGACAAATGGCGCGAGCTTTTCACGTTTATGGTTTCCGAGGCCGACCGGCTGGGGATCGAGGTGAACATGAACAACGATGCCGGCTGGAATGGCAGCGGCGGTCCCTGGGTTCCGCTCGATAAGTCTATGCAGGTGGTAACGGCCAGTGAAACGCTTGTAAAAGCCGGCTCGAAATTTAATGGAAAACTTCCCCTGCCAAAGTCGAACAGTGGATTTTACCGCGATATCACCGTCCTGGCCTTCCCAACACCGGCTGATCCCAACAATCCTGCCTATCGGATTAAAAACCTGGCAGAAAAAAGCATGTCCTCTGGAGGCATGATGCCGGGCAGCCTGAATGCTACGGAGAATACTGTGGTTCCTGAAGTCTCCGTAATCCAGCGCGACCGGATTCTCGATTTATCCTCCATGATGGACACCGCTGGGATGCTCACCTGGGAGGCTCCGCAGCTGGATGGCAAAAGTTCCGGCGGCTGGACGGTTGTCAGGTTTGGACATACCTTCACCGGAGCTGAAAACGCTCCGTCACCGCTTTCCGGGCGCGGACCTGAATGTGATAAGCTAAGTAAGGAAGGAATAGAAGCCAACTACAACGGCATGATGGGAAAGCTGGTTAAGGACGTAGGTCCATTAGCTGGTAAGGTTTTAGCTGCAACCCATGTCGACAGCTGGGAGGTAGGCGCGCAGAACTGGACCCCGAAAATGCGGGAAGAGTTTAAGCGCCTACGTGGTTATGACATGACAAATTACCTGCCGGTGCTTACCGGCCGCATGGTTGACAGTCCGGAGATTTCTGAAAGGTTCCTGCGGGACCTCAGGCAGACCGTATCCGACCTTCTGGTCGAGAATTATATTGGCCATCTCAGGGAGCTGGCTCATAAAGACGGAATGCGACTCTCCATGGAATCCTACTCCACACCGGCCAATGACCTGGATGTGGGTAATTATATCGATGAACCAATCAGTGAGTTCTGGACGCGTGATGGCGGCGGCTTCTGGTGGACCCAGAAGGCCATGTCATCCCTTTCCCATGTGAACGGCCTGCCTATCACCGGTGCCGAGGCATTTACTTCCACGGATGAGGAGCGCTGGCTCCTGCATCCCGGGGCAATCAAGGCCCTGGGCGACCGTGCATTTTGCGACGGGGTCAACCGGTTCATCATTCATCGCTATGCCATGCAGCCCTGGGTCGACAACCGTGTTCCGGGAATGACCATGGGGCCGTGGGGATTGCATTATGAGCGTACCACCACCTGGTGGGAGGATTCCAAAGCCTGGCATGAATATGTAGCCCGATGTCAGTATATGCTTCGGCAGGGATCCTTCGTGGCTGATGTTCTGAGCCTCAACTCCGAGGAGCCTTTGGAGCGGTTCAGGGTCCTGAAACTGAACGTATATGATTACGATGGAATCAGCCCCCAGAAATTCCTTAAAGATGTTACGATTCAGGACGGAATGCTGGTTGTGCCGTCGGGTATGAGATACCGCCTGCTGGTTCTGCCCGAAGATCCGGAAATGTCCGTTGCCATGCTTGCGAAGATTACAGCCCTGGTTGAGGCTGGCGCAACGATTACCGGAAAACCTCCTGTAGAATCACCGGGCCTGGCGGGGTACCCTGACTCTGACTCCAGGGTTAAGAAGATGGCTGAATACCTTTGGGGCAGCAGCGGGGAAACCGAGAGAAGAGTTGGCCAGGGCAGGGTATTCTCCGGTAAAACACCTTCAGATGTTCTTGCCGCAATGGGCATAAAACCTGATTTTATTTCGAGCGTGCCGATGAACTTTATCCACCGGTCTGTCGGCGGGAATGAAGTCTATTTCATTGCCAGCCAGGAACCGGAAGTTACGGATATCGTTTGCAGCTTCCGGGTTTCCGGCATGATACCGGAATCCTGGGACGCAGTAACCGGCCAGATGGTCCCCATAACCGTTTTTGACGAGGTAGATGGATGTATCCGGATTCCCCTGAGGTTCGAACCTTCAGGCTCCCGGTTTATCGTGTTCAAAGAAGGAAAATATAAAAACCAGGAAAGAATAATCTCAGTTTTATCTGAGGGCAAAGAGCTGGCTGATATGAAGATAATCGTGAAAAAGCCCGCCCCGACCGTTCCGGCGGTTGAAACCCGCAGCACCTTTACAATGGCCGGCTGGGTTAACCCGGCAATGGAGATCTTCCTGCCGCAAGAAGCCAATTCGGGCGTTAACGCCTTGTCCATCGAAAGGAACGATGTGGTGTATGCTGCTCCCGGACATGAAGTATGGACTGATCGCGATGCCGGAGCGGGCATCGGAATCGGAACCAACGGGATCATAGTTACTGAGCACGCCGCCAGTTATTTTCCGGCCTTGCTTGTGCAGCCTGTCCCGATAACTGGCTGGATTCATGTGGCAGTGGTCTATCAGGATAACACTCCAAGCCTCTGGATCAATGGTAAGTTTATTCATAAGGGGCTGAGAAGCAGTAAAATTGTTCATGGGGGTATCGGTGTGGTGCATACCCGCCGGGTTAAGGATTTCACAGGAGAGGCTGCCAGACTGGAACAATTTCCAAAAGCCCTTACACCCGATGAGATCGCCAGACTTTTCCAGTCTGTTCCCGATACAACCGTTGTTGTGAAGGAGGGTCCGGCCATCGACCTGCTTGGCCAGGAAATCCAGAGAAGCGGCACCTATGAATTCAAGTATGCCGATGGAAACACTCATACCATCCTGGCCGAAATACCTGAGAAGATGGAGATTAAGGGCCCATGGGAATTGATCTTTACACCCGGGATGGGTGCTCCGGAAAAGATTATCCTTGAGAAACTGATCTCCTGGAGCAAGCACGCAGATGACGGCGTGAAATTCTTCTCAGGATCAGCCACCTACAGGAAAACCTTTAGTTATACCCATGTTCCTGAGCAAGGTAAAAAGCTGAAAAAGGGCTTGTACCTCGATCTGGGCAGGGTCTCTGTAATGGCTGAAGTGAAAATTAACGGGAAAAGCCTTGGAGTCCTCTGGAAAGCCCCTTATAGGGTAGATATAACCGATGTGGTTGAGAATGGCGATAATACCCTTGAGATCAGGGTAGTCAACCTGATGATCAACCGCATGATCGGCGATGAATTCATGCCGGAAGACAGCGACCGGAATCCAAACGGCACTTTGAAGAGCTGGCCTGAGTGGCTGCAGCAGGGAAAGCCCAGTCCCACCGGACGGTTTACCTTTACCAGCTGGCGGCTGTGGTCGAAAAACGGACCCCTTCAGGAATCGGGCCTACTGGGTCCGGTGACCATTCAGACAGTTGTAAAATATTAAGACTTGAATAATGAAAATCGACAAGAAAAATAAATCCGAATGTTCCTGCGGAGGAAATTGCGGCCCGGGGTTAGATCGTCGAGATTTTTTACGTTTAGCCGGTGTCGGCACCCTTGGCCTTTACGCCGGTTTGCCCCTGATGGCAGGACCCTTCACAGAGTCGGAATTTGAGGATCTTGTTCCTGTCGACAAAAAGCTCAGCGCAGCCTGGGTTAAAAGCCTCTTCGAAAGGGGCAAACCCCAGGTTTATAAAGGGGAAGAGTTGAAATACATCGGGATGCCGGTGGGCGGTCTGTGTGCCGGGCAAATGTATCTGGGCGGCGATGGACAGCTCTGGCACTGGGACATTTTCAATAAGAAAATTTCAACCGGCGATAGCCATTATGCTCACCCGGTTGAAGCGAATACACCCGTTTTTCAGGGATTTGCCGTTAAAACCACGAAGGGTAACGCGACGACTATCAAGCTGCTGAATAAATTCGGCTATCCGGATGCAACCTTCCGGGGCGAATACCCGATCGGGATGGTCGATTACACTCCATCGACGGGCGTAGAGACGGATAATAATCCGTCTATCGAGACGGATAATAATCCGTCTCTACGGATTTCCCTTGAGGCGTTTTCACCGTTCATTCCGCTGTCCGTCGATGAATCGAGCCTGCCGGCCACCATCATGCGGTTTACCCTGAAAAATGATACGGCTGAAACCCTGGAACCTACGCTCTACGGCTGGATGGAGAATGCCGTGTGTCTCTATAACCGCGGTCTCGATGGCATCCGGGAAAGTCGGATTGTGAAGGAAAAAGGATTCAGCATGCTGGAATGCCGGGTCGAAAAATCCCCTGCACCGGCTGCTCCCAAACGGCCGGATGTTCCTTTTGAAGACTGGCATGAGGATACTTATGTGGGCTGGGTTGCTGAAGGAAACACCTTTGGTAAAGGCCCGATAAAGAAATCAGCAATTCCTGATTACCAGGGTGATGTGGGCGGCGATACCGACAGGGTGGTGAACTCCCACGCACAGGCAGACACCGCGCCGGAGGTTGGTAGCCGAGACGGGGCCACCGGAAAACTCACAAGCAAGACCTTTTCTATTGAACGGAATTTCATCAATATCTGGATCGGCGGCGGCAGCCACAAGGACAAAACGTGTCTGAACGTAATCGTTGATGGAAAAGTGGTGCGGTCGGCAACCGGTAACAATGATAACCGGATGTCGCAGAAAAGTCTGAATGTTAAGGAGTTTGAAGGCAAGGAAGCGCACATTCAGATCGTGGATGCCGAACCGGGCGCCTGGGGCAATATCGGGGTAGGCCGGATTACATTCAGCGATCAACCGGCTAAGGTTGAGGAACTTGAAAAGGTCCATGATTTCGGGACCCTGTGTCTTGCCTTATTGGGTGATTCAGCAAATTACTCTCAATTCTGGACCAGCGACGAAAAACCGATGGTCAAAGGCTCAGGAAAAGCCACTTCTGCGCTTGATGTAAAATTGGTGGGTTCCATAGGTCATACGTTTATGCTGAAACCCGGCGAATCCCGGGTCCTTACCTTTGCCATTACCTGGCACTTCCCGAATCTGAAGGATCCTGGGAAAGGCCGCTATTACGCCTCCAAATTTGCCGATGCCGGCGCGGTGGCTGCCTATCTGGCGAAAAATATCGGGAAACTTTATACCCAGACCAAACTCTGGAGGGATACCTGGTATGATTCGACTCTGCCATACTGGTTCCTCGACAGGGCGTTTGTAAACGCATCAACATTAGCTACCTCGACAGCTTATCGGTTCTATGACGGGAAATTCTGGGGCTGGGAAGGAGTAGGCTGCTGCCATGGCACCTGTACGCACGTTTGGCATTATGAGCAAACCATGGGTCGCATTTTCCCCGAGCTCGATATTGTACTCCGGGAAAAGACCGATTTCAATCCGGCCGACAGTTTCAAGGGCGACGGGGTTGTAGAATATCGGGGTAAAGGCTCCGGGGCCGCCATTGACGGCCAGGCGGGGATTATTCTGCGAAGCCTTCGCGATCACCAGATGTCGCCGGATAATGCTTTTCTGGAGCGCAACTGGCAGAAAATCAAGCAGTCACTGGAATGGCTGATTCAGCAGGATGGAACGGAAGACGGAATTCTGAAAAAGAATCAGCACAATACCCTCGATGCCGAATGGTTCGGGGATGTTTCCTGGCTGAGTGGCCTCTACCTGGCTGCCCTGAGGGCCGGCGAGATGATGGCCGTTGAGATGGGTGATACCGGATTTGCCGCAAAATGCAAGCGGATTCTCACGGTTGGACAGAAGAATTTTGTCGAAAAGATGTGGAACGGTGAATACTTTATCCATGTCGGAAGACCAGATAAAGCCAACATGGTAGGCTCCTACGATGGCTGCGAAATCGATCAGGTGCTCGGTCAGGGTTGGGCATGGCAGATCGGGCTTGGACAGGTTCTGCCCAAAAACGAAACTCATCAGGCCCTGAAAGCCTTATGGAAATACAATTTCACTCCCGATGTGGGTCCGTATCGCGAGGCTTACAAGCCCGGCCGGTGGTATGCCATGGCCGGAGAGGCCGGAACCCTGATGTGCAGCTGGCCGAAAGGGGAATCCAAGCGCGTGAAGACCAACTATGACTTCTATTTCAACGAGTGCATGAACGGATTCGAGCATCAGCTGGCCGGACACATGATCTGGGAAAACATGCTGCTAGAGGGATTGGCCATTGAACGCGCCGTGCACGACCGCTATCACCCCAGCCGCCGCAACCCGTGGAACGAGGTCGAGTGCGGCGACCACTACGCGCGGTCCATGGCCAGCTACGGAATATTCCTGGCAGCCTGCGGATTCGAATACCACGGTCCGAAAGGGCATATCGGGTTTGCGCCTCGATTGGCACCGGAGAATTTTAAAGCGCCGTTTACTTCGGCCGAGGGGTGGGGTACTTACGCCCAGAAGGCAGAAGGCACAAGGCTCAAGGCAGAAGTAAGGATTAAGTATGGAAAGTTAAAAGTTAAAAGTGTTGCGTTGGCGTTGATTGGTGGGGTTAAGCCGGAGTCGGTAACAATTTTACTCGATGGGAAGGAAATAGCTGGGCGGTTGTCGGTTAATGAGGGTCAAGCTCTGGTCACCTTGGAAAAAGAAGCGATTATTAATGAGGGCGGACAACTTGAGGTTGTTTGTTGATTTAAAAAGTCATTTGATTATGAATACAATGAGTAAACTCTTTCGATGTTTTGGAACTGTTGTGCTCCTGACCCTGTCATTTTCAGCTCAGGCACAAACCGGAAAACAGTGGAGCGCTGAACAGGCATGGAGTTGGTATAACACCAACCCTTGGATCTGTGGGTTCAACTACATCCCGGCCAATGCCATCAATTACACAGCGATGTGGGACAAAACCAGCTTCTCTCCGGAAGTAATCGACAAGGAGCTGGCATTGGCGGAAGCCACTGGATTCAATAGCTTACGCGTGGTGCTGCAGTTTGCCGTGTGGGAGGATGACCCCGCCTATTTCAGAGAGACTTTTACTAAGTTCCTGGCCATTTGTACTAAGCATAAGATCAGGGTAATGCCTGCACTTTTCGATGAATGTGTCTTTGGAACCAATGTTGACCCCAGCCTCGGAAAACAGCCAGAGCCGCTGGAAGGTTGGTATGCCTGGGCATGGTCTCCCAGCCCAGGGGAAACCATGGTAAAAGACCCGTCAACTTATCCCCGGCTCGGTAAATACGTCAAGGAAGTGATCACAACCTTTAAAGATGATCCTGCCATACTCTTGTGGGACCTGTATAACGAGCCCTCCACCAGTGCCTTGCCCGATAAAAGCTACCTTCTCGTTCATAATGTCTTCCGCTGGGCCCGTGAAGTTAACCCTTCCCAGCCGCTTACTATTGCTTACTGGGGAGAAGATGCCGATTTGAACAAGATCATTTTCGCGAATTCAGATGTCATCACTTTCCACAGCTATTCCGAGAAAGAGAGAGTTGAAAAGCTGATCGAAAAACTGAAGCTGGAAAACAGGCCGGTGATCTGTTCGGAATGGCTCAACCGGCCGATGGGATCAACCGTAGAAAGCGTTTTGCCGGTCTTTTTCCGGGAGAAAATCGGCTGCATGCACTGGGGTTTGGTGAATGGAAAAACCCAGACAAACCTGCCCTGGGGCCACAGGCCGGAGAACATGCCGTACCGCGGAATCTGGCAGCACGACCTTTATACTAATGATTATAAGGTATATAGCCCATATGAAATGAAGCTTTTTAAATCCTTTATTGATCGATCGAACTCAAAATGAAACGGAAAACTGCCATTATAACCGCGATCCTATGCCTTGCATTCATCGCTGTGATTTCAGGTTGCACAAAGAAACAACCGAATAATAGTCCTGCTGTTTTGATTAGCAGCGAGGTGTTAGCGCAGGTCCAGGATACCCTTTTGAAAATTCATGGGGTAGCGGATCGTGAGCGAATCATCAGGGGAACAGCCCAACTGAGGGAGAACTGGAGGACAACAGATGGTAATGAGGAGACTTTTGCAAAGTTCTGTATCGAAAATGTTCTTACGGATACGGCCCTTGTACCGAATTTTCAAAAAATTCAGGGGAACCTGACACTCCAGAACGGCTACCTCTCGAAAATCCGTTTCCGGTTTACAGAATCGGAGCGTTTTACCGATGCGAATGAGCTGAGGGCGGATTTGTTCTACCGTAAAAGCGTACCGGAAGCCGATCCATACAAAGAGAAACTTGCCCAGTTTATCCAACTGAACTTTCCATTTTACACCCTGGATGAAAAAGTGCAGGGCGGTGCAAACTGGAACAGGACAAAATGGGCGATGGTTCGGCTGGGTGATGTTTTTGCCAAACGGCAGGATCCGGATTTTAAACCCGCAAAAGCGGATGAGATTAAGGAATTTCGGAAATATATCGGTAAATATTTCTTCCGGATGGATCATATAACCTCTCCTGACGGAAGTTATCCTTTCACAAAATCACTCACGCTTCACAGCCATTTCGGGCTAAGGGATAACCTGAAGGAAGAGTATACCCGGCCCGGTGGATTTGCCCGCCAGGAAATCACCGGCAAACTTATCGACCACATTACGCAGGGGACTGTGCCCGAAGAATTCGTTTCCGATACCTCCACCCGCTGGAATCCATGGACAAACGAACTTTACAGGCTGGAATCCGGCAAGCCCGTTCCTGTGGAGTATAAAAAGGAAGGATTGAAAAGATATGCCGGCCTCCTAGCTGAGTTCCAGAACAGAAGTTCTTCAGACACCCTCTATGGCGCGGGTTCAACACTCATTCGACGGACATTTGAAAACGGCAACCTGACCCTTGAGCGGGTTGGGGAACTCGTTCGTTCCTTTTTATCGGATCCAGTGCTCGTTTCGGTGGGTAAGCTGGTCTCTGAGCGGTTGAAACGCCCCCTTCAGCCTTTCGACATCTGGTACAGCGGATTCCAGAGTCAGTCATTTTACCCGGCTAATCTGCTCGACTCACTTACCCGGACAAGGTATCCCAATCCTAAAGCATTGCAGGATGATCTTCCAGCCATTTTGGTTAGAATGGGATTCGCTAGGGAGGAAGCATCCTATATCGGATCACACACGCTCGTTCGGCCAATTTCATCGGGTGGCTATTCCGATCAACCGGTTATGCGGGGAGATACAGCACTCATGACCACTGTATTTAACGTAAAAGGGCTCGATTACAAAGGATACCGGATAGCTATGCATGAGTTGGGACACGTGGTGTGCGGGATTTATTCAACCCTGGAGATCGATCATTTCCTGCTGGCCGATGTGCCTACCGGTGGTATTACCGAAGGTTTTGCAGAAATGCTTGCCTACAAGAACATGGAAGGCCTGGGAATGGTTAAAGGAACTTTTGGGGAACAGAAGGAGCTTCTTGCCCTGGCTTCACTCTGGTACCTGCTGGACCTGGGTGGACAGTCGCTCACCGACATCGAAACATGGAAGTGGATGTATGCTCATCCTGAAGCAACACCGGAAGAGCTCCGGACGGCAGTCCTTGATATAAGTGCAGAAATCTGGAACCAATATTATTCTCCGGTTTTCGGGGGTATCAGAGACCAGCATATTTTATCAATTTACAATCACTTTATCACCGGCAGCCTTTACCTGTACAACTATTTCCTCGGAAACGTGATCATGTTCCAGCTTTACGATGCGTTCATGCCGGATAACCTGGCCGGAGGTTTGCGAAAGGCCTGCCTGCAGGGGAATACCTTACCGGAACTTTGGATGCAAAATGCTGTCGGACAGGGCATATCCCTGGAGCCGCTGCTAAAAACCGCCAGATTAGCAGTGAACCGACTTTGACGTTACCGATGATCCCGTTTGCCAGGTCGGGGCTGAGCCCCGGACTAGTCTTTTGGGAGTATTGATGTAAGGAAGCGGATGCCCTGCCTGATGAATTCTTCGGGTTCGGGACAAAGGTCCTTGAAAATGCCCCGCTCGGGCCCGAATCCTGCCGCCCCGGTGCGATAGGTTTCCAATAGCAAGCGTACCGGGTGGTTAACCGTCTTCAATCCTGATGCAACCTGATCCCAGGGCACGAGTCCTCCCCCCGGCACACCCCGGTCGTTTTCGCAGGCGTGAAGGCCCCAGAGTCTTGACGCGGCCGAAGTAATCGCCGTTTCATAATTCCTTTCCTCCGTGATCATGTGATAGGTGTCGAGGTTGACCGAAATGTTTTCATGACCCGTCCGTTCCACCAGATCAAAAGCCTCCCGGGCCGTGTTGATCAGATGGTTGCGGAACCGGCTCATCGGTTCAATGACCAGCCTGATGTTCAGACTTGAAGCATATTCGGCCAATAAATTAAGGTTTTCAGCAGCTCTCTGCAGCTCTTCCTGTGAGCGCGGCCGGCGGCAAACCCTTCCCGGATGGCTGTATATCGCTCCGCAATAGGCAATTGCACCGCATTCAGCAGCCCGATCGAGGATTTCTTTATGCCAGGCTATTCCCAGGGCCCGATATCCCGGGTCATCGTGAGATATATCGCAGACCATCGGCCATGCATTACCGGGCCCGATGCTGAGCTCCAGGTTCAGTTCACCGGCATGCCGGCGCAGACGCTGGTAATTGAAACGGACATCATCACCTAAGGAGACTTCGAACACCGAAAGCCCCAGAGCACGCGCCCGGTCCAGGATACCCAGATCTTCGTCGGTCCAATACTGCTTCCACAGGAACTGATGCGCGCCAAAAAGGATTTTATCCATGCACAGGATCGCTTAATCCTGCAAAATACTGATATTAAACGTACTGTTACCAGCCAAACCTAAAAATACTACAAGGTCAGTCCCCCCCAGCTCCCGGTTAATCCCGATCTGACAATCCTTGGCTGGCTTGCCGTTGACCAGGACACGGGCCCCATTAGAATTCCAATTCCTGATGAAAAAGGCAGGGTTGGAGATCGGTGATTCCTTGTTCCCTTCGAGTGAAAACTCAATAGTTTTTGTTTTATCTGATTTGTTTTCAATCTGATAGCAACGCTGGCTTCGGTCATATCCCTTCGACAGGAACTCAGTCCCCTTGATCTTCAGTTCCGGTGCAAAAGCCCACGACCTTCCGAACTGGATCAGTTCATCAATCTTCATCGAATTCATCCCATACAATCCGTTCCAGTATTCGCGCTCGGCAGTTTCGTGAACCACAGGGTCCGATATCGGGAAACTCGAACAATGCGAAGGTTTGTCTGATGTGCGCGTGGTGCGTCCGTCACAACGGGCCTGCCCAACCGGAAAATGGTTGCAGCCGTCGGCTCTATCGTAATCGTCAAGTGCCTCATAGCGGAGAAACATCTCGTTGCCGGGCTCAAAACAGATAAAGGGCTTATTCTCCGATTTGAAATTATATTGCTGGATCGTATAGGGATGTTTCTGGCTCCAGTCGAACGGTCCGTAGGGCGCCACATTCGGATTCTCTACAAAAGATACTTTGCCAAGTTTTCCGGCATAGTCGGCAGTTGTCGCGAAATCCACCTCAAGCAAATCCGACACTTTCTGGCCAGGATGCAGCAGGGCCAGGGTCTCCTGGAACTGGCGCGGAAATCCGAGTGTGCCCTTTTTCCACGATACCTTCCGGATAGCGGTTCCATCAGGATAGATATAATAATATTCATCAACCCAGCACTCCCAGCCGGTCTTGGGGTCAATTCTCCATGTAATGTCATAGGCGCTAACCGGTGCATATCTCCAATGAACCACCACGCGTGCATCATTATTCTCGATAATCCTTACGTGAGAGAAACGGCAATGCCTGTCCTGCATGTGCTCGAAACACCCCTGTCGGTCGTTGGAGCCATCGTCCCAGGCTTCCACACTTTGGTCACTCATCCAGTTCTCATTCTCCGATACCCACGAAGCTCCGTAACGGATTCCCCGCCAGAATATCAGCTTGATCGGTGATTTCTCAAAACAGACCACAATATCAGGATCTGCATCCACCGGCCAGAGATTATCCCATCCCGGATAGTACTTCAGCTTGGTGTAAAATGCCCCGAATTTCCTGGGGTTATTTTCGATCCTCGGAAGTTTTCTTTCGGAAATGGCAGGTTCACCGGCCTTTACCGACATAAAGTTGCTTTTAACCTGAGCAGCTGATAACGCTGAATTAAAAACTTTTACCTCATCCATGATCCCATCCAGGCCAAAGAACTGGGCAATGGTGCCCCAGGTACGGTGTATGTCGGAAGGCTTTTCAGGTGCGGCTACCATTCCTAAAACCATATCCGATTGGGTGGCTGTAAACGCGCCAGTGATCTTGATGCTGGATTTCAATTCTCCATTGATATAAAGGCTCATATCGGTATTAGCCCGATATACTCCCACCACATGCATCCATTTACGCAAGGGTAGGGCATCACGCTCGCTGGTGCAGGATACCCATTGCTCACCGATGGCACACTCCAGCGAGGCCTGTCCGAGCGGCCCCACCATCAGCCGGTACCCTTTTACCTCATTCGACTCGGTGGTCAGGATCGGGCACCAGTTCCACGGATATTCCCCCAGGGCAATCCAGGCCTCCACGGTGAACTCTTTCAGCGCCTTGATTTGCTTGGTTCCGGTTCCCTTCATACAAGCCGTGAATCCATCCAGGGTAAGGCCCTGACCTTTAATTCCGAGTGCCTGGCCAAAATATCCTTCCAGGGTATCTGCTTTTCCGCCAATCGCTTCAACTGTTTTTCGGTTGGAGAGATTCTCGAAATTCCAGTGGATGACTGGGTTCTGGGCTAAAACTGAATGGAATTGAGCAATCAGGATAATTGCCAATAAAAGTCCCGCTGATTTTTTCATGGTTTGCCGATTTATTTCAGCTCAAATTTACCGAAATGAAACAGACATGAACTGCTGAACTTGCCTTATTCGGATGGAATGTTAGCATTTATCGCCAAACAAGAAAGTATCTGAAATTGCTAACAAACCTTGTTGGACTTTCGCCTATCCGGATTAACTTACTACCCAAATGCTTGTACAAAAACATATCTGATCATGAGCAGTATTAAAACATCCTTCTTTGCAACAATGTGCTGTTTGTTAGCGGCTTTCAGTTTTGCCGGCTGCAACCAGAAAGTCATTGATCCACCGCTTCCGGCGGTATCCGTGGACCTGTTCCGGAATCCGCCACTGGTGGCCCGGCCCGGAGTTTTGTGGCCCTGGCTTAACGGGTATGTCGACCGGAAACAGCTGACCTACGAGTTGCAGCAAATGAAAGCCAAGGGCCTGCGCGGTCCGATAATCTGGGATCTCGGAAGTCTGGCCGATAAGCTGAAAATGATCCCAACCGGCCCGGCCTTTCTGGGTAAGGAATCACTTGAGGCGATCCATCAGGTTATGGATGAAGCAAATAACCTCGGACTCGAACTGAGCATAGTCGCAGCCAGCAGCTGGAATGCAGGCGGATCCTGGATCAAGCCGGAAGATGCGAGTAAAGCCATTATTTCCAGCGAGATGATTATTGCAGGTCCGGTAAAATATGCCGATACGTTGCCAGTCCCAAAAGGTGCCACTCAGCATTTTTCAGAAATCTCCGTTTACGCCATGCCGGGTGTGAACAATCAAACACCGGTTAATCAGTCAGATGTAAAAAACATATCGGATAAGTACGATGGCGAAACCCTCAAGTGGGATGTTCCCGCCGGAAATTGGAAGGTCATCCGCTTTATCTGCAACAATACCGGTCAGCCCCTGATGTGCCCGAGTCCCAATTCCTCCGGATTGATGATAGACCACCTGAGCGCCAAAGCTGCGGAAGCACACATTGACCATATGATTAAGACAATCAAAGGAGATCGAACCGACTTTGGAGGATTAAAAGCCTTTATGTTAGATAGTTATGAGGTTGACCCTGCCAACGACTGGACGCCGGATTTTATCAGGGAATTCAAGAGTATGTTTCGGTATGACCCAACCCCTTACCTGCCAGCTTTGGCTGGTGTGGTGATTGAAAATCAGGATGTCACCAAAAGATTCCTGCACGATTACTACAAAGCAGTAGGTGAGATGCTGGTCAACAACCATTATGGCAAAGAAAAGGAGATACTGAATAAGAATGGACTGAAATTATTGGCCGAAGCCGGTCATGGCGGGTATCCCCGCGTGGATGCACTTAAGGCACTGGGACTTGCCGATGTCGCGATGGGCGAATTCTGGAACGGAAGTGAGTTCTGGGTCACCAAAGAAGCCGCCAGCGCCGCCCATATCTACGGAAAAAACCTGGTCAACGCCGAAAGCTTTACCGGATGGCGGGCCTGGAAAGACGGTCCGGCCCATTATAAACAACTGTTTGATGTAGCTCTCTGCGAGGGACTGAATCAGGTAACGTTTCATACGTTCACCCATAATCCGGCCGAAGCCGGACTGCCCGGTTTTGTCTACCATGCCGGCGAGCATTTCAACGTTAACTCAACCTGGTGGGAGTACTCTGGCCCGATGTTAAAATACATGTCGAGAGCTAGTTACATGCTTCAGCAGGGCCAGTTTGTCGGTGATCTGTGCCTGTATTATGGCGATCAGGCCCCCAACCTGGTGCCCCCGCGCCGTATCGATCCGAACCTGGTGAATAAATATGATTCTACCCAATGCGGCCATTGCAACCAGCTGAAGCCGGTCAACACTACCGGCCTGGGCCTGGGTTATGACTATGATTATATCAACGAAGAGGTGATCCTCAATCGGATGACCTTTACTGATGGCAAGCTGACTCTCCCGAAAGATCTGGATTACAAACTGATGGTGCTTCCTGACAAAGCAGAAATCTCATTGGATGTTCTGCGGAAGCTTGAAAAACTGATTCGCGCAGGGGCTGTGGTTTTTGGGCCTAAACCCTCTCAAACCAACAGTTTGATTGGTTTTCCTGCTTGCGACAAAGAAGTTAAGCGACTGGCGGATAAAATCTGGGGAGATTGCGACGGTAAGTTGGTTACCATGCACAACTATGGCAAAGGGAAAGTGTATTATGGACTGCCGCTCTGGAAGGTGATGAAGGAGCTTGGGATTCCGAAGGATTTTGATCCCCAGATCCCCGACAATGCCGATCAGCATATCGATTATATCCACAGGAGAACCTCCGACGAGGACTTTTATTTTGTATCCAACAGTTCGCTCAAATGGCAGAAAATCAATGCCAAATTCCGGATATCCTCTGAAAAGGTGCCAACCCTGTGGAAAGCAGATGATGGGAAAATCTATCCGGCCCATGTGGTGAGTTCAGATAATCAGTTCACTACCGTCGAACTTACCCTTCCGCCGGCTGGTTCTGTTTTTGTGGTATTCCAGCCGGTAGCCCTGGCCGCCAAAACAGAAGCAAACTATTTCATGGCTCAGGAAAATGCAGGTAATGAGGTTGCTACGCCCATTCAGCCCTGGAAAGTAACATTCCCTGAAAACCGGGGTGCTCCAAAGGAATTGATTCTGAAGGCATTGTCAGACTGGACACTTTCCCCGATAGAAGGGGTTAAGTACTTTTCAGGAACAGCTACCTATTCAAACACAATCCTGATTCCCGACTCTTTGGCAAATCCCGGATCCCGGCTGGTAATTGACCTGGGCGATGTGCGTGAAGTTGCCGTGGTAAAAATCAACGGCACCATCGTGGATACACTCTGGAAGCATCCGTATGCAACTCCGGTTTCGAAATTTCTGAAGCCGGGAATCAACCAGATTGATATTGATGTGACCAATCTCTGGCACAACCGGCTGGTGGGTGATGTTGGAAAGCCAGATTCAGAGAGGGTTACGCGTACCAATATCCAGGACCGCTACCGGAAGAACATGCCATTGATTCCGTCAGGATTAATCGGCCCCGTAATGATCCGTTAGTATCTAAAGCTCCCATTGACAAAGAGTTCGCTCGATGAATAATTTACGACTATCCCTTTCACTGGTTTTCACTATGGTCATCTCCTCGTTGACCCTGGCGCCGGCCCAGAAAATCTATTGGGGCAATGAAGTTCCGGAAGGATGGAATGGCAAGTGGGACGCCAAATACCTTACAACTGCTGAAAAATCGGGATACGAACGAACCACAACATCGGGGGAAGTTCTTGAGTTTCTAAGTGCGATGAAATGGAGCAGCGAATATGTCCATGTCATAAACCTTTTTACCTCTGAGCTGGGCCGTGTTTGCTCTGCTGCCGTGCTTGCGAATCCCAGGATCACTTCACCGGAAGAGGCACGGAAATCAGGCAAACCGGTTATTTACCTTCAGGGGAACATCCATCCGCCCGAAACAGAAGGAAAAGAAGCCCTGTTGATGCTTATGCGGGATATCCTGATGGGGTCGCGAAAGTCGCTGCTTGACAACCAGATCATTATCATTTGTCCCAATTTCTGTGTGGATGGCAATGATGCCCTCACGATCCAGCAAGGCACACCCCATCTCATCGGATCCGGGGCCAATTCAAAAGGGTACAACCTGAATCGTGATGCAATTAAGCTGGAGTCAACAGATGTGAACGGACTCTATAAGAATGTGTTGAATCCATGGGATCCTGTATTATTCTTTGATACACATGCCATGGACCGCGAAAAGCACGGATATGCAATCTGTTATGCCACCTGTAATCTTCCGGCAGCAAGCCCGGAACCTCGTGATTATGTATGGAATTCCCTGTTCCCTGCTGTAAGGGAAAAAATCCGGAGCAATTTCGGTCTTGAGACTTTCACCCATTGCCTCTCCGATGACGAAAACTGGCCTCCGACGGTTTGGAGCCACGATAAGGCCTATTGGTTTATTGAGGGGAAATTTCTTACCAATGCGTATGGTCTTCGCAATCGAATGGCCGTGATCGTGGAAACCCCCGGCCACCCGTCGTTCGAGCGAAAGATTTATGCTCAGTATGCTTATGTTTCTGAACTCCTTGAATATACAAATGCTCATGGAAAAGAGATGCTTGAAGTCTGCCGGAATGCAGATAATCAAGTGGTTGATCAGGTTAAGTCAAACGCTGAATCAGGCCGCTTGATGAATTTTGTTCAGGGTAAATATGAGTCTTATGGTAAGATAGATGTTCTCGCATATAAGGAAAATCAGGCCGAATTCATTCCCGGAACCAGTGCGGTTAGAACTAAACCGGGTACTGCCGATGGCGCTCCTGAAGTAATCCACGGAGTTGAGCATTTGGCTAAACCCGTTGGAACGAGGCAGTCAGCCATGCCAAGGGGATACCTTATTCCATCTGACATGGGATTCCTGGTCGAAAAGCTGAAAGCGCAAAATATTAAGGTCGATGTTATTAAAAACCCCATGACTGCGTCAGGAGAGGAATTTGTGGTTGATTCGCTGTATCATCAAAAATGGTACGGTTTTAACCTTACCAGGCTGAACGGCCATTTTGTCCCAAAGGTCAGTAAAACCTTTCCGGCAGGAACATTTCTTGTCGATATGGCCCAGCCTTTGGCTAACCTTGCATTTTTCTGCCTGGAGCCTGAAACGCCTGATGGTTTTGCAGGCTGGGGGTTTCTGGATGCTTCTCTAACCAGGACTGGCAGCCGTGGCAACGGAATGGTGTATCCAATATTTAAATATTTCAAATCATTATGAAGAAGTGTCTTTCCATTAGCATGTTAGCATTCCTGATGTTTATCCAGGGATTCGCGCAAGTACCGAATAAGACGATTATTCCGGTTCCGGAACGGGGTTTTATCAGTTCAACACCGGCTGAAACCTGGGAGCAGGGATTGCTGAGCGCCAACGGCGCCATTGGCGCCAATGTCATGAGTCAGCCAATTGATGAAACCGTAATTTTCACTCATGCCGGCTTGTTTTTGCCGCAGGGACCACCTACCATGCCGCCCGACCAGTCGGCCCGGCTGTTTGAGATCCGCAGGCTGATTGATCAGGGTCTCTATAAACAGGCAACGCAGCTGCAGTTTAACCTATCGGGCCAGGAGAGTTTCATGTATCCCGATCCTTTTGTGCCGGCTTTCGATATGGGCATTACCATGAACAGCGACAAGGAAATCCATGACTATATCAGGTCGGTGAATTTTCAAAATGGCGAGACCCTGGTGCACTGGTCGGACAAGAATGGTACATATGAACGGAGGCTATTCGTTTCCAGGGCCGACGGGATTGCCGTGATGCGGATAACTGCTTCCAAAAAAGGGTTGCTGAACTGCGAACTGAAGCTGAAACGCACGATTCCCAGCAGCAAACTGAGCTACAATCACGTGCAGGGATCGATGGAGGTGGCATCCACGCATATATCAGACGTTAAAATTGCTGCGGAAGGAGACTACCTGAGTTATTCCAACAAGTACACAAAAGCTTACCCTGGCAGTCTCCATGCACTGGAGGGCCTGGCCCGTGTAATTGTAACTGGCGGCTCCAAAACAACGAACCGCGAGAATATTACCGTTACCGGTGCTGATGAGATCCTGGTGGTACTGGATATGGAGCTGCTGTATGACCCCGATAAATCCATGAAGGAATCCATGAAGAAAGACCTCGAATCCGTGAGCACGGATTATCAGGCACTTTTAAGCCGGCATGCCAAAATCCATGGCGGCCTTTTTAATCGCATGAAGCTGGATCTTGGGGGCGGCACGGATCACCTTCAGACAACGGAAAAACTTTTCGAACTGTCAACCAACGATAACCTGAACGAGGCGCTGATCGAAAAGGAATTCGATGCAGGCAGATATAATATCATCTCGTGCACAGGCAATTATCCACCGGTATTACAAGGCATTTGGGCCGGAACTTTTGTTCCCGACTGGGCGAGCGATTTTACCCATAACGGGAATGTGCCCTCTGCGATTTCGAGTATTCTGATGGGAAATTATCCGGAGCTGATGCTTGCCTACACCTCCTATATTGAATCGATTGTGCCGTGGCTGGAGATAAATGCAAAGAACCTGTTTGGAGCCCGTGGTGTTGTATTGCCTTCAAGATCAACAACTAACGGGTACAACAACGCACTAGCCGGAAGTTTTGCCGGAGGCTTTTGGGTCGGCGGTGCCGGTTGGGCCGCACACTATTTTTATGATTACTACCTCTACACCGGCGACAAGAAATTTCTGGCTGAACATGCGCTCCCCTTCATGGAGAAGTGCGGCCTGTTCTTTGAAGATTATCTCTATACCGGACCCGATGGCAAATACATTTTCTCTCCCTGCCAGTCACCGGAAAATACACCGGGGAATACCAATTCACAGGGCTCTTTCAATGCAACCATGGACGTGGCTGTTGCAAAAGAACTGTTCGCCAATTTGATATCGGCCTCACGCGAATTAGGCCTGAACAAGGATAGAATTCCGGTATGGCAGAAGATGCTGACGAAAATGCCGGATTATATGATCGATGAAAACGGGATGATCAAGGAATGGCTAACCCCAAAGCTGACCAATAATGATGCTCACCGGCACTCGTCTCAGTTCTATGCCCTGTTTGACGGTATCCCTGAAGAAATTTCCGGAAATCCAGCCCTGACTGAGGCTTTCAGAAAGAGCATAAATTACAAACTGGAGAAGCACTGGAAAGGAAAAGGATCCGGATTCATGTCATTCGGTTTGGTGCAACTGGGGCAGGCTGGTGCCAGCCTGGGTGACAGTGCCATTGTTAATGAATCGCTGAAGCATATGGTCAACCGGTTCTGGCTGAGTAATATGGCCTCAATGCACAACCACAAGTCATTATTCAATATGGACATAAGCGGCGGAATGCCTGCCGTGATCATCAAGATGCTGGTATATTCTGATCCCGGCAGGATTAAACTTCTTCCGGCCCTGCCTTCATCCTGGCCAAGCGGCGAAATCAGCGGCGTACTGTGCCGTGGCCAGATCGAGATCAAGAGCCTGAAATGGGATAAGAAAAGTATCCGGGTCAGCCTGGTTTCAGGTAAAGACCAGACGATCAGTCTTGATTCTCCCGGGGGCAGCCGTAAAGTGAACCTCATTGCGGGCAAGATAAATGAGCTTGAAATTGGACTTTAATTGTGCAACTAAACACCTCGACTCATACCGACCAACCCTTCCGAAAACGGAAATAGCGCAGCAAAATGTTTTCCGGTTTCGAATGGGTTGGTCAGTGCAGGTCGAGGGAAATAAAATACTAATAACTAATAAATTACTAATGAAAAGAATCAGCCTTATTGCCTCAATTCTACTGACCGGTCTTTTTACCTATGGTCAGCAGTTAAGCATTCCGCAGCGTATCGATTCAAAAACCTTTGATCCCGCTGTCTTGATGTGGTACGAGGCCCCGGCAAAAGCATGGGAAGAAGCATTGCCTGTTGGTAACGGTCGGCTCGGAGCTATGGTATTCGGGAAAAACGGGGAAGAACGGATTCAGCTCAACGAGGAGACCTACTGGTCGGGCGGCCCTTATTCGACAGTAGTCAAAGGGGGATATAAAGTCCTTCCTGATATTCAGAAAATGATCTTCGAGGGCAATCCGATCGGAGCGCACAAATTATTCGGCAGATACCTGATGGGGTATCCCGTCGAGCAAATGAAATATCAGGGAATCGGCAACCTGCACCTCTTTTTTGAAAACGAGAAGGCGGTCACCGGTTATAAGCGGTGGTTGGATCTAACAACCGGAACCACCAGCGTTGAATACACGGCAAATGGAGTCACATTTACCAGAGAGGTGCTCTCTTCAGTCCCGGATCAGGTCATAACTGTCCGGATGACCGCAAGCAAGCCGGGTGCAATCTCATTCCGGGCGAGCCTGAGAGGAACACGGAACCCGGCGCATTCCAATTATGCTACTGATTATTTCCGGATGGATCCTGTTGGAAAGGATGGCCTGATGATTAACGGTAAGTCTGCAGATTATATGGGCGTTACCGGAGCGCTGAGATATAGGGTACAGTTGAAGGCCATTCCAGAGGGCGGAACGATCAAAGTGGATGAAGGGGATCTGATCATTGATAAGGCCGATGCGGTCACGCTCTACATCGTTGCTGCCACAAATTTTATTAATTATAAGAATGTCTCCGCCGATCAGAATGCCAGGGTAGAAAAGTACCTCGATAATCTGAAGAATAAATCATATAAAGCAGTTCACGATGCAGCAGTTGCCGACTTCCAGGGTTTGTTCAACCGGTCAAGCCTGGTTCTTACCAAAACGGACAACTCCTATCTGCCAACAGACAAGCGAATGACAGGTTTTGAAAAGAATTCCGATCCTAACCTGGCATCTCTCTGTTATCATTTTGGACGTTATCTTCTCATTTCTTCCTCACGGCCCGGCACCGAGCCAGCAAACCTGCAGGGAATCTGGAACGACAATCCTAATCCGAGCTGGGACTCTAAATACACGACCAACATTAATACAGAGATGAATTACTGGCCGGTTGAATCGTCCAATCTGTCTGAGTGTGCAGAACCCCTGATCAGAATGGTTAAGGAACTGACCGATCAGGGATCGCAGGTTGCAAAGGAGCATTATGGCGCACGCGGCTGGGTCTTTCATCAGAACACGGATTTATGGCGAGTGGCCGCTCCAATGGACGGTCCTACCTGGGGAACCTTTACCGTGGGCGGCGCCTGGCTCACCACACATCTCTGGGAGCATTTTCTGTATACCATGGATAAGGATTACCTGAAGGAAGTTTACCCGGTAATAAAGGGATCGGTTGAGTTTTTCATGGACTTTCTGGTTCCCCATCCCAATGGCAAATGGCTGGTAACCAATCCCTCGAATTCACCTGAGAATCCGCCGAAAGGCCCTGGCTACAAGTACTTTTACGATGAGGTCACCGGCATGTATTATTTTACCACGATCTGCTACGGTTCCTCCATGGATATGCAGATTCTGCACGATCTCTTCGGTTATTATACAGAGGCAGCCAGAATTCTGGGCATGGATCAGGACTTTGCCGGGAAAGTGGTTGAAGCCCGTAATCGTTTGGTCCCGCCGCAGGTCGGTAAAAACGGAAGCCTTCAGGAGTGGGCCGAGGATTATGAACAAATGGAGGATAAGCATCGCCATTTTTCTCACCTCTACGGACTCTACCCGGGTAATGTGCTGTCGGCCAAACGCACTCCTGAGTTAGTCAACCCCATTAAAGCCGTCCTGGAACAGCGGGGCGACGGCGGCACCGGATTCTCACGGGGCTGGAAGATGGCCTTGTGGGCACGCCTGTACGACGGAGATAAAGCGAACAGTATTTTCAAGGGATATATAAAGGAACAGGCCTACCCGCAGCTTTTTGCAAAATGCTTTACTCCACTTCAGGTTGATGGTACTTTTGGGGTTACGGCCGGCATTACGGAAATGCTGATGCAGTCCCATGAAGGGGTGATCGATTTATTGCCTGCTTTGCCGAAAGAGTGGGGCAGTGGTGAGTTTAAAGGGGTCTGCGCACGCGGTGCCTTCGAACTCGACATGAAATGGGCTGATGGTAAAATCACGACGGTTGAGGTGCTTTCAAAACAAGGACAGGTCTGCCGGATTAAAACAGGTCTGAAAGCCAGAGTCAAATTGCAGGGGAAGAATGTGAAAATCAAGCAGCTGCCTGATGGTTCGGTTGAGTTTGTAACCGTTAAGGGAGGACGATATTTAATAAGCGCTTAATATGGAAAGAGGTACCAGCTACCAGCGGGTGATTGATGCTTTAGAGCACCGGGAGCCAGACCAGATACCGTTTGACCTGGGTGCTGCCGCGGTAACCGGGATCAATATCAGGGCGCTCCGAAATCTCAAACAGTACCTGGGAATCCAATCGGATTCGACCGTCCAGGACGATATAACGCAACTCGCCGAATTCGATCCTGAGATGGCCGCATTATTTAGAACCGATGTGGGAGTCGTCAAGCCTATGGCACCAACGATCTCCCTGCTGAGAAAACAACCCTGGCTGGATGGAAACCATTACCGCCTGATTGATGAATTTGGCATTGGCTGGCAAATGCCCGTTGAAGGCGGAATGTACTACGACCAGTATTACCATCCACTGGAAAATGCCGAAACCATTAAGGATATTGAAACTTATCCATGGCCGGACCCTCTCGATCCCGAGAGGTTTATCGGAATGGATTATCAGCTTACCCAGGTAATTGATGTGGAACATAAGGGATGCTTTATTGAGCGGATGAGTTCCGGAATGTGGGAGCATGCCATGTGGATGACGGGCTATGAGAAGTTTTTTATGGACATGCTGACCAATGAAAAACTGATCGGGGCTCTTATGGAAAAGATACTTGAACTGAAAATGAAGTATTGGGGCAAGGTCCTGGATAATATCGGCAACCGTACTGTAGTTATTTCCTGTGCCGATGATCTGGGTACGCAGGAGAGCCTGCTGGTCTCCCTCGATCTCTATAAAGCGATGATTTGGCCATATCATTGCCGGCTATTCCGGT
>CAYQFT010000045.1:0-19483 GCA_964416825.1 uncultured Porphyromonadaceae bacterium
TATGCCTGCCGGAATATACAAAGGAACTGTTTCCAGGCAATCGGCATCCGGCGCCGTCAATCATACGATCACACTGGAGGTGCTGAATAAATTGCTGCCTGCCCCTGCGGAATGGTCGTTCCATCTCGACCTGTGGCAAAATCCCTATGCAGTGGCTCGATTTCACCAGGTGGAACCCTGGTCGCAGGAGCATATCAGCCTTTTAAAGCCGCTCCTGACCATGCTCGCCCGAGCGGGGCAGAAATGCATCACCACAACCCTGATCAATGATCCCTGGGCAGGCCAGACGTACGATCCGTATGGTTCCATGATCAGGTGGACTAAGAAATTCGATAGAACGTGGGCGTATGATTATTCGGATTTTGATCTCTATGTTAAACTGGCCATGGAAGCGGGGATAACCGGGCAAATCAACTGCTATTCCATGGTGCCGGTGGGTAATATGTTTTCATGGTTTGATGAAAAATCCGGCAGATCCGCATCGGTAGAAGCTATACCAGGTACCGCAGCGTATGAGGATATATGGCGGAACTTCCTGATTGACTTCAGGGCTCATCTGAAAGAAATGGGCTGGCTCGATAAAACGAGCATTGCTCTTGATGAACGGGAAGATGAGGAGATGCAAAACATGTTCCGGTTTTTGAAGGAAACGGCGCCTGAATTTAAGATTTCGATGGCTGGTTTCTATTTTGATAAAATAAATTCATCGATCTATGATTTCAGCTCCAACTGGAGGCATATCGATAAAATATCAGGGGCTATTGTTGACTCCAGGAGACAAGCAGGTCTGATAACGACCTATTATGTGGCCTGCGGCATACCCAAACCCAATAATTTCACCTTTTCTCCTCCGGCAGAATCCTGTTACGAAGGCTGGTTTGCATCGGCCATGGGTTTTGATGGATTTTTACGATGGGCCTATAACTGTTGGGTTGAAAATCCGGAGGTTGATTCCAGGTATATCAGATGGCCAAGCGGGGATACCTATTTAGTGTACCCCGATGCCCAAAGTTCCATTCGTTTTGAGAGGCTGAGGGAAGGCATTCAGGATTATGAAAAGATACGAATCCTTCGAAAAGAACTGGCTGGTAATAAATCAATTGAAGCTGAGGCAGCTGGAAAAAGGCTGGATGAATTCCTGAATTCAATCAGCACGAAAACCCTTGACAGCCGGCCGGCGGCTGATGTTATTAACGAAGGGAAACAGCTGGTATATGAAATCGTCAAAACTGTTAATCATTTACAACGATGAAACCAACCCTTCTCACCACCCTGGCCATCACCCCGCTGGCTCTTCTTGCCACAGAGAAAGTGAAGCCGGTTAAACCCAACATCATTGTCATCCTCGCCGACGACCTGGGCTATGGTGATATCGGTTGCTACAATACGGAATCCAAGGTTCCTACCCCGAATATCGACCGGCTGGCAAGGGAAGGAATGCGGTTCACGGATGCGCATTCTCCCTCGACGGTTTCAACTCCCAGCCGGTATAGTCTGCTGACCGGCCGGATGGCTTTCCGCATTCCGTATAAAGGTGTTTTCGCCGGGGTGGGAGGGCCTTGCCTCATCCGGGAGGACCAGCTGACTCTGCCGCAGATGCTGCGAAATCAGGGTTATACCACGGCCATGACAGGCAAGTGGCATGTCGGACTTAGTTTTTTTGATACTACAGGACAACGCATAACGAAGGGAGGAGTTGAAGGGGTGAAGATGATCGATTATTCCCGTGCCATTCCGGATGGGCCGGTTCATCGGGGATTCGACCGGTTCTTCGGTACCGCCTGCTGCCCTGCCACGGATTTTCTTTATGCCTACATTGATGGGGATCGCATTCCGGTGCCGCCCACCGGCATGCTTGATAAGTCAAAACTGCCCAAGGACCCGTATTCGTTCGACAACCGCGACGGCATGGTAGCCCCGGATTATGATCTTGAAGAAGTGGACATGGTCTTCCTCAAGAAGAGTCTTGATTTTCTGGAACAACACGCCAGTAAGGATCCTGATAAACCGTTCTTCCTTTTCCACTCGATGAATGCAGTACATCTGCCATCTTTCGCCGCCAAACAGTTTCGGGGGAGCACCAAGGCGGGACCGCACGGGGATTTTATCCATGAACTCGACTACATTATCGGAGAACTGATGGCAACTCTTGAGCGGCTCGGGCTGGCGGAAAACACGGTGGTAATGTTTTCCAGTGACAACGGGCCTGAAGTCTCCACTGTTATTCACATGCGGGCCGACTACGGTCACGATGGCGCGCGGCCCTGGCGCGGGCTGAAACGCGATCAGTGGGAGGGCGGTCACAGGGTTCCGTTTATCGTTCGCTGGCCGGAAAAGATCGCATCCGGCAGTACGAGCGGTCAGACAGTCTGTTTAACTGATATCATGGCGACTTGTGCGGCAATCACTGGCACCTTACTACCCGACAATTCTGCCGAAGACAGTTTCGATATTCTTCCCGTACTTCTCAGTAAAACCGGGGGTGAGCAAGTCAGGCCCTACACCCTGCACCAAACCACCAGCCTGGCGCTCGCCATCCGAAGGGGCCCCTGGAAATACCTCGATCATCGCGGCTCCGGAGGGAACAACTACAATGGTCCTGAGCTGAAACCTTTCGTTCTGCCTGAGGCTGCGCCGGATGCTCCGGGCCAGCTTTACAACCTCGAAAACGATCCGGGAGAAAAAGTGAATCTCTATTTCAAACATCCGGAGATCGTAGGCGAACTGAAGGCACTACTGGAAAAGAGTAAAACTTTGGGGAAAAGCGAGAGAAATTAGTTGCCGCTCCTGCCAATCCTCCTGCAAGATAACGCACATTCGTGCCAAATTGATTGACCCGTCAGAGGCCGATTTTTGGTAATTTCCCATACTC
This sequence comes from uncultured Porphyromonadaceae bacterium, assembly GCA_964416825.1. Classification (GTDB taxonomy): domain Bacteria; phylum Bacteroidota; class Bacteroidia; order Bacteroidales; family UBA12481; genus UBA12481. The sequence goes on from CAYQFT010000045.1 coordinate 2,873, forward strand.
AAATCCAATGATTATGCGAAACAGATACTTTTTCCTATTGCTGGCAGGAATGTTGGCAGTAACGGCTACTCAGGCTCAGTCCCCCGCCACAAAAGGTGACGGCAAAGTGTTTTATTCTGAAACCTTTGGGTGGGAGAATCCCGCTGATCCCAAAGGCTGGACGGCTCCGACCGGATTTTCCTTTTTGGATCCAAAGGACCAGGGAACCAACTTTGTATGGTGGAAGGGCCGTTTCGACTGGACAGGAACACATGACCCGATGCTTCAATCCACCACAAAGGATAACGGCTGCATCGCCCTTTTCATGGAGATGTTCCAGATTCAGGGTAACCCGGAGATCAGGGTGGACAACTCGGTGGTTTTTCCGGTCATGAACTGCAGCGCACATTCTTCCGTGGTGGTCAAATACGAAACTCATTTCATGGGTTCACATCCGGTGGATATGTTCCTTGAGGTTTCGGTAGATAACTGGGTCCATTCCGCCACGTACAGCGTCAATTTCGGTTGCGGGCACAAAGACCGGCCGCTGGATAAACCTGCAGGAGTGCCTGCCATAATGGAAGTAAATATCTCTGATGTTGCTGCTGGGATGTCCAATGTTCAAATGAGGCTTCACTGGATGAATTCGGCGTTATACTATTGGGCGATTGACGATTTCACACTATCAGAAGCATACAACAATGACCTGAAGATAAGCTATGTAAAGATGGAATGGGATGACAATAATCCGGATACGAATGTGTCCTGGATTTATGACATTCCAAAATCGCAGCTGACAGGCACCAACGGATTCTTTAATTTTGAAACAACCGCTCTCAATTTTGGTGAATATGACCAGGAAGAGGTATATCTGGATCTGGGTATTACCAAAAACGGGAACAGCGTTTTTCAAAGATTGTCACCCAAGAAAGATTTGTCTGTTCTGGTTGTCGACACCATTGATATTGCCGATAAATATTCACCGGCAGATTATGGACATTACAAACTTGCAATGGAACTCAAATCGAAGTTTACGGATGAGAATCCGGCCGATAACAAACGCGAGGTATTCTTTAATGTGACTGACAGTATCTATTCACGAGCTGATGATACCAACGATTTCCCCTGGTCGTTCACCAAGGAACGTTACGATATCAATGCCGTTGCGAATATCGGTTTCTTCACCGGATCAATCTTTCCGATTTACAACGATTGTGAAGTGAGTTCTATATCAGTTTTTGTTGCAGGAGGAAAGGCGGATGAGTTGATCAATTATCGGTTCTCACTTTACTTCGTCCCGATCGGAACCGATGATCCAACCCCGTTTGAACTATTGTCGACGGAAACCATCCAGCTGGATTCCGCTGATTTTAACACCTGGGTTACCCTGACATTCGACAAGGATGGTGAATCCGAATTCCTCAAAAAGGGGGACCTCGTTTATGCGGGTGTAACCTTCGACAACCTGAATCCGGAATACATGGTCCGGCGCAATAAAGGGCTGGAAATCGGAACCGATAACTCGGTAAAGCTGGTTGAGTCAACTGCCATGGGCTTCTATGATGGCAACTGGGAAACCGGACTGGGCGATTATATCGGAAAAAGAAACCTGATGATCCGCCTGAACCTGAACGATCACGCCAATATTAATGATGGGACCGATCCTTTAACACAGCAGGCATTCCTGGGCCAGAACTACCCGAACCCTTTCAGTGGAAGTACCCAAATCGATTTTGAACTTGTCGCCGGATCGGATGTGACTTTCGAAGTGACGGACATTTCCGGGCGTCAGGTGATAGAGCTGAATAAGGGGATGATGCCAGCCGGAAAACATACCATCGTTCTGGAAACCCGGAATTTTGATGCCGGTATCTACTTCTATACCATGAAGGCCGGTGATTTTACTAAAACCCGGCAGCTGGTAATCAGGTAACCATTATTCTTTCTGCTAATTCTCGAAAATGGTCAAAATAAAGGCGTTACGCTGGTGGATTATTCTTGTTGGTATTCTGATTTACAGTAATTCTTCGCCGGTCATTTGTCAGAACGGCCTTCATGGGTACATTGCCAGCTACCCCGCCCAGGCACCGTCCATTTATAGCGAGGGATACGGTTTCTATTCTGCCATCTGGCCGCTGGTGAGCACGCCCATTGCTAATTTCCAGATAGGGTTACCCTCAAGCTGGATTATTCCTGATAATTCGGATAATACAACGGTTCCTCTTTGTCCGGTTGGAACGGTTGCCAGAGATAATTGGCCGGAAAGAGGCCCGACATACAGTAGTGTTTTTCAAACGGTTGAAGGGGGGCCGGGTTACTGGGCAGGAAATAAGTTCCATTACGGCCCGCCCAAATTCAAGATGAATTCAACGCCAAACTGTTATAGTGTGGAGATTTCCAATCCGGGCTGGCAGTTCTTTTGGAGCGATACCCCATTGCCGGACAGTGTCCTTGGCGTTGCTCAACTATCAAACCGGATACTGGTTCCTCCTGATGGTATGACTTTTCAGGGAAATCCCAACGGCGAACTGCTCGGGATCAGCTACCTTTCTTTGCCGCTTACTGCTGCCTATACCGATAAATATCCGGTAGGGGAGAAATCCTGGACACTTTTCTTAAATTCAATAAATTTCAAAGGTCCCCTGGCATATTATCTGCCGGAAACCTGGGCCAAGATTTCGAAGGATTATCCGTTCGATTATGGCCGGGGGCTGGATTCACGACCGACCACCAGGAACCTTGCGGGCGGTACGATGGAATTCAATACCGTACCGATTCTGAGCGCCAATGATGCCAGCCAGACCCGGTACTACAAGATTCCACGTCTGCAATTTCACGTCGACAGCCTAAGCCGGACCATTCTGGCTAAGGACGTGACGTTTTACAGCAAGCGGGCCAAGTATAATGATGTCCTGGCATGGCGAAACGGCGGCCCGGCTCCATCCGGTGTTTTCCAGACCATTGGAAGCTACAGACCAGTCATGCGCACCTCTCCGGTAGACTACCAGCAGGATGGGAAAGCGGTTGTGGGAATTAATAATGTTGCTACTCCCGCTGTTTTTCAGGGCAATGACTTTGGACTTAAATGGACCGGAAATGTCTCAGATGGAATGGGCTATTTTCCGGCGTATTTCAAAGACTCGGGGAATTTCAGGGTCGCAGTTCCGGAATCAAAATTGCCGGTTTCAACCGGCCTTCGCGACCGGCAATTCAGGACTCCGTCTGAAACCCCCACACCCTATCGTGCAGAATTAAAGGGGGCCTGGAGAACTCCGGGCCCGGTGGCGGGACCATTTTACGCCTATCTAAGTGATCATTCGATGGTTACCTATTTCTGGTATCGGTTCATCGATCAACCTGTTTTTCAGCAGTTTAAATGGTCACAAGGCAAAAGGGACAGCCTTCAGCAACTGATCGTTGAAATGCACAAAAACTGGACGATTGATCAGGTTTACATGAAAGCCCCGTCAACCGGCAGTCTGGTGGCATTTGACAACGCCCTGTTTGTTACGCCGCCTGATGAATATGCCTGGGGATATGTTCCGATTGTTGTACGCCAGGAGAAATCTCAATTCAGTTTTGCGGATAATAATCCTGTTACAAGAATTCCAACGATCGAGGTATACCCGAATCCCGCATCACATTCATTAACCATCACGCTCCGGGCTTTACCCAACCCCAACTCAAAAATCCAACTCCTGGATATGACCGGGAAAATTCTTCAAATGGTCAATCCTCACAACATGACGGAAGTGATGGATATCAGCTTGCTTTCAAATGGTGTATATATTTTGAATTATTCTGATGGAAATCGCTCAGAGCGGGTTAAGTTTATAAAGACAGAATGAAATGAAAAAAATTATACTACTCCTGATTTTTCTTGCCGGCCTGATTCTTCAGGGGCAGGTGAGGCCTGCCCATATTTTTGATAACAATATGGTACTGCAGCGCGACAAGCCTGTTAAGATTTGGGGAATGGCATCTTCCGGTGAGAAAGTTACGATTGAATTCGGAGGCCAATCCAAATCCGGTGTTGCCAACAAGCTGGGAGAGTGGGCAGTCTACCTCGATCCTATGGGCACGAATGCCCAACCCCGTGAGATGAAAGTATCGGGGAAAAGCAACTCGGTCGTGTTTACGAATGTTTTGGTTGGCGATGTCTGGGTGCTTGGAGGACAGAGCAATATGGAGTTTGACCTTGCCCGCATCTTTCATGGTGATGCCGAAATTCTTTCGGCCAACTTTCCAAATATCCGGTTAATGACCATCCCCTGTTCAGCTAATCTGAAACCACAGAAGGATTTCGAGCGCATAAATGAGTGGGATGGATGGTATGAGCGCTATGATAAAAAGGGGTATTGGTTTATCTGTTCCCCCGAAACGGTGCCGACATTTTCCGGAATGGGCTATGTTTTTGGCAGGCGTCTGTTTATGGCCAGCCAGGTTCCTATCGGGTTGATTGATGTATCGGTGGGCGGCACCACGGTTGAGGCATGGCTCACTCCCGAGACACTGGCAGCGATGCCGGAAAACGCTCCGTTGCTGAAACAGTGGAATGAAAAGGTGGCGGCCTATGTACCGAAGGAGTCTTCGACAAGTCCTGCTCTGGACAGAAACTACCCGGGATCGTCCTATACGGGTATGGTCGCGGTAATTGCCGGCCTTTCTGTCAAGGGAATTGTCTTTCATCACGGATATAACAATGCTCTTGAGGATTCCCGCCCCAAACAGTATGCTTTAAATTTCAAGGCCCTGATAGCTGATTGGAGAAAGACTTTTAACGATTTGGAACTGCCCTTTGGCATTGTTGAGTTCAGTGCTGGCGGCGAACCTCAAACCCTTGAAAATTACGAACTCCGAATGATTGATCCTGCAGCTTCTATCCGTGAAGGGCAGTTCAAGGCCTATAGGGATCTTCCGAATACAGGATATGTCTGTTCCTACGACCAGCAGGTCAACTGGTACCATCCCCAGAAGAAAGCGGAGGCCAGTGAAAGGATGGCCCGGTGGGCCCTGACCACACAGTATGGTTATGATCTGGCGTGGGAACCTGCCATCTGCACGGCCATTGAGCGCCTGAAAGATAAGATCATTGTCACCTTCAATAAGGAGGTTAAAACTTCCGACGACCGTCCGATTGAGGGCTTTTGCATTGCCGGGAGTGATCATCGTTTCATTCCCGCAAAGGCAGCCTATGTGAAGACAAAGGACGAAAATGGCAAGCCGGTGGATGATAGAAAGAAGATTGAGGTCTGGAATAACCTCGCAGTTGATCCCGTCGAGGTTCGGTATGCATGGGCCCGTAATCCTCTGGGAAACCTGGTTAGTTCAGAATGTCCGATCATTCCGGTACCCCTTTTTCGATCGGATAACTGGGACTATCCTGAAGCACCTTATCTGCCTGATGAATATGCTCAGCACAGGGCCAGCCTTAAGCAGCTGAGAAAAGAAGCCACAGAAGCAGCGAAGGTGAGGCTTGTTCAGGAGGCAGAAATCAGAATAAAAGAAAAATTACAATAAAATGAATATTAGGTACTTAATCCCGTTGAGCCTGCTGATGGTCAGTTGCTCTGTTTCCCCTGATGAATTTGTCAACCCCCCTGCATCATACCGCCCGGGTGCCTTCTGGTGCTGGTTGAATGGAAATATGTCCACCACCTCCATTACCCGGGATTTGGAGGCCATGAAATCCAAAGGGATGAACAGGGCAGAAATCTGGGATGTGGCCGCCGTTAAGAACCCCTCATTCATTCCTGCCGGAGGAGCATTCCTCGGTGATGAATCCGTGAAACTCATCAAACACGCGATTTCCGAAGGGAAACGACTTAAGATGAGCATAGGCATCGTGGCCTCGAGCGGCTGGAACGCCGGAGGTTCATGGGTTACACCGGATTGGGCATCCAAAAACCTGTATGTCTCCAAAGTGGAGGTAGCCGGGCCGCGGGCGATCGACATGGTTCTTCCCTTCCCGAAATTTCCGCACGGTTGTCCGATGAAGGACAAGGATACCCCTGTCTTTTACAAGGATGTCGCTGTTCTTGCTGTGCCGTATAGTTCAGATAGTACCATCGCAGACCTCTCCAATGTTGTGCGTCTGACCCCGAACTTCAAGGATGGAAAATTGCAATGGGAAGTCCCTGGAGGGAAATGGGTAATACTGCGATTCGTATGTTCGAACAATGGTCAGGAACTGATTGTTCCCTCACCCAATTCGAATGGCTTGTTTATCGATTTTTTTGATCCTGAGGCGACTAAAAGGCATTTACAACACTTCATGGACCGGCTTGGGGTAACGCCTGAGAATTCATCTGAAGCGGGACTGGCTTATTTCGAATTCGACAGCATGGAGCTTTCCGAGGGTACACCGTGGACAGACTCCTTTCCATCGATTTTTCTGGAGCGGAGGGGTTATGATATAGAGAGCTACCTGCCGGTCCTTGCCGGCTGGAAGATCAGGGACATAACGGAAAAATTCCAATACGATTTCAACCGGACTGTCAGCGATCAGCTTATTTTCAGTCATTATGAAACCGGAACTGAATTCCTTAAGAAGTATAACGCAATACTGGTTTCTGAATCAGGCGGTCCGGGGCCACCGGTTTGGAGTACCTGTCCGGTTGATGCCTTAAAGGCTCTCGGTACCGTATCAGTTCCCAGGGGTGAATTCTGGATCCAGCATCGCAACATGTTCCTGATCAAGGAAGTGTCGAGCGCTGCCCACATTTATGGCCATAAAATAGTTGATGCCGAATCGTTTACCACCTGGAGAAGATGGAAAGATTCTCCATTTGATATGAAAAAGTGGGTAGACCGGGCATTTTGCGAAGGGCTGAACAACATCACATTCCATACGTTTGCCAGCACAAATCCGGAAGACGGATTGCCGGGCCGCACCTATCATGCCGGTTACGATATGAACCCGGGAACTACATGGTGGGATAAATCCAAGCCTTTCATGGAATATCTCTCCCGATGCAGCTATATGCTTCAGCAAGGGTTGTTTGTGGGGGATGTATGCTATTTTTACGGGGATCAGACTCCTAACTTTTTCCCATTCTACCATGATGTTCCTGAAAAACCCCGCCTCAAAGGGTTGGGGAATGGATATGATTTTGATGTCGTTAACTCCGATATAATCCTGAACCGGATGTCGGTTAAGGACGGCCGGCTCGTTTTGCCCGATGGCATGAGCTATGCCGTCATGCTGCTCCCGGAGCAGGATCACATGCCATTGGAAGTGTTAAAAAAGATCGCGGAATTGGTTAAAGCCGGCGCCACCGTGGTGGGTCCGCGGCCAACAAGAGTTCCGGGTTTGAGGGATTGGGAACAGGATAATATCGCACTAAATCAGCTCTCCGGTGAATTATGGGGAGCTTCGGATGGCAAAACCATCTTTGAGAACAAATATGGTGAAGGCCTGGTTATGTGGGGCTTAACGGCCGATCAAGTGCTGGAAAAGCATGGCATCGGGCCAGATTTCAGCTTCACCGGAAACCTGGGTATTGATTATATCCACCGGACAACCGATATCGGGGAAATCTATTTTTTGAGAAACGAACAGAAAGAATCAGTTAAAGGGACCTGCCGTTTCAGGGTCCTGGAGGGATTTCCGGAATTCTGGGATGCTTCAACGGGATCTGCAACCCGAGTAGCAGATTTTACCAAAGATCAATCTGGAATCAGTTTCGAAGTTGAATTACCTGCACATGGATCGGTATTCGTGGTTTTTAATAAGGAAAAACGCGGAAGTGTATCATTGTATTCAGATAATCAGAATGTTAAAATAATTAGTGAGGTCGCGGGACCCTGGAATGTGAGTTTTCCTCCGAACTGGGGAGCACCTCCTACGGCAGTTTTCGACCGGCTGATTTCATGGACAGAATCAGAAGATCAGGGTATAAAATACTTTTCCGGAACGGCCACCTATCAGAATACATTCAAGGTCGAGAAGGGCATGACTAAGAAAGACCTGAGCATTGACCTGGGCGAGGTGCGCGATGTTGCCGAGGTTTTCATCAATGGAAAATCCGCAGGTATCTTATGGAAGCAGCCGTATCGGATAGATATCAGCAGATTAATTAAAACCGGTACGAATGATCTGAAGATAGAAATAGTCAATATGTGGAGCAACCGGATGACCGGTGACATGTTATCGGACCCGAAAGACCGTTTCTGCAAAACCAATCATGGCTATATGAAATCAGAAGTGTGGCCGGGTGGGGGAGAACCCTACCGAATTCAGACTGCGGGGCTGCTGGGGCCTGTTACCTTGGTGGGAAAGTAGCTGGTAAATATGAGCAGGCCTTTCTGAGTCTTAAGGGAAACGCCTTTCAAACCTCTGTTTCCGCCAGGTTAATTCCTGGCGGAATCAGTATTTTAGGGAAGCAAATGAAAAGAGATGATATGAAAAGAATACAAGCTTTATTATTCGTTATCCTTCTTGGCTTTTCCGTCTTTGCTCAACTACCTGAGCTGAAACCTGAAGTTGTAAGGTATGAGCCGTTTATCTGGCCATCAGAGGTTCCAGAAGATTGTCCGTTTAAACAGTCCGGGGCATTTAATGCCCTTAAATTTCTGGGTATCAAAAGCGGCTACCATTATGGCGATACCTGGTATCCGACCTGGGCATCGAATGATACCTTGTACTCCCCCTGGACGGATGGCAAAACCAAACGCCTGGATGGCTATACAGACTGGTCACAGTCGTGGGTAGATCCGGTTCATATTACTACCGGCCAGGGAGTCATCGCAGGGGATGACCCGCTCACCATAAAAGCATATAGTATCGGCCTGGATAAAAGTTCGCCTGCAGCGCCGTATGATGGCCGTTATCCGTGCGGGTCACTGATTTATAACGGAGTTTGGTATTATGGTACCTACTGCCTGGGTCCGAATAGTGACTTTACCTTTGGCGGCGTGTCAGTGAACTGGCCGTGGCTGGGGCCTTTCGTGGGGTTCAGGTACTCAAACAATTATGGACATAGCTGGACGCCAACTCCTCACACACCGGCCAAACCCATTTTTGGAGAATCAGGAATGTTTGGACAGCCGCTAAAGATTGGAGCACCTCATTTTGTTGATTTCGGCAAAAACATGGAGCATTCACCAGATGGCAAAGCTTACCTGGTGGCTCACGGGGCTGATATGGCAACCACCTCAAAAAACTGGAGGGTCTGGAACAATAGCTGGATTACAGGCGACCAGATCTATCTTTTGAGAGTGACTCCATCTGTGGAGACTATCAATGATGCATCCAAATATGAGTTTTACGGCGGCAAGGACAAGAACGGCACTCCCATCTGGACTGATAAATTTGAGGATATCAAACCCCTGCTGGAGTGGGACAATAATATGGGATGCGTCACTTGCACCTACATACCCGGGCTGAAAAAGTATATCATGTGTGTGACCGACGGAGGTACCACAAAATCCAGAATGAATACCTACTTGCTTGAATCAGATCGACTTGATGGTGATTGGAAAATCATAACCTACATGAAGGAATTTGGTACGCAGGCCTATTTTGTAAACATCCCTTCCAAATTCATCAGCGATGACGGCAAAACCATGTGGCTGCTCTATTCCGGAAATTTCTCCCTGGATGAAAACGATCAGCCCCATAAAGTATACCCTCCGGGAGGGCACTACGGCATAACCTTACAGAAAGTTGAATTGGTGACAGGAAAATAGGTTTGGCCTGACAGTATTCAAATTCATACCGTTAAAATTTATTATTGATGAAACTCCTCGTTAGAATATTGATTTTCACCCTTCTGCTAAACAGTGCCTTCCAATTTTCTGGTTGTATTGTGAGCAGGGTAAACAAATCCGATAAGCCTTTTACGATAGTCAGCATACCCGATTTTCTGAATGTTGATTGCGATTATCCGCAACAGGGGTGGGAGGATGCGCTTGATTTTGTTTTGACCTCTATAAAGAAAGAAAACCCTGAATTTGTTATTGTGGCCGGTGATCTGGTGATGGGCCACTGGGATAGTAAGCTTGGAAATGATTCGGATACGATCAAAAAATATTCCCAGCGGTATTATTCGGCCTGGATCAACCGGATGAACGACCATAAACTTAAATTCTACACCACACTCGGAGACCATGATATTGGAGATGATGCCTGGCGGGATGAGAAAAAGTTCAAGGCGGTGGAGCTCTATCGAAAAGCCTTTTCCGATCATCTGAAAATGCCTCAGAATGGTCCGGATAATATGAAGGGTACTGCATTCTGGTGGAGGCATAAAAATGTGCTTTTTATATCGGTTGATGTATTTGAGGAAGGGAAAAGCGAGTTGGGATTCATAAAAATTGGTGTCACCGGCGACCAGCTAAAATGGGTTCAAAAGGCACTGGATGCGAATCCTGATGTTGACCATCGGATACTTGTAGGGCATGTCCCCATACTTGGACCCGTTCGCCAATGGAGCAGCAGTGGATTGAATATACCGGAAGGCAGGGAGTCGGATTTCTGGCAATTGATGAAAAAGAATAGGGTGGATGCTTACCTGTGCGGCGAAGTGCACGCCATGACTTGTACGGAGCGGGATGGCGTTATGCAGGTAGCCCATGGCGGATTGATCGGATACAACACCCGGATCAATTACCTGGTGATGAAGTTTACGAAGGGCAAGATTGAAATGGAGCTGAAAGAAATTGAAATGTTGCCTCACGGCGACTTCCTGTGGCAAACCAAGAATAACCGGCCTCTTGAAAAGGTAACTATTTCGGATTCCAGTAAAGCCCGGGGATTTTATTCGGTTGGATCTGTCACAATTGATAAAACGAATAAGAAAGAATTCAAAAATCAGGCCGGTTATTTTTTGAAGGAATTTGAATCCAGTCAGGATAAAGCCTTTCCGATTTTCAGGAAGAATGACAAGACGCCGGTTTGCACCGAGTTACCTAAAATGATTATTAAGTGACCAGCAGGACCACAGCATGAAGAAACTTTACATTCTGATTTTCGCGGCACTACTTTTCCTGTCATTTTCGAATGAGGCCTTGAGCCAGACGGATGCCCGTGTGAAGTACAAGGGGATTACCATATACATTGATTATCCTGATGTACCGGCATTGGTTACCCGGGCCCGGCTCGACAGTTTGATCAATGGGATGAATTATCAGGAAGAAGGTGCAATACGAAGTTTCAGAAAATACTGGTATGAGCAAAGCAGAAGAAATGTTGATTTTACCCATGATATATTTTTCTACACAGCCCCTCAGCCTTCCACTCATTATGAATCACTTACCTGGCAACAGGGTATTCTGCTCTGGAAAGATGCTCTCGAATGGATTATTGCGAATAATCCGGGATACGACTGGCGTTCACTAAGCATAGTCGATGATAGTTTCGACAGGTCTTCAAAGGGGGGATTAGCCTCAGTGATGGTTATCAGCTCCAAATGGGGGCCTCAGGGAATAGGAGGCTCGCATGGACCGGGCTGGACTTTGTCCAACGGGTTAAAAGTGAGTACGATATACGGGTCGGTGCTGAAATCTACCTGGGATCCTACCCCGGTAAATATATTTATGACACTTCACGAAGGAGGTCATGGAATCTTTGGATTCCCCGATACGTATGATACTGACAATGGAGCAGCTCATTCAGGTGGTACCGGTATTTACAGCCTGATGTCGGGCGGGCTGCCGGATGTTGAACCCATTGGAGGACCGTTTCTGGCCCAATACAAGTGGGGCTTTGTTGTGGAGCCCGAATCAGGGACCACTACCATAACCTTGAGGGCCGATGGCGACAGTGTAGTTGTTTTCCGGAATCCCTATGACTCCGGCGAATACTTCACCATCGAAGCCCGTAAAAGGTCGACTATAGGAAATTCGCTTTTTCCGGCAACTCTTGGATTACTCATCTGGCATACCGATTCAAAAGTCTTTACCTCCAACCGGTTGTCCGACATGACCCCTTTAAAGCACTACCGCAACTCCATCGAGCAGGCCGACGGTAAGTTTGAATTAGAGAAATCGGCCACCAACCGGGGAAACATCGGAGATATTTATCTTCCTGGCAAATCTTTTACCAACGATTCAAAACCTGACACCAAATGGTGGGATGGGCGGGCATCAGGCTTAGAATTGACAGACATACAACTGGTTGGAACCGACCAGATACGTTTTACGGTAACGATTACAGAACCTGCCATCCGATTGCCGGAGATTTCCCAAACAGATTGGAGACTGGTTTCAGCAACTCCTTCCCAATCGGGTTATCAGGGATTTAAAGCTTTTGATGGAAACAAAAACACCTACTATCATGTTCCGTGGGGTAATACCTATGCCAGGCCACATGAAATGATAATCGACCTGGGCCAGGTTTACGAGATCAATGAATTCTATTATACTGCGAACTCCAATTTTGTGGCTCCATGGGAGGGCCGGATCGCCGATTATACTATCAGTTTAAGCGGAGATGGGTTTAACTGGGGACAGCCGGTTGCATCGGGTACTTTTTTCTATACGGAACTGACTCAATATGTGTTATTTGCCAAGACTCCGGGCAGATATTTGAAATTATCAGCAATCAATTCCTGGCTGGGCGATGGGTCACTCGCCGATATGCGAACCTCCATTGCAGAGATTAATTTGAGGGGCTCAAAATTGCCGTCGGAGATCGATGGTGCTGAAATCAGCGCTTTACCATTTACCGTTTATCCAAATCCTTCAACGGGTATATTTACCATTAAATCAGGAGATTCCCCCATGCCGCAAATCTATCATTTGTTCGATGCTTTGGGTAGAGAAATTAAAAAACTGGAGGTCAGGAGTGAATACACTACCCTTGATATATCTGGTTATCCGGCCGGCATGTATTACCTGAAGTCCGGAGCTAAAATGGCAAAACAGGGAACCGTTCTGATCAAAGAATAGGTCTGTTTATTAAAACGATAAAGAAATTGTAAATACCAAACTCAGTTCATGAAAAAAGTAATCGTATTGGGCGGCGGAATGGTTGGCAGCGCCATGGCCATTGATCTCGCAAAAAGTCATCAGGTAACTCTGGCAGATATCAGTCTTCCCAGGTTGGAAGCGGTGAAAAATAAGTGTCAGTCTCTGAGTATATTAGAGCTGGATGTGACAGAAAAGAAGAAGCTGCAGGATGCACTCAAGCCTTTCGATCTGGTAATTTGTGCGGTACCGGGTTGTTTAGGGTTTGCCACACTCCGCAGCATCATTGAATCCGGCAAAAATGTTGTCGATATTTCCTTTTTCCCTGAACATTCCCTGGATCTTGATCAACTGGCTAAAAATATGGGCGTTACAGCCATCGTCGATTGCGGTGTTGCCCCTGGCATGGACAACCTGCTGCTCGGTTATTACAATGAAAAGCTGAAACTGAAGCATTTTGAGTGCCTGGTTGGTGGTTTACCCAAACTGAAGAAGTGGCCGTTTTGCTATAAAGCACCATTTTCACCGGTCGATGTGATCGAGGAATACACCCGTCCGGCCCGGTATGTCGAAAATGGCAAACTGGTTGTCCGTGAGCCCTTAACGGATTGTGAATATGTTGAATTCGACCGGGTTGGCACGCTGGAATCCTTTAATTCCGACGGATTGAGATCGATCATCTTTACCATGCCCCATATTCCCGATATGAAAGAAAAAACCCTCAGGTATCCTGGCCATATCGAATATATCAGGGTATTGAAAGAGAGCGGCTTCTTTAGCACGGAGAAAATGAATATAAAGGGAACCGATATAGCACCACTTGATTTTACCTGCAGGATTCTCTTCAACGAATGGAAACTTGGTGAAAGTGAAGAGGAGATCACCGTGATGCGTGTTACCCTCATTGGCGAAAACCCGGAGGGTGAAACGGAGAAGGTGGTCTGCAATCTGCACGATGAATACAATGTAAGCACCGGGACTTCCTCCATGGCCAGAACTACCGGGTATACCGCAACCGCCGCGGCTAACATGATCATTGATGGGCTGTTTGATGAAAAAGGCGTCTTTCCACCGGAATTGATCGGCAAGCACGAAAACTGTTTTGATTACATACTTAACTACCTGAAAGATAGAGGCGTTGATTACGAAATTATCAGAGAGGTCATTTATTCCAGCCGGGGGCCGGTTACCTTAACCAAATAGCATGAAAACGACGACTTATCTGCTGTGTTCCATCTTCCTGATATTGTCATGTAGTACCGGTGGCAATGGGGACCGCGTTTTTGATTATCCTCTCAGCGAGGTTCCCTATTACAACATCAAAGTCACAGGCGGATTGTGGAAAATGAGAATGGATTCCTGTATAAATAATACAATATGGGATAACCTTGCCCAACTCGAAGCCTCAGGCAAGATTGACAATTTTTCAATTGCTGCAGGTATAAAAAAGGGCGATTTTAGCAGCAATGAGGCCAGCGACTCTGATGTATATAAAACTATTCAGGGAGCTTGTTATTCACTCAGGCTGCATCCGGATCCCAAACTCGGGAGGTATATCGACAGTTTAATTGCGATAATAGGTAAAGTCCAGGAACCTGATGGTTATCTGTACACTATCAGATACTTTAAACCGCTGGGAGAGAAATGCATAGGCGGCAGATGGGCAAATCTCAGCCACAGCCACGAACTGTATAATCTGGGTCATATGATTGAAGCCGCCGTTGCACATTACGAAGCAACAGGTAAACGCAACTTTCTTGATATGGCGATAAAAACAGGAGACCTGATCGACCGGACTTTTGGCAGCGACAAGCTCAGGTTGATACCCGGACATCAGGAGATTGAACTGGCATTGGCAAAACTTTACCGGGTAACGGGTAAAAAGGAATATATTGATGTTGCCAGGTTTTTTCTGGCTGAACGTGGTCACTATAACAACGGCCGGACACAATACATTTTCCGGAAAAACCTCACCTATTTCCAGGATCATAAACCTGTTCTGGAACAGGAGGAAACCACCGGGCATGCGGTAAGGGCGTGTTACATGTATGCCGGAATGGCTGATGTTGGTGCCATGACAGGTGATGCTGAATACATAGAAGCATCAAAGCGATTATGGGAAAATGCTACCGGTAAAAAGATTTATTTAACCGGGGGTGTTGGAGCCAGCCATACAAAAGGAGAAGCTTTTGATGAAGCTTATGTCTTGCCGAATCTCACGGCCTATAGTGAAACCTGCGGGGCTGTGGCAAATATCCTATGGAATTTCAGGTTGGGTAAGTACTATAAAGATGCCCGATATTTTGACGTTCTGGAAAGAACATTGTACAATGCTTATCTTCCTACATTCTCCATTCATGGAACCGGTTATCTGTATACTAATCCGTTGGCCGACCGTGGACAAACAACCCGTTCAGATTGGTTCGATCCGCCATGCTGCCCCACAAACATCTGCAGAACCACTCCCTCGGTGCCTGGTTATATTTATCTTACTGATAATGACAACCTGTATATCAATCTTTTCATGAAAAGTGAATCGCAAATTGATTTCGGAGGCAGAGCGCTTTTTGTTAATCAGGAAACTGAATACCCGTGGAACGGTGTGATTAAAATCAGCCTGGGTTTGGAAAAGCCATCCTCTTTTACCGTCAGAATAAGGGTGCCTGGCTGGGCCCGTGAAGAACCAATACCCCTGGGATTATACCGGTATACGGATAAAATAAATAAACCGGTATCCATTAAGGTCAATGGCGAAGAGCAGGCAGTCATTCTTGATAAGGGTTATGCCGTAATTCGAAAGAAATGGCAGGCAAATGATGAAATTTCCCTCGATTTCCCAATGGAAATAAGGCGGGTCCTTTCAGATGAACGAGTAAAGGAAAACAACGGGCTAATCGCTCTTGAGAGAGGCCCTCTGGTATATTGCGCCGAGGGGGTCGACAATAATGGGAAAACCGGTAACCTGATTCTCCCGGATGACTCGCAACTTACCTCCAGGTTTGTAAGTGACCTGATCGGTGGTATTACCGTTATTGAGGGTAAGGCAAAAACTGCTGACAACAGCGGTGTGGCCTCGGTTACCGGTTTTATGGCAATACCATATTTGGCATGGCTAAACAGAGGTGCAGGAGAGATGGATATTTGGCTCCAAAGAGACAAATGAAATGAGCAGCCAGCCAAAGAAACACGACCAAGACAAAACTCAATTATGAAAACAAACATCGCCCTCTTCGTCGCCCTGTTGATCGCGCCGTTCACAGCGCTCAACGCCGCCGAAAATAAGAGGGCGCATCCAATTGACCGGGAGACACTGGACAAGTGGTCGGCGCCGTATCGCGGCTGGCATTACCAGGCCGGGCACGTCATTCCGGCCAATCCGGACATCCCCGGTCACGAGGATTTCCGCAATACGGACGTCCCGTGCGTCTATCAATTGCCCGGCCAGCCGGACAAGTGGTTCATGAGCTTTATTGCCTTCAATGGCAATGGCTACAACTCGTTCGTTGCCGAGAGCGAAGACCTCGTCAATTGGACAAACCCGCGCCTTGCCATGGGCTTCGGCAAGCCTGGCGAGTTCGACTTCGGTGGCTGCGTGATCGGCGCCTACCTGTATGAGTCCTACGATATAAAGGCACCGCGTGTGCTGAAGAAGCGCGACGGCAGGTTCTGGACGCTCTACGGCTGCTATCCCAAACAGGGGGGCTATGAAATTGACCCCGGTTA
>CAYQFT010000045.1:19493-23249 GCA_964416825.1 uncultured Porphyromonadaceae bacterium
GGTTATGAAGGCGTGGCTGCCAGCGAAGATGGTCTGATCTGGCAGCGGGCCAAGGACACCCCGGTTCTTTCGATTTACGACAAGGATTGCGCGGACTGGGAAAAAGACTGCATCTATCAGCCCTGGCTGGTGGAACACAAAGGGAAATTCTACAACTTCTATAACGCCAAAAAAATGCCCGTCTGGATCGAGCAGATGGGTGGCGCAACCTCCAGGGATCTCCTGAACTGGAAACGCTTTGAAAACAATCCGATCGTGCAGGTCCGGGAAGGCGGCTATGACGAGAAGTTTTGCTCCGACGGCAAGGTGTTCCGCGATGGCGATCACTGGGTGATGTTTTACTTTGGGGTTGGCAAAGGCGGTGCCCACATCATGGCCGCCTTTTCGCGCGATCTCATTAATTGGACGTCGCATCCCGAACCGCTCTATGTGGCAGGGGGCAATCCGTCAGGACTGGACAAGGAATACGCTCATAAGATCTCTCTGGTATGGAACCCGGACAACGAGACATTCTACCTCTATTACTGCGCGGTGGGAAACAAAGGCCGTGGCATCGGCCTGATCACCAGCAAACCTTTGTCGGGCAATCCCCCGGCGACCGCCAATGACCAAGCTGTGGCTGCCACTCCGCAACCGCGCCTGTTTGACGCACGTGCTTTCGGCGTGAAGGGCGACGATGCCACGGATAACACAGACGCCTTTTCCCGCTGTCTCAAGGCGGTCGTTGAGGCCGGTGGCGGTCGAGTGATCTTGCCCGACGGCATCTATCGCGGGCGGATTATCATTCCCCCCGTGTCGAGTCCGAACCCGAGCTGGATAACATTGGAAATCACCGGCGAGCACGAGCCCACTCCCGTCTTCGGCACCATCGGCTCCTTTCCACTGCAAAACCGGGGCACCATCTTGAAATGCCTTGCCGGGTCAGGCCCGTCGGTCATTACCGCCACCCCATCCGACAAGTCCCTCTATGGCGGATTTTCCGCGGTCCATGTGATTCTGAAAAATCTCGATGTTCGCACCTATGACAACCCCGGCATCGGTGGCATCGATCTGAAGGATGCTATGCAGTGCAAGCTGGAAAATGTTTTCATCAACACCGGAGTTTACAACGTACGGGCATCGAAGCCCACCCGTCAAACCAGCGGCCTGATCACTCCCGCTGTCAACAATGCCGCCTGGACCGTTCTGCGCAACGTCACCGTTACCGGCTATTACAACGGCATCGTGGTTAACGAACATACCGACGGCGATAACATCGTCATCGGCAGCAATATCCACGGCCTGAACTTTGCACAAGCCCACCACGCCTCGCATTTTGCCCGGGTCAGTTCCTGCCGTAATGTCAACACTGTGACGGTCAGCGGCGCCCACGGATTCTCCATCGAACAGCTAAACATTGAACAGCCCGGCCCCGATCAGACTGACGCCCAGAACCACTGGCAGACCACCGAAAGCGATGTGAATGATCCTGAAAATCTCGGTGTGGCGGACATCAACTACTGGGTCGTGATCGGCAATGTCGGCGCCCGGGACGTATTCCTCAAGAAAGGCGGCGCGACCATCCATTCCAGGCGGATTGGTTCAGCAAGATAGTCCACCGCCCCTCGCTCCGAAACTCTGCCGGAAGGCAAAAAGAAACAATGAATTTGCGATCTTGGACGAAACGAATCGGAATCAATATGAATCATCAAAGCATCTCAATGATTTTGGCCCTGGTGACGTTCACGTGGTTGGGCCTTCATGGTCAGGTCTATCCCGATGGCCGGCCATCGGCGACTTTGCGGATGGATGCAAATGACCAGGGCGTGGTGCTCAAATATGGCGACGGCCCCGGGCAGCGCGACTACCTGGGTGCGCGGGAAGCACTGATCTTTGAGGAGAAAGGCATGTACCACCTTTTCTATGACGGTGCCGGTCCCAAAGGCTGGCTGGCATGCCTGGCCACCAGCAAGGATCTCCAGACATGGGAAAAGAAAGGCCCGATTCTTGATTTTGGCAAGCCCGGCGAGAATGATGGTGCCGCTGCCTGCTCCCCATGGGTATGTTTCGACGGGAAGGAGTGGCACATGTTCTACCTGGGCACACCGAACGCTTCCGCGGCGCCGGACCTCGTGCCCTCATTCCCTTATTTGACGCTGAAAGCGCGGAGCAAGTCCCTGGCCGGTCCATGGCGGAAACAGCCGGAAGTGGTTCCATTCCTGACAAAGCCGGGAACATACTATGCTGAAACGGCCAGTCCCGGGCATATCGTGAAGCAGGGCAATGATTACCTGATGTTTTTCAGTGCTTCGATGCCACGCACGCTCGGCATCGCACGCACAAAAGACCTAAACGGCCCGTGGACGATTGATCCCAAGCCGATCGTCCCGGCGGAGGAACAGATCGAGAATTCCTCGCTTTACTTCGAAGCGTCTAACAAGACGTGGTTCTTGTTCACCAATCATATTGGCCTGGACGTGGACCACGGTGAATATACAGACGCGGTCTGGGTTTATTGGAGCAAGGATCTGAACCGGTGGGATGCAAAGAACAAAGCAGTGGTGTTGGATGGAAAAAACTGCACCTGGTCGAAGAAATGCATCGGCATGCCTTCGGTAGTCAGGGTCGGAAAACGTCTGGCGATCTTTTACGACGCCCCCGGTGGCGCCAGCACCAGCCACATGAAACGCCATATCGGACTGGCGTGGCTGGAACTTCCGCTGTCGCCGCCAAAACCCAACCAGCAATCAGCCGGCCCGAATGAATGGCGATTCGCGCTGACTTTGGATGCAGCTTCGCCAGCGAAGCAACCTTACCCGGTATTGAACGGCGGCGCTTTCGACGGACCTGAGGTCTTGGAGTCGCCCGATCCGTTGATCGGTTATCGCTGGAAGGAAACGAATGCAGATGACGACCTGCAGGTATACACCCTCAGGCCAGTCGGTGCTGTTGCGGATGCAAAAGATGCTTTTGGAAATCTGGAATCGGCAACCGGCGCGACGACGGCCATTACCGTGAAAGGGACGGGTTCCATCCGTTTGGATTTCGGGGTGGAGAGTGCAGCCTGGCTGGAATTCGACAGTCCTGACCTTGCCGGCCATGTTGAGATGAGCATCAGTGAATATAACCAGCCCGCTGTGGTAAACAGCGGACCGGAGCATCCTGTAAAAACCGCTGTCCCGGTAAAACATGGCAACACTTACCGGCTTGAGCTGAACAGTGAGCTTTATGAGGGGGTACGCTTTGGCTGGATTCATGTCCGGTCGTTTACCTCCCAATGGCATATTACGGGCGTCAGGCTTGTATGCCAGGCAAAACCCACCAACTACAACGGCAGTTTTTCTTGCAGCGACACCATGCTTACAAAGATCTGGTATACAGGAGCCTATGGTGTGAAGCTGAACCTGACAAAGGATTACTTTGGCGCAATCCTCATGGACCGCGGCGACCGCATTTCCTGGACGGGGGATGCGCATCCATCGCAGGCCGCATCGCTGGTTGCATTCGGCAATTACGATTTCAATAAGAAGAACATCGGCAATACGTCGGGACAGGACAACGGAATCCGGAGTTACTCGCTCTATTGGGTACTGAGCCTGGTTGACTATTACCGTTATACGGGCGATACCGCAACGCTTCGGACCTATATCCCCAATGCCATCGCAAAACTCGATAATGCCTACCGTGTTTATGGCACTAACCCGGAACTTCGGTTCTACGGCTGGGACGAACGCCTGGGTGCAGGCTTTGAACAACCAAGTTGCATGGAATCGCAGA
>CAYQFT010000046.1:0-21663 GCA_964416825.1 uncultured Porphyromonadaceae bacterium
GAAATTTGGGTGACCTTTCCCGACCCGCAGCCTAAAAAACCCCGTAAAAGACTGACGTCCGCGCGATTCCTGAACCTTTACTCAAAGATGCTCCGGCCGGGCGGAACCATTCATCTCAAAACCGATAGCCGCATCCTGTATGATTACACTGCGGAGGTTTTGAAAATCAATCATATTCAGCCCGATATATCGACCGATAACCTCTATGCTTCCGGTCTGGCTGATGAAATTCTGGCGATCCGTACACACTACGAATCCGGATATCTGATGATCGGGAAGCCGATAACCTATACACGCTTCAGGCTGGCCGGAGGTGTTACCCTGACGGAACCGGCCGACTTAAACCTGCCCTGATGGACGACCCTGGATTTTTCAGCCTGGTTTACCAGGTGGTTAAGTACATTCCTTATGGGCGAGTGACCAGCTACGGAGCCATAGCCAGGTACCTGGGCTCTCCACAGGCATCGCGAACCGTGGGATGGGCCCTGAATAAGTCATTTTCAGACGGCCAGTTCATTCCCGCGCACCGCGTAGTTAACCGCAACGGTCTGCTAACCGGCCGGCACCATTTTGGCTGGTCGGATACCATGAAAGAACTTCTGGAATCTGAGGGCATCCGCATCGAAGAGAATCAGATCCTTGATTTTGAGGCCGTTTACTGGGACCCGGTAAAAGAAATGGCAGAGTCGGGATTCTCTTTCGAAGAAGATGCGTAGCTTTGTCTTTATTTAAATTAAATAAAAATAGATGAAGTCAATATCAGCCTCAACAGTAGTTGATGCTCTCAAGGGTGTGATTAATCCTGATAATGAAAAGGATATAGTTTCTCTTGGAATGATTCAGGGATTAAAGGTTGAAGGAAGCCGGGTGACTTTTTCGCTGGTTTTCCCGAAATCAAAGAATCCTTTTGCCAACTCGGTTAAGAAAAATTGCGAGCAGGTGCTTGCTGCTGCGTTCGGCAGTGATATTGAAACCGATATTACCATTGGAGCCGAAGCGATCGTACACACGGAGAAGCCGCTTCCGGATGTTAAGAATATCGTGGCCATTGCCTCGGGCAAGGGCGGGGTCGGAAAATCAACGATAGCGGTGAACCTGGCAGCAGCATTGGCAAAGCTGGGATACTCGGTAGGGCTGATTGATGCCGATGTGTATGGGCCGTCGGTGCCAAAAATGTTCCATGAGGAATCGGCCCATCCGGAGTTAAAGCAGATTGACGGCAAGGACCGGATTATTCCGGTTGAAAAATACGGGGTCAAGATCCTGTCGATCGGATTTTTTGTGGATGAGAAGGAGGCTTTGGTATGGCGCGGCCCGATGGCAACCAGCGCGCTTAAGCAGCTCATTCATGACGGGTACTGGGGCAAGCTGGACTATTTGCTGATCGATCTTCCTCCCGGAACAGGAGATGTTCATCTTACTCTGGTTCAGACGCTCCCCGTTACCGGCGTTGTTATTGTATCAACTCCTCAGGACATTGCGCTTGCCGATGCGATCAAGGGGATCAGCATGTTTACCGGAAAATCGATTGCGGTGCCGGTGTTGGGATTGGTGGAGAATATGGCCTGGTTTACACCGGCAGAACTCCCTGAGAACAAATATTACATTTTTGGCAAGGACGGCTGCAAGAAGCTGGCGGCTGAAATGAATGTACCGCTGTTGGGCCAGATCCCGCTGGTGCAGGGCATCCGCGAAGGAGGCGACAATGGCAGGCCGGTAGCAACGGATGAAAACTCCCCGTCGGGCCAGGCTTTCCTGGATTTGGCGCGTGAGACCGTCCGGCAGATTGAAATCCGCAATGCTTCGGCCGAACCCACCCAAATCGTACAGATCACAAAATAAATTTCATCGTAGGGGAGGACCCATGGTCCTCCCCATAAAATCAGAAAATATGGTAACTCCCGAAATCAGAACAAAAATCAGCGACGTCCTCGAACAATTAAGGCCCTATCTGCAGGCAGATGGTGGAGACATGACCCTGGTGGACATTACCGATGACATGGTGGTTAAAGTAAAACTGATCGGTGCATGCGGAAGCTGCCCGATGCGGACCATGACCCTTAAGTCAGGAGTGGAGAATACGCTGAAAAAGCAGGTGCCGGAGGTGAAGTCGGTTGAAGCGGTTTAAATATCACCGCTCTTGATCATATTGTAGATTTTTGATTTCCCGATATCCAGCTTCTTGGCTACAAGAACAACGTTGTTGTTGTTTTTTTCCAGATAGTGCTTGATGATTTTGTTTTCGTATTCCTGAAGGGTCATCTCCTGGGAAAACATGTCAATGCCGGTGTTGGTCGGGCTGAACATAATGTCATCCTCATCGATAATCTGCTGGTTGGACATGACCACCGACAACTCAACGATTGCCTTGAGTTCCCTGACGTTTCCGGGATAATGGTAGGTAAGCAGCTTGTTCCTGGCTTTAGCTGAAAACTCCTTCTTGGGCAGGTTGTTCTCCTTGCAGAAGTCTTTCAGGAAATAATTCCCGAGTATGATGATGTCATTTTCTCGCTCCGACAAGGGTGGTAAATTGATGGGTAAACCGAGAAGGCGGTAGTAGAGGTCTTCCCGAAAACGTCCTTTTCTCACTTCTTCCTGAAGGTCCTTGTTGGTGGCCGTAATAATCCTGACATCCACTTTCAGCACTGAGGATCCCCCTACCCGGGTAATCTCCCTTTCCTGGATGGCCCTCAAAATCTTAACCTGCAGGTCGAGTTCCATTTCAGCAATCTCATCAAAGAAAATCGTTCCGCCATTGGCTTCCTCAAATTTTCCGATGTTTCGGGTATAAGCACCCGTAAAAGCTCCTTTCTCATGTCCAAACAATTCGCTCTCGAGTAGTTCCCTCGGAATGGCTCCCATGTTTACTGCGACGAAAGGCCTCTCTTTTCGGATTGAATTGTAATGGATCGTACGGGCAACCAATTCCTTGCCTGTACCGGTTTCCCCTTTGATCGAAACCGTCATGTTCTGCACATTGATGGCCTTTTCAATCAGGGCATAGACCTTTTTCAGTGCTTTGCTTTCACCGATAATGGCCTTGGAGAAATCATATTTTTCGTTGATCTGACTTTTAAGCTGGGAAACCTCATTCCTAAGCTTCTGGGTGGTTTGTATGTTGTGGATTGTATGGAGGAGCCTGTCGCGGATATTCTCATCCTTGGTGATATAATCATAGGCTCCCATCTTTAGGAGCTTTACAGCCGTGGAAATATCTTCCTGACCGGAAATAACAATTACATGAATGGCCGGATCATACTTTTTGATCTTTGCCAGGATGTCATGGCCGTCCATATCGGGCAACCCAAAATCCAGCGTCACGATTTGTGGGTTATCCCCGAGTTTGTCCAGAAAGGACCTGCCATTAAAAAAGGTTTCAATCTCGAAATCGGGATTTAGCCTTAAGTGGTGCTCTATCAGCTTATTATAAAATTTATCGTCCTCAACAACAAATATTTTCATAGTACCTCCCGGTGGCAACTGTTCAGTTTCAGGCAAACGGTCTAAAATACTAATATTTGCGATTGGTTGCGTTTTTCTCATGGTATAAAATAATTTTGCAAAGCAGAAGTTTATTAGATGGATTTAACTGATATCAGAACCTTGAAGAATTTTTTCCGTTTTACCCTGACGGCCTTACTCATTTTTGGTGCCTCTTCCTGTTCAACCAAAAAGAATACGCTGGTTACCCGGAGTTATCATAACCTGACCTCCCATTACAATATTTACTTCAATGCCTGGGATTCCTACCTGGTTGGAATTAAGAAAGTTCAGACATCTTTCAAGGATGATTACAATTCCCCGTTGCCGCTTTTTCCATCCAGCACCCGTGAGGGAGCACGCATGGTTTTGTCAGACATGGACAAGACGGTTAAGAAATGCTCAAAAGTCATTGGGACCCATTCGATTACTGCAAAGCCCAAGATCAAGAGGGCTAACCGAACGGACAAGCAGAAGGAGTTCTACCGGCAGAGTGAATTTGTTAAATGGGTTGATGATGCCTTCCTTTTAATGGGCAAGGCCTATTACCTTAAGCATGATTTTATGCCGGCTGTCGAGAATTTTGAATACATTCTGAGACAGTATCCTGACGGGGGCCTTACCGATGAGGCAAGCCTTTGGTTGGCACGCACCTATCTGGCACTCAAAAAGTACCCGGAAAGCCAACAGGTCCTGAACCGACTGCAGGGCACTCCCGGTTTTTCCAAAAAGCTGATTTCTGAGCTGAATGCAGTCAACGGCGATTGGTATTTAAGGCAAGATGATATTTCTTCGGCAATACCCTTTCTCGAGAAAGCTGTTGCGGATTATCCGGAGAAGGTCCAGCGGACACGGATCTGCTATGTCCTGGCCCAGTTATATGAGAAGAGTGGAAATCCGGAGGCTGCATCGGGGTGGTATGAGCGGGTGAATGAGTTAAACCCACCCTATGACATGGCCTTTAATGCCCGGATCAACCGTGCGCGTCTTTATCAAGGTGGCGAGGAGGCTGCTGCCGCCATCCGGAAGGAGCTGATGAAAATGCTGCGTGACGAGAAGAATATTGATTATCTGGATCAGGTTTACTTTGCGCTTGCCGAAATCGACATGAAGGAAGGCAAGGAGGAGTCGGCCATTCTGAACTATAAGAAATCGGTCTGGTCAAATACCACAAATGCCACCCAGAAAGCCATGTCTTATCTGGCCCTGGCGAAGCATTATTACGATTCCAACGATTTCATTCCTGCCGGTGCCTATTATGACAGCTGCGGACAATCCCTTCCTGAAACGTATCCAGATTATGTTACAGTGACCTCTTTCGGCGAGGACGTTACCCTGCTGGCGGAGAACCTTAAGATTGCCATCCGTGAGGACAGTCTCCAGGAGGTAGCTAAATTGCCCGAGGCTGACCGGGAAAAGCTGATCGCTTCAAGGATGGAAGAGGCTCAGAGAATAGAGGATGAGCTGAAAGCCAAACAGGAGGAGGAAAAACTTGCCATGCAGAGTGGCCGCGGCAACAGTGGCATGATGGGAGGCATGGGTGGCCAATCCAGCCTTCAGCGGGCCGGTACCCGCCCTGGTTCTGCAGGACAGGAATTCGATCCGGGGGGGGCTGTGGGAATGGGCGATCCAACCATGCAAGCCACTTCATCCTGGTACTTTTATAATCCGGCAGCTGCGAGTTTTGGCATGTCGGAATTCATCAAAATGTGGGGACGCCGAAAACTGGAGGATAACTGGAGACGATCGAACAAGAAAATACTGTCAGAGGCCGGTGACCTGTCGGAAGAAGGAGAGTCGGGCGAAATATCCACTCCGGCCGCCGGAACCAAAACCAACACGTTTAAGCCCACGCAAAGGGAATTCTACCTGGCTGAACTTCCGCTTAACGACACGCTGATGGGTGAATCAAATACCCGCGTTGCCCAGGCCCTGTTCAACGCCGGGAAAATATTCAAGGATGAGTTGAAGAGGCCGGATGAAGCAATTCAGTATTTTGAAATGATGAACAGCCGGTTTCCGAAAGACGAACGAATTCTGTTTTCCTACTATAATCTGTACCAGATCTATGAGGGGTTAAAGTCCGAAGACCTGCTTAAAAAATACAAAGACCTGATCCTTAGTAATTTTCCCGAAAGCCGTTCGGCCAAGATCATCAGTAATCCGAATTATTTCAAGGAGCTGGATGAAGCGCGCGCCAAAGTGATGAGCTTTTATGAGACTGTCTATTCCGATTATCAGGGTAAGGAATACAAAAAGGTGGTGGATGCCTGTGACAAAGCTGACACGGCTTTTTCAACAAATCCGATCCGCGACAAATTCGGGCTGCTCAGGATCATGGCCTATGCCAAAACCAATCCTGCTGACACGGCGGGGTTGGTGAAGTCGCTCAACGATTTGATGTTTAAGTATCCCGAAAGTGAAGTTGCCGAGCCGGCGAAAAACCTGCTGAGCTATATACAGAATGGTCCATCGAGCGCTATTGGCAAAACATCGCGCAAGCTGCTGGTTGGCCGGGTTGAAACCGACCGGAGGTCTGAGGAAGACGTGGAGTATTTCCCCGACGAGGCGGCTACCCATTATTATGTGGTGGTGGTCTCTGCCGCTGCGGTGGATATCGGCAGGCTGAAGTTCAGGATTTCCAATTTCAATGTTGAGAAATTTGATGCAGAAGTCTTTGAAGTGGCCTCTTCGATTCTTGAAGGGGACCTTCAGGCGATAACTGTCAAGAATTTCAATAACGGCAAAGAGGGCATGAGCTATTTCGAAGCGATCACTGCAGACCCTGCCGTTTTTGCCGGAATGAAAGATACCGACTACCGCCAGTTCCTGATTTCCAAGGATAATTACACACGATTTTATAAAAACAAAAACGTCTTTCAGTACATCCAGTTCTTCCAGGAGAACTATCTGAAGCAATAAATCCGATCCATGACCAAATCCGTTTCCATTCTTTGGGCTGATGATGAAATCGATCTGCTCCGTCCTCACATCCTGCTCCTTGAAGGGAAGGGTTTTGAAGTCATCACGGCCAACAATGGGGAGGATGCCATTGATCGTGTAAATGAGCGGGATTTCGACCTGATTTTTCTTGATGAGAACATGCCCGGGCTGACCGGTTTGCAGGCTCTTACGCGTATCAAGGCAATCCGGCCAAACATTCCGGTGGTGATGATCACCAAAAGCGAAGAGGAGGATATCATGGACGAGGCTATCGGGTCGAAGATAGCCGATTACCTGATCAAGCCTGTGAATCCCAAGCAGGTGCTGCTGACCATTAAGAAATTCGTAGATACCAAGCGCCTGGTAAGCGAAAAGACCACTTCTACCTATCAGACCGAATTCGGAAAGATCGGCTTGCAGATCAGTGAGAGTCTGAGCTGGCAGGACTGGATCCAGGTATATAAAAAACTGGTTTATTGGGAGCTGGAGCTGAAGGGTTCCGGTGAAACCCCGATGGATGAGGTTTTTCACATGCAAAAAAGCGAGGCGAACCAAAGTTTTACCCGTTTTATCCGGAAGAATTACGCTTCATGGTTTACCCAGGATCTTGGCACCCGGCCGATGATTTCCCCGGATCTGCTGAAAAACAGGGTTTTCCCTTTGATGAATAAAAATGTTCCTGTTGTTCTTATGGTGGTGGACAACCTGAGGTATGACCAGTGGAAGGTTATGGAACCTGTTATTGCTGAGCTTTTTACGGTTGACCAGGATGAACTTTATTATTCGATATTACCAACAGCAACGCAATTTGCACGAAATGCCCTTTTTGGCGGATTAATGCCGCTGGCTATTTCCAAGATTTACCCTGAGATCTGGAAGGAGGATTTTGAGGAAGGCAGCAAGAATATGTATGAGGAGGACCTGCTCAGATCGAATCTTCAAAGGCATGGCATTCCGGGCAAATTTATCTATGACAAGATCAGCACAAACAAGGCTGGAAAGAAGTGGGCTGAAAATGCCACTTCGCTGCTCGACCAACCCCTCTCAGTGCTGGTGTATAATTTTGTTGACATGTTGTCCCATGCCCGGACCGACACCAACATGATCCGGGAGCTTGCCGATGATGAGGCTGCTTACCGGACCCTCACCCAGACCTGGTTTATCCACTCCCCGATGCTTGAACTACTCAGGGAACTTGCAAAGCATAAGGTGACCGTTGTGATCACCACGGATCATGGGACCACACTGGTGCAGGACCCGATCAAGGTGATCGGCGACAGACTGACAACGACTAACCTGCGCTACAAACAGGGCAAGAATCTGAACTATAATTCCAGGGAGGTTTTTGAAATCCTTCGTGCGGAGGATATCCACCTGCCGCGGCCAAATGTCAGCACACGCTATATATTTGCCACAGGATCGGATTTCTTTGCCTACCCGAATAATTATAATCATTATGTAAAATATTACCGGAACACCTTCCAGCACGGAGGGGTCAGCCTGGAAGAGATGCTGGTTCCGGTGATCCAGCTGCAGTCGAAACAATAGTCTATGGTGGAAATTGTTTATCATGCCGGTACTTTGTCATCCCTGCCGGATATTGCGAAAAGCATAATTGCGGATGCAGGGAACCAGCGTCTGCTGGCCTTTTATGGTGAGATGGGGGTTGGAAAGACTACCCTGATTCAGTCTGTTTGTCGCAATCTGGGAGTGGCTACCGAGGTTACCAGCCCCACCTTTGCGTTGGTTAATGAGTATGCGGGTAGTCTCGGCCCGGTTTTTCATTTTGATTTTTATCGCATCAACCGTATAGAGGAGGCACTGGATTTCGGAATCGAGGAGTATTTCGAAAGCGGTGCATGGTGCCTGATGGAGTGGCCGGAGCGCATCGAAGAGCTGCTTCCCGAGCCTCGGGTGATCGTCAGCCTTACCGAGGAGCCTGATGGTAGCCGGACCATCCGGGTAAAAATTCCTTCCTGACCATTTTACAGGATATTTTGTAACTTGCTTTTCTTAATGCTGATTGATTTATCAGACGATGGAAGAGTCAGGAAAGCCGTTATCATTTTTTCAGCACGGGATGATCCCTAAGGAGGAGACTCTCGACCGTGAGAAGAAGGGCAAGCAAATTATCATCGGAATGCTCCGGGAATCGGACCCGCAGGAGACGCGCGTTCCGCTTACCCCCCAGGGTGTTGGGATGCTGGTACAGGGTGGTCACCGGGTGCTGATAGAAAGAGGAGCCGGTGAGGGTGCCCGGTTCTCGGACCATGACTATTCGGAGTCCGGGGGCGAGGTGGTCGACTCGCGGGCTGAGGTGTTTGAAGCCTCCATGCTGATGAAAGTCTCGCCGCTGATCAAGGCGGAGATCCAGTTACTGGGCCCGGGGAGAACGATTGTCACGGGTCTTCATCTGGCAACGCGCGACGAGTCCTATTTTCAGGAGCTGATACGCCGCAAAGCCACTGCCATTGCATTTGAACTGATTCAGGACGAGGTTCAGGAGATGCCTGTGCTGCGCACCATGTGTGAGATTGCCGGCACCGTATCGGTAAATATCGGGTCGAGCCTGCTAAGCAGCGAAAACCGGGGAAAGGGGATCCTTCTCGGTGGGGTAACCGGGATTACCCCATCGGAAGTAGTGATCCTGGGTGCCGGAACAGCCGGGGAGAATGCTGCCCGCACCGCGCTGGGCATGGGAGCGGTGGTCAAGGTATTCGACCGTTCGATTCCCCAGCTTCGGGCATTGAAGCACCACCTCGGAAGGGAGCTGTTTACTTCCGTGATCCATCCTCCGGTACTCAAGAAGGCCCTGGAAACAGCAGATCTTGTGATCAGCACATTGCAACGCCTTCATCAGGACTCTTTTTTCCTCATTCCGGAGGATATGATTATGACTATGAAACCCGGATCGGTGATTATCGATATTCATGTTGACCAGGGGTCCAGTTTTGAGACCGGCATTTACGCTACCCCGGAGAAGATGGTTTTTGAAAAACACGGGGTTCTCCATTACATGATACCCAACCTGCCTGCGCGGGTTGCCCGCACGGCCTCGATAGCACTCAGCAACGTGCTGGTTCCGATCCTGCTCGACAAAGGCCGTTGCGGCGGCATCCTGCAGCTGATCAAGGATGACCGGGGGGTACGGCAGGGAATCTACCTGTACAACGGAATTCTCACCAATGAGCTGATAGGCAATCAGTTCGGCATCCCTTCCAAAGATATCGGGTTGTTGCTTTCCGCTTTTTAGAACAGCGCCCTTACCTGGAGCTGTGCGTTATGAACGGGCTTGCCGCTGCCCGTGATTCTACCTTCATACATTCCCTCAAGGACCAGGTTTTTTCCGATTTTATAGCGTGCCGAGAGCTGCGCCACTCCATTGTGTCCGTTCTGGAGGCCGCGGAGCATGGTATAGCCTGATGGGGAGCCCGGGGAGCCGGTGAACCTTATGTAAACATACTGAACCGAGAGGCTGACCTGGCCCTTGTCGGGGATCTCTGTGGTGAGTGTGGTTTCGGCCCGGTTGGAGAGCAGGGACGAGCCGTCCGTGCTGTTCTTTTCCGACCGTATCTCTGCGTCGAGGCTGATGCGCAGTCTTTTGCCCGTTTCGCACTCGATTTGCAGGAGCTGCGACAGACTGGCCAGGCCGAAGTTACGTGCCGGGAAGAATTCCGATATGGATTGCCGGCTGCTCATTTCGCTGTTTGAGTTGAGCTGCCAGGAGGGATTGATCCGGTACCGCATCAGCAGGGAATTGGAAAAGTTATTTTTTTCTTCGGCTCCGTTTATCAGGGTCGTTCGGGTGGCTTGTTTCTGGGTGACCAGTTCAGCGCTGAATTTCGGGTTGCCGCGGTTAAAGGAGAGGGTGTGGCGGAGTTGGGAGTTGAGGGAGAGGAAGTTAAGAGAGTTAAGGAAGTTAAGAGAGTTAAGGAAGTTAAGAGAGTTAAGGGAGGTAGGGGAGGACCCATGTGTCCTCCCGCCTTCAGTCCTCCCGCCCAATGAATCGCGGTTGATTTTCTGGTCGATGCGGTATGCGAACTGGGAGGAGAATTTCTGCAGGAAGCCTTTTTTTGGTTGGATGGTAAAGGTTTGATTAAACCGGGTGACGAAGGTTGGGATTCGTTCGGTGCCCAGCCTGAATACGCGGATATAGTTAGCCTGATCGCGGAAGTATGCGGTCTCAAATTCATCCAGTTCCTTGATTCCGTTGCTGTTGTAATCGTTCCAGGTATAGTATCCCTGACCGGCTGCTACCTCGAGGTATGAGTATTCCGGTTTGCGGTCGGAGCCCGAGCCCATTTCGAGGAAGGTCTGGCTTTGGAGAAGGCCTTTAAAGGCCTTCCACCGGCTGTCGAGCCGGGCGGTGACGGATTCGCCGTTGTTTTCTGCTGCGACCTGTGAACTATCGGAGTTGAGGGTACGGAAGTGGATACCGGCTTTGAGGGGGGCGGCGGGGTTCCGGGCGATATCGAACCAGCTTTCGGCCTCGATAGCACGTCCGGCCGGCTTAAGCCGGCCGGCAGCCGGCAGCAGGTCCGTCCGCTCACTGATGCGAACCAGCCACGGCTGCCGGCTGTCGCGCTGCTCCAGCGCTTCGAACCGGAACTCCTGGAAACCCATGCTGCCGCTGAGCAGCGTGTCGGCCGCAGGCGCCAGCCACCGGTTGTTCTCAGCATTCTCGGCAAGCTCAAGCCTTACTCGCCCCAGCCGCTGGCGAAAGTATGCGTTGTGCCTCAAGAATCTCGTGTCACGGTCAGATCCCGTTGTCAGGAGGTAACTCCCGTTCCAGCCGGCCTCCCACTTTTTTTTCAGTATCCGGCCCTGACTGAACTGCCGGAAACCGTTATAGGTGCCTGGCCGGCCGAGATACTGAAACCGGTAAGAAGCGGCTAAACTGTCGCGGCCCGACAGCTGGACTCCCGATTCCACCAGGTTTTCCTGCTGGATCTGGTTTGACTGAAGGTTCCAGTCGCGCTCAAATTCCACTTCCCGAAACCGCTCGGCGGGATCAAACCGGCTGCCTGTAAAGCGGTAGTTCATGAAAGACTCCAGTACCAGAGAGCTGTCAGGTTTCAGGTAATCCCTCCGGGTAATATCGGTCTTGATCCCCATTCCGAAATTGTCCTGGTCATCCAGGGTTGAGAAGGTGTTACGGTCGTTGCGTGAAAGCGACCACTCAAATCCCATGTCCATGCGGCTGCTGAGTTTCTGTCTCAGACCCGTTACCAGCACCTGCTTGCTCTGGGGCATCACCAGGCGGGTTACCGGCTCATAGCTTCCCTGCAATACCCCTCCCGCCGGGGCTACCCACTCGAACACCCGGCCATTGGCGGCCGACTGCACCGGACGGTAGTGACCGTTTCCGGCCCCCGTAAACGAGAACCCGGCCTCATACCGGGCACTATCGGGATGAAAGCTCTGAACCAGGATGCTGTCGTACCGGATACCATCCACCAGGGTATCCGTCAGCTTGTATAACACCCGGTCGGTGAGGAACGGTGACTCCCGGATGGATGGCATGATTGCGCGGTCCGACCGGTCGCCGATTCCTGAAAGGGTTGCACGGCCTGCATCGGTAAGATCCTGCAGCAGGGGCTGATTCCGGGCATCGTTCTCCGAAAAAAGGCTTACGTACCAGCTGCCGGTCTTTGTGGTCCATCGGTTTTCATTGAAAAGAAGGAACCGGGCGTAGCTCCGCTCGGTATATTCAAATTCAACAACAATTCGTTTATCCTTGGTAATCAGATTTTTAGGCGTAAACCGGATTTCCGCCGTATTGTAGTCCATCACATAATCAGCCTCTTCGCCCCGCATCAGCAGGCGTCCGTCGATATACACCTTCTCGCTTCCGGCGATCACCTGGAGGTAATTCTCCCCGTTCGCACCCGTCAGCTGGTAAGGCCCCTGGTTTCCCTCCTGTCCCTGTATCGGGTTCCGTGAGTATTTGCCCTTCACCACTGCTGCCCCCGTGCTGGTGCGGAAAACGGGACCCCCGTTCTTTCCGCCGGTTTCGGTGGTAAACCGGGCGCCCTGAACCCGCTTGTACATCCGGAGGAAATAGCCGCCGGTCTGCTGAATGTCAAAATCGCCCCCGAGGATCTCATTTTTCGGGTTATAGATCCGCAGGTATACCCGGTCGAACTCCTGGATCTGCTGCGTGTTTCCGTCGGGCTGCACGGGAATGTTGGCGTCGGTCCGTGTCGCCTCAATACGGAAATCGCGGTTACGGCTCCCCGCAATCTGAAGGTTAAGGTTGGAAGTGAGGGAGGCATCCCGCTGGCTCCCGGCGGCGATTCCCCGGGAGAGGCTGCCGCTGCTGCGGATGGAACCGGAGGAGAGCCGGTCGTTGCTGCTTTCCCGGTCCGTATCAAAAGGCCGGTACGCCGTAAAAGGCCGGTCCGCCATAGAAGGCGTACCGTACGGAGCTCCGTCGATCCGATTATAATTGAGGTCCTTATGCTGATAAACTTTATTTAGCCTGATAGGATACCGTTCATACTCCACCTTTATGGAATCGCCGGTCGGTCTGGCCTTACCGTTCCAGATCAGGAGCCCGTTCACCCAGTCGATGCGGTAAAGTGAATCTGCTACGGGTAGCCCGTTCTGCGAGAATACTCGCCAGGTGTTGGGGATCAGGGAAAGGGAGTCGATCCGGAGGGTATCCCCGGTACTTGTGATATGCTTTAGGGATTGTCCGGATAAGGCGAAAGGCGAAAGGCAAAAGGCGAAAGAAAGAGATAAGAGTAAAGATTTTAAGATGGTTCTGTAAAATGGGTTGGGACCGGAGACATCAGTAACCCCGGGCTTCAGCCCGGGGGGGCGAATCATATATCTCCGGTTCTGTGTCATGCAACAAAAGTAGCCAAAAGAAAAAGGGATAGGAACTTGCGCCCCTATCCCTCAATAACGTTTGAGTCTTCGCTTTAAGTCTCTCAGTCTCTCAGTCTCTTGGTCTTAAAGTCTTAAAGTCTCAAGACGCATGTATGCGTCTCTACAGACGCATGTATGCGTCCCTACCATTTCGGCACCGCCCTGCCAGGGGTCCACGGATACCCCAGCTTATCAAACTCCTTCTTCAGGCGTTCAATGGACTGGCCGATCTGCTCAACCTGCGGCAGGATCTTAACCATTTCTGAGGAGACGATATCGTATTGTTCCATGGCTGTTTCGGGTACATCCTGATTGGAACTGATATACCGGGCCGAGCCCATGCGCTGTCGTAATCCGGGTTCAGCCTGATCCTGCAGGCGGCTGATGATCGGGTTGCCGTTGAAACGGATATCCAGATCTTTCAGCTGAGTCTCAAGACCCTTGAGTTCTTTCATGATTTCATCCGGACCGCTGAAACTGAACAGCAGTTGTTTCCCGTACTGAACGGCGGTGGAATACTCGCCCATCTGCGCCATGGTGGCGGAAACGGCATTGTTCAGCTTCGTGGCCTTTTCAATAAAGGCGATAACGGCTGCACGGTCTTTGGCCGGCAGGGTGAAGTTATTGATCAGCCTGATTGAGAAAGTTTCCGGTCCGGCCAGTTTGGTCACCACACCGCCCACATTTCTCGAGAGCTCAACCGTATACATTCCCGGCAGTGCCATGGCACCTGCCTGCGGCGTTCCCATGGGATTGGCCTTGCCCTGCATCCCGATATTGGCTTTCACCTCCTGGTCATAGTCCCACGTGATCCGGTTCATGCCGGTTTTCTGTCCCGTCTTGATCGTTCGGATCAGCTTGCCGCTGGCGTCTTTAATGGTAAAGAACAGGAAGGGAGTTTCCTCTTCCTCTTCTGCCCGAAGGTCGGCATAAGTGGGATAGGGCGGATTAGTTCCGTCTTTCCGTGCTTTGGTCTGAGCTTCTTTCCGGATCTGCTTCAGGGTTTTAACATCGTCCTTGACAAAATAGGTGAAGGTAACTCCATAGGCGGGGTTCGGGGCACTGAAGTAAGCATGGCCCTGGCCATATTTGCCATCGGTCTGGCTGAACATCAGGCCTTCTTTAATCGGATAGATGTGGGCGTCCTTGTTCAGGATGGAGGGTTCAAAATTCCGAAGAGGAGTGTAATCGTCGAGGATAAAGAATCCACGGCCGAAGCTGGCCAGAACGAGGTCATTCTCCCTTTCCTGGATTGCAATATCATAAATGGCAATGGTTGGTAATCCCGATTTCATCTGGATCCACTTGCCACCTCCATCGGGGGAAATATAGAAGCCGAACTCATTACCCAGGAATAGCAGTTCTTTCTTCAGGGGATCCTGCTGCAGGGAGTGGACCGGTCCGTTTTCCGGCAGGTTGGCCGAGATAGAGGTCCAGGTTTTTCCCAGATCGGTGCTCTTGAATACATAGG
Organism: uncultured Porphyromonadaceae bacterium; assembly: GCA_964416825.1. Lineage (GTDB taxonomy): Bacteria > Bacteroidota > Bacteroidia > Bacteroidales > UBA12481 > UBA12481. The sequence goes on from CAYQFT010000046.1 coordinate 14,768, forward strand.
GTTTGAAATCAGCCCGTTTCAGGTTGCTGAAGCTGACGTATAGGGTATTCGGATCGAATTTATCAGCCAGGATGCAGCTGACATAGGTCATCTCCGGCACGCCAGGCACTGATTCGATTTTGGTCCAGGTTTTTCCGTCGTCGGTGGTGATCTGGATGAGGCCGTCATCGGTTCCGACGAACAGGGTTCCCGGTTTCAGGGAGGATTCTGCCAGCGAAACGATGTTGCCCCAAACGGATGTGGAATTGTTTTTAGCCACGGCATCGATATTCTGGACCACGCCCATTACCGGAAGCTTGTTACGGTCCATCTGGCGGGTTAGATCGGGGGAGATAACCGTCCATTTGTTACCGTAATTGGTTGATTTGAACAGCTTGTTTGCTGCAAAATAGAGGGTCTTATGGTCGAATTTCGATATCAGGATCGGGGAATTCCAGTTCCAGCGATAGGCGTCGCCCAACCCTTCCTGGGGCTGGATGCCCACGGCCTCGCCGCTCTTGCGGTCGTACCGTACAAGGCCGCCGAACTGTGATTCGGAGTAAACGATATCGGGGTTGGTGGGATCCACCTGCTGGAAGAATCCGTCGCCGCCGCAGGTCACCCACCAGTCGTCGTTGACCGCACCGATGTTGCGGGTTACCCTTGACGGACCGCCAAATGAGTTGTTGTCCTGGGTTCCGCCATACACATTATAGAATGGCAGGTCGTTATCCACGGCCACCCGGTAGAACTGGGTGACAGGCAGGTTGCTTTTGTAGAGCCAGGTTTTGGCCCGGTCAAAGGATTCATAAACCCCGCCGTCGCTGCCGATGATGTAGTGACTCGGATCACGCGGGTCCATCCAGAAGCAATGGTTATCAACATGCTTCAGGTCCTCGCCGAGTGCTGTCCAGGTGCGGCCGGCATCGTTACTGACCTGTGCAACGGTTTCCATGGCGACAATGCGGTCCACATCCCACAGGTCGCAATAGATGCGGTTATAATACTGACCGACCCCCGATTGGTGATCGCTCATTTTTTCCCAGCTTTCGCCGCAATTGGTGGTGCGCCATATTCCCCCGGTACTCTGGGGAGCTTCAACGACTGCATACAGTACATCAGGATTGACTGGCGAAATGGCGAGGCCGATGCGTCCCAGGTCGCCGCCCGGCAGTCCGCTGTTGATTTTGTTCCAGGTTTTACCGGCATCTGTGGTTTTATAAATGGCAGCCTCGGGCCCCCCGTCAACCAGGGTCCATACATGCCTTCTGCGTTGATAGGCAGACACATAGATCACGTCCGGATTCCTTGGGTCCATTTCCATATCAGAAATCCCGGTGTTCTCACTGACGTGAAGGACTTCGGTCCAGGTGGTGCCTCCGTCGGTTGTTTTGAAGAGCCCGCGGTCGCCTCCCGGACCCCAGAGCGGACCCTGGCAGGAAACATAAACCACATTGGAATTGCGCGGATCGATCCGGATGCGGCCGATATGTTCCGATTTTTTTAGTCCCATGTTGGTGAATGAACCGCCGCCGTTGGTCGACTTGTATACCCCGTCACCGTAGCCGATGGCACGCTGCGAGTTGTATTCTCCTGTACCCACCCAAACCACATTCGGGTTGTTGGGATCCACGGCAACCGGACCCACCGACCAGGAACCGTAATTGTCAAATATCGGACTCCAGGTTGTACCGTTATTGGTGGTTTTCCAAACCCCACCAGCCGCAATGGAAACATAGTATTCGCTGAAATTTTTCGGGTTCACGGCGATATCAGCGACACGGCCGGAAGTAAAGGCCGGTCCGATGCTCCGGAACTTAAGTGCGCTGAAGGTTGATGAGGAGACAGGATCCTTTTTAGGTTCCTCCTTGGCGGTTTTCTTGTCAGCAGCCTGACCGAAACCGAAGCTGAGGCCCACGATCATCAAAGCGATCAGGCCTTTAAACAGGGAATTAGCTTTATGCATAACGATTTTTGAATTGAATTTAGGTTATCCATGCAAGGTAGTAATGTCTGCCGGATGTCGCAGCCAGTGGCCGTTAAAAAATGTTAAGCACCTTATTTGTATCTTTACGGCCTTAAATCTTACTGATCATGGCAAAGAAATTCCTGGCCCTGTCTTTCCTGTTCCTCCCCCTTATGATTCAGGCCCAGAGTGTGCCGGACACTTCCCTTCTGCTGAACATGTTCTCTTTTCATGTAAGCGGTCATGTTCCGGCAGGAGACATTGCCAAGCGTTACGGTCTCAATATGGGCGCCGGGGCTTCTTACTGGCTGAAAACCAAGTCGAACTGGCTCCTTTCGGCCGACTTCACCTATTTCTTCGGGAACAAGTTCAAGGAGGACAGCATCCTCGACGGGGTGCAGGACCAGTACGGGTATTTTATCTCGACCTATGGAGAGCAGATGGAGCTATCCTATTATGAGCGAGGATATTATGCCGGAATACGGGCAGGAAAACTATTCCCGGTGATCGGTCCGAATAAGAATTCAGGCCTGATGATTATGGGCTCCGCAGGGTTCATGGAATATAAAACCTTCTTTCGCCAGGAGGAAAATAACATCCCGGTTGTCACGGATGATTATTCAAAGATGTTCGATTACCTGACCAATGGCTTTGCCCTGAACCAGTTTATCGGATACCTTCACCTGGATCACCGGGAGCCGCTGAATTTCTATGTCGGGCTTGATTTCCACCAGGCGTGGACGCACGGACGGCGCGACTGGCTCTATAACCTGAAGGGCCCCGAGCCGGCGGGCATGCGGCACGATTTCCTGTTCGGGATCCGGATGGGCTGGATCTTCCCGGTCAATAAAAAGTCAAACGGAACCTTCACCTATTTTTAGCGGAGGTGCTTTTCCTTTATCAGACCGGCATACGGATCTACTACCTGTTGATCCTCGCCGCCTCGCCCTTCTCCAGGCAGGCGCGGAACTGGATTCGGGGAAGGCAGGAAAACAGGCATGCGCTTGCTGATTATCAGCCGGATCCCCAAAAGAAGACCATCTGGATTCATGTGTCCTCCCTCGGTGAATTTGAGCAGGGACGACCGGTGATCGAAAAATGGAAGCAGCTTAATCCTGAATCACGGGTCCTTGTCAGCTTTTTCAGCCCATCGGGGTTCAATATCAGAAAGAATTATCCGCACGCCGACCTGGTTTTTTATCTTCCCCCGGATACCCGGAAAAACATGGATTCCCTCCTCAGGAAAATCAAGCCCGATATTTTTCTGCTGGTCAAGTACGATTTCTGGCCCAACATGCTCCGGGCCGTTCATCGGAATAAAATACCTTCTTACCTGATTTCTGCAAGATTCCGCAAGGGGCAGTTCCTGTTCAGGCCGGCCGGCCGCTTTATCCTCGATGAGATCCGGAAGTTCGAACATATTTTTGTTCAGGACACGGAGTCGGTCGGGCTCCTGGCTGCGCGCGGGATTACGCAGGTTACGGTAGCGGGTGACACGCGGGTAGACGCGGTGATGACTGACGACCGACGACCGATGACGGATGGATTAACGACCGACGACCGACGACCGATGACGGACGGAGCGGCATCCGTCGTCCGTCATCCGTCGTCCGTCATTCTCGGCAGCTCCTGGCCCGTTGAGGAGAAAATGTTTGCCGATGTATGGTTTTCGGAGGAGATGAGGGAGCTGCGTAAGGGGTGGAGGGTGATCATTGCGCCGCACGATGTGAGCGAGGGGCATTTGAGGAAGTTGAGGGAGTTAAGGGAGTTAAGGGAGTTAGGGGAGTTAAGGGAGTTAGGGGAGTTAAGGGAGTTAGGGGAGTTAAGGGAGTGGGGGGAGTGGGAGGTGTTGCTGGTGGATTCGGTGGGGCATTTGAAGGACTTGTACCGATATGCGGATGTGGCGATTATCGGGGGAGGTTTTGGGAAGGGGATCCATAATATTCTTGAGCCATCGGCTTTTGGGGTGCCGGTTTTGTTCGGGCCCCGGTATAAGAAATTCAGGGAAGCCGAGGATCTGATCCGCATAGGTTCTGCGGTTTCATTCCGGAGCCGCGAACAATTATCGGAATGGATAAAAAAATATCTTTCCGATCCAAATGAGGTTCAAAACAGAGGGATTCTGGCACTCAAATACATGGAAAGCCAGGCAGGGTCTAGTGACCTAATTATTAGATATTTAATGGAAAAATAGTCAACAATCCCTGTTGATAAATGGATATGAACGGGATAAACCAATGGTAACCAGCAGGGTTACGGGCGATATTACGTTTATGTTAATAAAATAGATTTTTTGGTCTGTTCCCGGGCACCTAAATTTGGTAACAGGGCACAAGTCCCCCTGTTTGGTAATACCCTTTGTCTAATTCATTCATCTACACTTTTTTATAGTGCCATGTATATTGAGGAAATGTCAGTGAAAACGGGAACTGGTCGGAAGACACACAAGCTTGAGGAGGCAGTGGAAGCCTCCCGGAAATACTTCGGCGGCGATGAACTTGCAGCTACGGTATGGGTTAACAAGTATGCGTTGAAAGATTCGCAGGGCAACATCTACGAACTCTCCCCCGATGACATGCACCGGAGGATGGCTCATGAAATTGCCAGGATCGAGAAACGCTATCCGAATCCCATGACTGAGGAGGAGGTGTATCAGCTTATGAAGGAGTTCACCTATATTATTCCTCAAGGCGGGCCTATGACGGGTATCGGGAATCCCTACCAGATATCTTCCCTTTCAAACTGTTTCGTGATTGGCAATGACGGTTCCTCAGATTCGTATGGCGGGATCATGAAGATTGACCAGGAGCAGGTTCAGCTGATGAAACGGAGAGGCGGGGTTGGACATGACCTCAGCCACATCCGTCCCACCATGAGTCCCGTTATGAATTCGGCCCTTACCTCCACCGGGGTGGTGCCGTTTATGGAGCGCTACTCAAATTCCACCCGTGAGGTTGCGCAGGACGGGCGCCGCGGTGCTCTCATGCTGAGCATCTCCGTTAAGCATCCCGATTCCGAAAATTTCATCGACGCAAAAACCCTCAAGGGAAAAGTTACCGGGGCAAACGTATCCGTAAAGATTACGGATGAATTCATGCGCGCCGTGATCAATAACGGCACCTTCACCCAGCAGTTCCCGATCGATTCCGATAAGCCTACTCACGTTAAGGAGATCGACGCCCTGAAACTTTGGGACAAGATCATCCACAATGCCTGGAAATCGGCCGAGCCCGGTGTTCTTTTCTGGGATACTGTGATTCGCGAATCGGTGCCGGATTGTTACGCCGACCTGGGCTTTAAAACGGTATCGACCAACCCCTGCGGCGAGATTCCGCTTTGTCCGTATGATTCCTGCAGGCTGCTGGCTATCAACCTGTACTCGTATGTGGACAACCCGTTTACCCCCGAAGCAAAATTCAATTTTGAAAAGTTTAAGAAGCATGCGCATTTTGCACAGCGCATCATGGATGATATCATTGACCTCGAGCAGGAGAAGATCGACGGCATCGTAGCCAAGATCAATAACGATCCCGAAGATTATGAACTGAAGCGGGTAGAGATCAAGCTCTGGGAAAATATCCGGCAGAAAACCCAGCAGGGTCGCCGTACCGGTATCGGCATCACCGCTGAAGGAGACATGCTTGCCGCCCTGAATCTGACATACGGAAGCGATATTGCCACCGACTTTGCCGTTGAGGTGCAGAAGACCCTGGCGGTTGAAGCCTACCGTTCATCGGTTTACCTGGCCCGCGAGCGCGGCGCCTTCCCGATGTATGATACTCAGCGTGAGGTTAATAACCCGTTCATCGCACGCCTGCGCGAAGCCGATCCGGCTCTGTATGAAGAAATGAAGGTTGCCGGCCGGCGTAACCTGGCCCTGCTCACCATCGCTCCTACCGGGACCACGAGCCTCATGTCGCAGACCACCTCAGGGATTGAGCCGGTTTTCATGCCGGTGTATCGCCGCCGCCGCAAGGTGAACCCCAACGATCCCGACACCAAGATCTCCTTTGTGGATGACGTGGGTGATTCCTGGGAAGAGTTCAATGTGTTCCATCATAAGTTCCTCGATTACCTGGTTATCAACGGTCACGATGCAGAAGCCGTAAAATCCTACAGCGACGCACAAATCCAGGAACTGGTAAAAAAATCGCCCTATCACAAATCGACCTCCAACGATATCGACTGGGTAGCCAAGGTCAAGATGCAGGGCGAAATCCAGAAATGGGTCGACCATTCCATCTCAGTCACGGTAAACCTTCCTAATGAAATCACTGAAGAGACTGTTGCTGATGTTTACAAGACCGCCTGGGAATATGGCTGCAAGGGTGTCACGGTGTACCGCGACGGATCGCGGGACGGCGTTTTGATCAAGGCTGAAGAGAAAAAAGAGGAAGAGCCCCATCATCCCCAGACTCACGCCGGCCATAAGCGCCCGCAGGTGCTCGAGGCCGACCTGCTCCGGTTTAAAAACGAAGATGAGGACTGGATCGCCTTTGTCGGGATGCTCGAGGGCACCCCGTATGAGATCTTTACCGGCCGTGTTGAAGAAGATACGCTCGTCATTCCCAAAACCATCACCCACGGTCGCATTCTCAAGGTAAGAACCCCTGAAGGCGCCCGTTATGACTTCCAGTATACCGATAAATATGGCAACCCCTGCACCGTAGGCGGATTGTCCTATATGTTCGACAAGGAATTCTGGAATTATGCCAAGCTGATCTCCGGCGTACTGCGTCACGGAATGCCCATTCCCTACGTAGTCAACCTGGTGGATTCACTGAGCCTCGACAACGAAAACATCACCTCCTGGAAAGCCGGCGTAGCCCGCGCACTGAAGCAGTACATCAAGAATGGCACCGTAGCCGTAAAGGGCAAGAAATGCCCGAGTTGCGGCGGGGAGAATCTGATGTACTCCGAGGGGTGTTTGACGTGTAAGGATTGCGGGAAT
>CAYQFT010000047.1:0-21602 GCA_964416825.1 uncultured Porphyromonadaceae bacterium
CTTTATACTTTTTTTAACTTTTTACTAATTTTTGCCTTCTGCCCTCTGCCCTGTGCCTTCTTGTCCCACCCCCGCACTGTCCCACTCACTTGCCCACCTTATAGTATCCCGGCTGTATCTCCTCCTTCTCTATCCCCGGTCCCTCCCAACTTAACTTCAGCCCCAATCCGCCCTTCCGCTGGAAATAGATCAGCTTAAACGGATGCAATCCTTTTTGCAGGGGAGCTGGTGCCGACATTTCGCCTGCACCGTGAATTCCGTCATAATCAATCAGGGTTTTTCCATCCAGGCTGATCCGGCCGCCATCATCTGATGAAAGGAATATCTGGTACACCCCCGAGGCAGGAACATCCAGGTAACCTTCGAAAACCAGTCCGAACAGCTCATTCGAAGCCGCAGGCGATACGTCGATTTTGGCTGCCGTCTTCCGGCTCTCTGGTGTCAGGGTTTCAAAATCGGGAAGAGTATTCCAGTTGCCCCGATAAATGCTGACGCGTAAACCGGGTTTAACATCGGCCTGAACAGCCGGAGCGGGCACAACCTTGCTGATTTCATAGGTTGCCGTGCGGCTGGTGTCGCCATCGGGCCAGAATGACTTGGCTTTAAGAATCATGCTGCTTAACAGAGTTACCGGCTTGGTGTATGCGTTTGAGTTTTTATCGGGATTGCTTCCGTCGGTGGTAAAGTGAATTGACGCACCGCCCGGCGGAGATACGAATTCAACCCAATAATCGTCCGTGAATTGCCTGACGCCGGACACCAGCCGTGGGGCAATTTTTCCGGAGTGTGCCTTGGCAACATTCTCCGCACCCATTTTAACCCGGTCGCGGTCGTAAGTCATCAATCCGTTTGTCTCTGTCTCCACGTCGGTGGTCTGTGTGTAGATTACAGCGCTCAACCCCGGATTCTCAACCAGCCTTGCAACCTCCAGATAGAAATTTTCATATTTCTCCAGCAATGAATTTACATCCTGCATTTTTTCATACCCCCAGTTCTCTTCCTTCCACATATGCCCCGGGGTCATTAATCCCAGTCCACCAAATTCGCCCAGAACAATGGCCCTGTTCTCCTCAGCCGGGGGAGCTGCTGGTTCCGGATAATGATGGATATCCATCACATCCCCGGCTCCCTTATCCGTCCAGCCGCTGGCATTATTCACCAGCCGCGTGGGATCTAGCGTTTTTACGTAAGCGGCGATCCGTTCCGTATCATATTGCCCCCAGCCCTCATTGAATGGAACCCACATGATGATCGACGGCGAATTGATGTGTTCCTGAACCAGTTCGGTCAGCTCAGTTTCAAAATTGGCCTTGATCACCTCCAGGCTGTCCTTGAATGCCGGCAGTTCAAAAACCCCGTAAAACATGCTGGGCATATCCTGCCAAACCAGGATCCCCATTCTATCCGTGTGATAGTAAAACCTTCGGGGCTCAACCTTTACATGCTTCCTGAGCATATTGAACCCCATCTTTTTTGTCATCTCAAGATCATAAACCATCGCTTCCTCGGATGGCGCCGTGTTCAAACCATCAGGCCAGAACCCCTGGTCGAGCGGCCCGTTCTGGAAAACGAATCTGTTGTTCAGCAGGATGCGGGTAATCCCTTTATCATCCTTTCCTATGCTGATCTTCCGCATTCCGAAATAGCCCTTAACCTGATCAAGAACGGATGAACGCCTGAGAATCCGCACTTCGAGGTCATACAGGAAGGGATCTTCCGGCGACCATAATCGGACATCATCAAGTGACAGGGTTGCCTCTTCATCCGCATCAGCTTTTTCGGTTCCAACCAGTTTGTGGTTCTTAAATACCCGGATCTCAAGATCATCCGATGACCGCAGGTTTTCACCTTCGATTCTTACTGTCACAGTTCCGTTATCGATATCGGGTATTGCCGTGTAACTCCGGATATAGGCCTTGGGAACCTGTTCAATCCAAACGGTTTGCCAAATTCCGGATGACGGGGTGTACCAGATTCCGCCCGGATTGTTTGTCTGCTTGCCAACCGGTTGGTAGCTTTCGGTGGAGGCATCCCTGACAGATACAACAAGACTGTGCTTCTCACCTGCCGTAATGTTCTCGGATATATCGAAACTGAACGGGTCATAGCCGCCCCTGTGTGTTCCAACCAACAAGCCATCGATGTAAACATGCGTTTCCCAGTCGGATGCCTCGAAGTTCAGGAGAATTCGATGGGACCTCATTTTTGTGTTCAGGCGTAATTCCCGGTGATACCAGATCTTATCGGCTCCTGTAACTCTTTTCATCACCCCTGAAAGGGCCGACTCAATCGGGTAGGGAACAAGGATTTTACCCTGCCAGCCGGTTGGCATTTTTGCCTCCGCGGATGTTATGGCATAGTCCCAAAGGCCATTCAGGTTCTTCCAGTTGCTCCTTTTCATCTGCGGCCGCGGATACTCGGTCCAGGTTTTTCCCGGTGCCAATTCGGCCGACCAGCGCGTCATCAGGGGACCCTCTTTCGCCAACCAAGCGGTCGTGTCACTGTTTTTTGAACAAGCCGTTCCGATGAGGATGGCAATAAAAAGAAGAACCGGAATCCGGATTCCTGAGAGTGGTTTTTGCATGGCTTGAGAAGGGTTTATTGTATCAGTTTATTCAGATAGGTCAATAAATTCTTACATTTATAACAAAAATAACCAAATATGAAGAAGGCCGTTGCCGGGAGTACTATTCTGGCACTTATTATTTTTATGGGGGCCGGGATTACACATTCTTGTTCGCATGACACTATCGGACTGGATCAGTTCGATACGGTTTGCTTTGAAAGGGATATACTGCCGGTTTTTATTAATGGTTGTGCGACTAATCGTTGCCATGATGCGGCTTCGCATCAGGAAGGCTTTACGCTGGATTCCTATGAGGGCATCATGCAGGGTATAACAGCAGGCTCCTTAAAGAAAAGCAAAATCTATCAGCTTATTACTGATCCGGGTCCTCTACGCATGCCACCCGATAATCCGATTTCCATCGATGACAGGACCCGGATCCGGTTATGGATCGAGCAGGGAGCCATGAAAACAAGTTGCCCCCCCGATTCCATTTATTTAACAGGAGACCTAAAATGAAAAAAATCCTATGGCTGACTTTGGTCGCAGCCCTGTTCGCGGGTTGCTATTATGATAATGAAGAGCATCTTTATCCGAACCTCAATAATGCCTGTGACACAACATCTGTTACTTTTTCCGGATCCGTCCAGCCTATCCTGGGTTCGAACTGCACCTCCTGTCACAGTGCCTCCGAAAATGCAGCATCTGGAGGCAACGTAAACCTTGGGGATTACAATTCTGTAAAAAAGGTAGTCGATGACGGAAGACTGTATGGAGCCATACAGCATGACCCGGCCTATTCACCCATGCCCAAAGGTGGTGCCAAACTGGATGCCTGTTCGATAAAAAAGATTAAAGCCTGGATCGACCGCGGTGCAGTGGATAATTAATTTACGATTTACGATTTCAACTATCTGATATGCAAGATTTAAAAAAACTTTTTTTTCTGACTTGTCTTGTGGGAATGATGGCTTTCACAGCCGGGGCGCAGAATCTGAACGACCTTCTTGCTGCTGAAAGTGAGGAGACCACGGTTTCAGTTGATGCCCTTTTTAAGGCAACGCGAATAGTGAATGGGCATGCCGCCAGGCAAATGAAAAAAAATGAAATGGATTTCCGGATCTCTCACCGGTTTGGGCGGGTCAATTCCGGCCCCTACGAATTCTTTGGCCTTGACCAGTCAAATATTCACCTTTCACTGGAATATGGGATCCTCGACCGGCTCATGGTGGGGATCGGCAGGGGGACTTTCGAAAAGACGGTCGATGGGTTTGCCATGTACAATATCGCTAACCAGGAATCCGGTCCGGGCGCCTTCCCGCTTACCATCTCCCTGATGAGCTCCGTGGAAGTTAACGGGCTGAAGTGGGCAGTGCCCGATAGAGATAATTATTTTTCTTCCCGCCTTACTTTTGCCCACCAACTGATGATTGCCAGGAAATTTGACCGTTTATCCCTGCAGCTTACTCCAACCCTGGTCCATCGCAATCTTGTCGGCACCGAGCAGGATCAGAATGATCTCTTTGGCATTGGGCTGGGCGGCCGTTACAGCATAACCAGGCGTTTTGCCATAACCGGTGAATACTATTATATGTACCGGCCGGTTCCACAGCGCACGCTAACCAAGTACTATAATCCGCTCAGCCTTGGTTTCGATATTGAGACCGGCGGACACGTTTTCCAGATTGTTCTCACAAATGCCCAGGGTATGCGCGAAGGGGGTTTTATCGGGAAAACAACAGGCAGCTGGCTCAAGGGGGATATCCATCTGGGCTTTAACATTTCAAGGGTATTTTCGTTTTAAGGAAAAGATCGGTCATGAAAAAAAAACTCATTCTATTCCTGTTACTTGCCCTGGGGTTAACCCTGAACGGACAGGACCGCTATTTCACCAAAACCGGTCATATCGATTTCTTTTCATCAACTCCGGTTGAGGACATTAAAGCCAGCAACGATCAGGTAACCAGTTTCATCGATATAAAAACCGGTGAGATGGTATTCTCCGTTCTCATGCGCTCGTTTACCTTTGAAAAGGCGCTGATGCAGGAGCATTTCAATGAAAACTACGTGGAATCCGATAAATTTCCGAAAGCAGGTTTCGAAGGGAGGATTTCCAATGCTGATAAAATTACCTGGGACAAGCCTGGTACGGTGCCTGTGAAAGTAAAGGGAAAGCTCACCATTCACGGCGTAACCAAGGAGATTGAAACCGATGGAACCCTGATAATCGAATCGGGCAAGATTACCGGAAAATCATCCTTTAAAGTGAAACCTGAGGATTATGGAATTGTCATTCCCCAAGTGGTGCGAAAAAACTTTGCCGAGCAGATGGCCATTAATGTTCAGATGAATTATCAGCCGTATAAAAAGTAAACCGATGAAAAGGAAATCTTTGCTTCTCTGGGGGACAGCCCTGTTCATACTTTTGCTGGCTGCCGGGACCTACCTTTATGTTTTCCGTACCGGGGGCATCAATATGGTGAAAGCCAAAACTGACTATAAAGTTGAGGCCACCTCCCTGTACAAGGAATTTGAATCGGCAGAAACCGCTGCGATGGGAAAATATGCCGGCAAGATTCTGGAAATAAAGGGTTCAGTGGTATCCCTCGATACAGATGAACGAGGAAATGTGACCGTGGTGTTTGTTGACCCGATGATGGGAGGAGTAACCTGCACCATCGACAGCCTCCAGGCCGTGGAGCAGTCCTCCCTGATCAGTGGCATCAAGACCGGCGATGCCCTAACCATCAAAGGCCGCTGCGACGGCATGCTTACCGATGTGAAGATTGTAAAATGCGTGATTGTGAAATGAAAAAAAAGTTACTGGTTACTGGTTTCTGGTTACTGGTTTTGGCAGTAAGTATTAACGCCATTGCAATTGTCATTCCCGCGAAAGCGGGAACCCCATCCCAATTGCCTGACTCGATCACAGATGTTTTCATCAACGGCCAGGACGGCTATCCGCAATACCGGATTCCGGCGCTGCTTCAGACGAAACAGGGTACCCTGCTGGCCTTTTGCGAAGGGCGTGCGAGTATCAGCGACCATGCTGCGAATGATATCGTACTGAAAAGAAGCTCCGACGGCGGAACCACCTGGGGGCCGCTGCAGGTGATTGCCGAGGATGGCGCGAATTGCCTGAATAATCCGGAGGTGGTTCAGGTGGAGCCCACAGGTAGAATACTCATGGTTTACCAGATCTACCCGAAAGGCCTGCACGAGTCAGAGGTGGGTCCCGGAACCGATAATGACCGAACCTGCAAAGCCTGGCTGATTTATTCCGATGATGATGGCCGCACCTGGTCGAAACCTGAAGATATCACAGCCGGAGTAAAACGTCCGACTTACGCAACCAGCATCGCCAGCGGTCCGGGAAACGGCATCCAGCTGAAATACGGGCCCCATAAAGGAAGGGTTCTCATGCCTTTCAATCAGGGTCCGGTCAACCGCTGGAAAAACTATGCCGCCTACAGCGACGACCTTGGAAAAACCTGGGCCTACGGAGAGGTTGCCTTTGAGCAGGATGCCGGAAATGGTAACGAAGTGCAGATGGTTGAGTTGTCGGATGGCACCGTAATGCTGAATACCCGGATTCAGGGCGGTGCGAAAATGAGGAAGATAGGTTTCAGCAAAGATGGGGGACTCAACTGGACCGGACTGGTCAATGAGCCCAATCTCCCCGATCCTGTATGCCAGGCTACCATCATCCGGCTCGAATCCTCACCGCTGAAACCATCGCCCCTGCTGTTTTGCAACCCGGCCTCCGAAAAGAACCGCACAAACGGAGTTCTCAGGATTTCCTGGGACGATGGTAAAACATGGCCCTCCTACCAGCAAGTCTACCCCGGATCATTCGCCTATTCCCATCTCACCGATATGGGAAATTCCACCGCCGGACTCCTTTTCGAGCGGGATGAGTATACGAAGATAAGTTTTGTGAAAGTTAGGGTAAGCCGGTGAAACCGGCAACCGGCAACCTATTGTCCCCACCTGCTGAACTTCAAGTGCCTGGTGTACCGTCCGCCAGCAAGTGAATCTAATTCCGTCTGGCCGAGTTGTAATCCGTAAATTCCAGCAGATGAATAAGTTGTGAAGAGTCCGATCCCGTTTTCAATATTGGAAAAACCGGTGCCGCGATAATCATCTGAAATTTCATAGATCTCCCGGTAAAACTCCATTTCGCGGTTGGTGGAGAGAATCTCAAAATCGATGTCTTTAACCACCCTGACCTCCACCTCCGGATCCTCCTGAATCGCTGCCCTTACCTGGGAATAGAAATTCTCGGGACGAAAATAATAGGAGTAAACTTTTCGCACACCTCCCGGAAAAGAGGTTTCGTTCGCTTCAATTCCGGTTAAAACCCACTCGACTGCCCGATTCTGCTCATCATCATAATACACATCCTTATACCGCATCCTCACCAGGATCTCAAAACTGCTCTCTTCATTCGAATCGGACCATTGCATCCAATAGGGTTCCTCGCTATATAAATAGACTTTCACAAAGGTGAACCGCGGTTCAGTAATCCGTGGCACCGACCGCAGTTTTGTCGATGCTTTAACCGGTGCTGTAAGTCCCGGTATTTCAGCAATTAGATTCAGTGTCAGGTTGTATTCCTGCCCCAGGGCTGCAAAATATTCAGGCCTGATATGAAACTTCGAGGCATCCGTCTGGTAAACCTTATTCGGGACTTGTGAAAAAATCCCGGGCAGCCTTTCATCAATAATCGTCTCTTCCAGTTCTACCTTTTCAACCAGTTTGCCTGCCGGCGTTCTCGTCTCCAGAAAAACCCTTGCCCCTTTGTAATAAAGCGAATCGGAAATCCGCGCAAAATCAAACGCGCTGCCTGCTCCAATAAAAGTTTTGGTGAGCCGGACGGAATAAATGCTGTCCTGCGAATGTATAATTCCATAGACCACCGGTGTAGGGGTCGAAATGATATTGGGATTGAATTCCACTTCGCATGAAACAGATACGAGCAGGAAAAGGAATAATGAAATAATTCTGGTGGAAAATCTCACGGTTCTAAAAAAATTGGGCGGCAATTTAGCGAAAATGCCAACACAGCATTAGATAACAGGAGACTCTGAAGGTTTAAAGCACTACTTTTGAGAAAATATCTGTTATGAAAGCCAACCGGATCATCATGTACATAGCCCTTGTGGCAGGCGCAGCTGTTTCATGCACGTCATCCCTTCAGAAAAAAGCAGAGGCTGATTTTCAGCGCGTGGATGTGTTTGTCGGCCAGCGGGAGTTTACCACCGCAATGGAACTGCTTGATTCAATGGCGGCCTGGAATAAATCAGACTATGGAATAGTAGGGGAGGCCCTTCGCCGGAAAAAGGCGATTGCATCGGAATACCATAAGCAGGCTCTCACGGAACAAACCAGCCGGCTCAGCACCCTGGAAGCCCAGGTGCCGCCTCTGGCGCGCGATTTCCAGCTTACCCCGGGCGAAGCCGGAATGCCTGGCATCTACGAGCATAAAAGACAAACGGTGCAATCATCCTGGAACAGAACCTATCTCAAAATAACCCTGAATGAAAAAGGAGAGGTCTGGCTTACTTCCCATTATTACGGAAAATCATGGATCGATCATGTCGCTCTCAGGGTTTATGACTCGGGCAACTATGTGGTTTCCGATACCATCCCGATGGACGATCCCTGGAACCGGAAGGTGGAGGACCTGGGGGATAAATGGGAAACCATTGAGTTCCGTGAAGGCACCGATGCCGGCATCATCGCATTTATCGCTGATAATTACCTGAAATCAGTCAAGGTTCGGTTTAACGGTAAGTCCTTTCATTACATTGTGTTAGAGTCTTACGACAAGGAAGCCATCCGCAAAGGTTGGGAATTGGCACAGCTTTTGAAAGAGATGGACGGACTCAGGCAGAGTATCGAACAGCATCAGAAAGAACTGAAGCAGCTTGGAACCGCCGCCGGGTCATGAACAAGTTAAACAAATCAAACCAACCAACATGAAAACTTTAAAAACCCGGGTATTTTCAGTCATGATGCTGACGATTGCCCTAACACCCTTCCTTTTTACTTCCTGCAGCGATGAGTATATCGATCTGAGGGATGAACTGACCGGCCAGTATGACTATGTCGTAAAAATCTATGCCATTGATAACCAGGGCGACTTGGTTTACCTCGGCGATGAGAAAGATCATTATGACCTCAAGGGTACCATGCGGGTAACGAAAAATGCTGATCCCGATGTTATTGATTTCTGGGACGGAAACGTGCTGATGTTTAATGGTGTCGACCCTAGGGACACCGGCAATGCCATTGTTTTTGACATCCCCGACCAGGAAGGTTGGGTTGGACCTGTTAATGTACAGGTATCCGGATACAAATACTGGGATGTTGAGAACAAATCCTACGACGGCGCTTTCCTCTTTGACGATGAGAGCATTGAGATTGCCTTCTCGGCTCGCGTCATGGATGTGGAAACCGGGCTGGTCATGGTGCTGACCGCCTTCCGGAATTAATCCGATCGGATGCACCGGACAGGGGCATAGAAAACATTTTCGAAATTATCGCTGTTAAACCTGTGCCGGTATACCTGTCCGTAGTTGCGGATGATCATCCGGTGTATGGAACGCTGGGAATAGAAGGCCTTATCATTCAGAAAGTGGCAATTCCCTTCCCAGTCTGCATACCCTGAGAATTGAAGATCCAATCCTGATGTTCCGCCCTCTGTCATCTGATAAGCCTGGTCGTTGCCAATCCAGCCCCAGGTATCGCCGGCATCGCGGCTCATGCCCAGAAATTGCTCCAGGGAGCTCCAGTCACCATCGGTCGGAAGCCGCCATCCCGGGGGACATACAACAGTGTCAGTCAGATAGATGGAATAGAGCTTTCCATGCCGGCTGCAGTTCTGCGGATCATTGTCGTAACAGAGCGAGTTTCCCGGAACCGGGAAATTCAGGTTGCGTGCCATCCACCAGGTCCGGTTCAGGTTAATAACGGGATACTTCTGGCCGTCCCGCGGGTCGGTTAGGGTATCCCGTTCATAGAGACCGGAATGGACCGAAAAGCGCCAGACCGGCGATACGGCGGTGAGTCCTCCCGGGTCCCTTGAAACGACTTTCCAGAAGTAGCGCTTGCCCGGGAGTAACCCGTCAGGAAAGTATTGATCTGCCGGCAGGTTTTTTTCAAGCAGGGGTGGGTCATGACTCTCACCCAGGTAAAGGTCATACCGGAGGTGGTCACTGTCGGGATCCAGGGCTACCCAGGAGAGTCTGCCCCCGAAAATGATGTTATTGGCACTGTCTCGCGGATTCGGGGCAAACGGGATCAGCGGGGCGGCATTGCCTTCCCCTACGAATACCTGATGAGTGGCAGTGGCAAGTCCGCCAGCTCCGTCCCTGACCTGAAGCCTGACGGTATAAGAGCCGGCAGATTCAAACCGGTTGATGTTGGTCCGGGTTTTAACATACAGCCAGTCATAGAAGCCGTCATTCTCAAAATCCCACCGGACCTCAAGCGCCGAATCGTCCCCGTCGGGGTCGTAAGAACCTGCGGCATCAAGGAGAAAGAGGGTTTCTGTATCACCCGAATCAGGGGTGATCATGAATGAAGCCACCGGTGGCTGATTAACCGGATCTTTCCTGCAGGAATTTACCAGCAGGAGAGGAACCAGTATGGGTACCAGACTCAGCCACCCGTGTTTCATCCAATAAAGTTAAACCTTTTTGAGCTTCCATTTTCCACGGCGGAAAAGGTAAAACGCGATGAGGGTCATGACCGACTCAGCGGCGACAATCGATAGAAATACACCGGACTGACCCATGCCGAAGGGTTTGGAAAGGATCCAGGCCAAAGGAATCTCAATGAGCCAGAAGCTGATAAAGAAAACCTTCGTTGGGGTTGCAGTATCACCGGCTCCATTAAAGGACTGGATCATAACCATGCCAACCCCGTAAAAAATGAATCCTAAACTGATGATCCGGAGCGCCTGGATTCCGGGGGCGACGACAGCCGGGTCCTGAATGAACAGGCGGATGAAGGTCCCCGTAAACAGGATCAGGATAAGCCCGAGGGCTCCCATCAGGATCATGTTTATGCGTGCAGTGAGCCAGACTGATCGTTCAGCCCTCTCAGGCTGTCCGGCGCCCAGGTTCTGGCCTACCAGCGTTGCCGCAGCATTGCTGATCCCCCAGGAGGGCAGCAGGCAAAACACTACGATGCGCAGGGCAATGGTATAACCGGCGACCACCGTACTGCCGAAACTGGCAATGATGCGAACGAGGGCGATCCAGCTGGTGGTGGCGATCAGTGATTGTCCGATCCCGCCCAGACTCAGTTTGATGATCTGCCAGATGGTGGCCGGCTGGAACCGGATATCGGACCAGGTAATCCGTATCCTCCGCTTTCCCCGTATCAGGATAAATAGTTGAAACAACACCCCGGTCGACCTTCCAATGACCGTCGCGATGGCAGCACCCTTGATCCCAAGCTCGGGAAAAGGCCCGATACCCATTATCAGTAACGGGCAAAGAATCATGTTGATGAGATTGGCAATAACCAGAACCCGCAAGGACATGGCGGCATCGCCCGAACTGCGGAATATCGAGTTGATGATAAACAGGATGATTATAATCCCGTTCGATCCCAGCATGATTTTAGTATAGGAGGACAAACCGTTCTGCATCTCTTCCGAACCGCCCATCAGCCTCAACAGGTCAGAGCTCCAGAGAAAACCCGGAACAGCAATCAGCGTGGATGCAAGGATCCCGGTCAGGATGGCTTGAAAAGCCACCCGGGATGCCTCTTCCGGCCGTTTTTCACCTATTCTACGGGCAACCAGGGCTGTTGTGGCCATTGCAAGACCGCTGCCAATGGAATAAACAATGGTTATTAAGGATTCGGTAATTCCGACCGTCGCTACGGCTTCGGAACCTAACTTGGAAACGAAATAAATATCGACAATCGCAAAGATGGATTCCATTATCATCTCAAGCACCATGGGAACTGACAGCAGAAAAACTGCGCGCCCCATACTGCCGGCGGTGAAGTCCATCTCAGTACCGGAGATGGATTCCCATACGTCCTTACGTAGTTGTTTAAAATTGAGGAAATACTTCATTGAAGCAAAATTTAAAAATAAAACAGTGGAAAGATTGCCGATCTTTCGGCGCCGGGACGGATGCCCGGTTAGATAACTGTCCGGACATCCACAAGAAACAGGGTACTAAACAGTCTCATAGTTGTGGATTTTTTGCAAAAATATCAGATTTTCCGAAATCTTACATCGTATTGCCAAAATAAAAATCGTTCCTATCTTTGCGGCCTCCTAAAATGCCAAGATAGTTAAAGGGTATAACAGTGGTTTCGTAAACCACCATTCCGGGTTCGATTCCCGGTCTTGGCTCTCTTCCTTTTTTGTTTACCTTTAAAAGGCCAAACAAACAATCCTTTTCGCTTATGAAATCAATCCACCTCTTTTTGGCGCTGGCAGCGGCATTGCTCTCAGCCAGCCAGGGATCGGGGCAGGTGATCCTCCCTTCGCCGCTGAGCCCCCGCATTACTCAATATCAGATTAAAGCGGAGCTTGATCCTGAGAAGAAGACCGTCTCAGGGGAAATGACCGTTCTATGGAAGAACCCTTCCCGCGACACAGTGAGCGAACTGCAGTTCCACCTATACCTCAACGCTTTCAAGAATGCACGGTCCACATTCCTCGCCAACGGGCGATCCAGACTGTCTAACGAGAACGATTGGGGCTATACGGATATCAGTTCCATGAAAACCGGATCCGGTGAGGTGCTCACGGACCAGATCCGGTTTATCCAGTCCGATGAATTGATCCCCCCAACTCCGCTTCGGCTTCCTGAGGAGAAACCCTTCCCGCAGGAACTCTACGGCAAGGACCAGACGGTTGTTTCCGTACGGCTGGCCAACCCGGTTTTGCCCGATTCCACTGTATCAGTAAGCATCCGGTTTACCTCCAGGCTTCCTAAAATCACCGCAAGAACCGGATACAGCAAGGACTTCTTCTTTGTTGCACAGTGGTTCCCGAAACTCGGAGTCTATGAACCGGCCGGAATGCGCTATGCCAGAACAGGCGGCTGGAATACCCACCAGTTCTTCCCGAATGCAGAATTCTACGCCAACCACAGCCTGTACTCGGTCGATTTAACCGTTCCCGATGAGTATGTGGTGGGCAGCGGCGGCCAGCTCATGAACGAAACTTCTGCCAATGGAAAGAAGACTTTATCCCTAAGGGCAGAGGATATTGTCGATTTTGCCTGGACCGCCTCAAAGGAGTATCAGATTGCCGAGGACCAGTGGAAACATGTGAAAATCAAGGTGATGCTTCAACCCGAACACTTTTATCAGGCAGAGCGTCACATTAAAGCCGTAAAATATGCCCTTGAATACCTCGATATGCACGTAGGTCCATATCCCTGGCCTTACGTGACCGTGGTGGATCCGCCCACATATGGTCAGGGAGCCGCAGGTATGGAGTATACCACGCTGATCACTGCCGGGACATTCTACCTGCTGCCCGAAAAGATCCGCATGGCGGAGATGGTGACGGTCCATGAATTCGGGCATGCCTACTTCATGGGAATCCTCGCCAATAATGAAGCCGAAGAGCCCTGGCTCGACGAGGGAATCAACAGCTATTGGGAAAACCGGATCATGGACTGGGCCTATGGAGAGAAGACAGCCATGATCGGTTTTCCGTTTGTCCATGTAGGAGATGTGGAATTTGCCAGGATCTCCTGGCTGGGCAGCCTCACACCCAACCTGGTTCCAACCTTTAACAACTCATGGAGTTTTCCACGGGGGACCTACGGGGCTAGCGTCTACCAGAAACCAGCAACTATGCTGAATACCCTGGAACGGATGCTGGGGCAGGAGTGCATGGACGATATTTTCAGAAGGTACTATGAAAGATGGGCTTTCCGGCATCCTTCCACCAAAGACTTTATCAGGGTGGTTAATGAAGTGATGAGGGAGAGAGGGGATGCTAAGTATGGTAAGGACCTGGACTGGTTCTTCGATCAGTTCCTTTATGGTACGGCTGCCGTGGATTACTCGGTGGCAGGAATCAGGACCTCCCCGGCAATGGAAAAAGGCGGACTGTACGATGAGTCATCAGGAAAAAAATATCTGGAAACAAAGAGGATACAGGATCGTTTCCGCTCGGTTGTCATGCTCAGCCGCAAAGGCGACGGGATAGTGCCTGTTGAGATCCGCATCAGATTTGATAATGGTGAGGAGATCCTTGAGAACTGGGACGGAAAGGATAAGGTATTCGATCTTGTTTACGAGCGGAATGAGAGGGTAGTGGCGGCTACGGTCGACCCGGAGCAGAAAATCCTGCTCGATTCCAATCTGCTAAATAACTCCTTTGCCGTTAAACCATCCGGTAAGCCTGCCCTGAAATGGGCTGCGAAATTTCTGTTCCTGGTTGAAAATCTCATGCACTCCCTTTCCCTGATCGTCTAATCCCAATTCCGATTCCATGAAAGCAATATCAGCATATATACACGGTGCCAAAACGGCCTGGCGTTCCCTTCGCCTCACCTTGTTCATTTACCTCTCCTACCTGGGCATTGCACTGCTCATCGCTATCCCTTTCTACAACCTTTCCAGGGAGGCAACCGGAAACAGCGAACTGGCCGACGGCCTGTTGAAAGGCTTTGATGCTACTATAATCAGGGAAATTCTTGCCTCAAAAGGGCAGATGTTCCGGGTCTTTCTTCAGGGCTTCTTCCCCTGGCTGATCGGCTTCGCCCTGCTGCAGGTTTACCTCACCGGAGGGATCTTTTCAAAAATCGCCAGCCCCGGCGGGAAAAGAAATGTAACCGCTTTCCATCACTCCGGTATGCGTTTCTTTTGGCGTTTTCTCAAACTGACCCTCTATTTTCTGATTATTCATTTCATCCTTGTTCTGATCCTCTACCTGCCCTATCTGATTATTACCGGATCCCAGGAAAACCTCACCGACAAGCAGATTGTTGTCCCCCTCCTCCTCCTTCTTACTTCCCACCTCGTAATTCTTAATTTTATCTTAACCTGGTCTGATCTGGTAAAATCAGCCATCTACGAGCAGGATTCGCGGAAAGTTTTCAAGGGGATTTTCCGCAATCTGAAACTGGCCCTGAGAAATTTCTTCCGGCTCTATCTTCTGGGAATTCTTCTGGCACTGGTTCCGGCACTTGCGTTTGGATTATATTACCTGCTGCGCTCAGGAGCAACCGTGGACTCCACAGGACTCATCATCCTCTTCTTCCTGATCCAGCAACTGTTCATTATGCTCCGGGTTTTCTTCCGGATCTGGCGTCTCGCGGCCATCTACCGGTTTTATTTATCCGCAATTAATCCGATATTTGGCCCCGGAATGTAACAATCCGCACGGAATCCTTTCTAATCGAAAAAACATCAATCTTAATCCCATGAAAATAACCCGATCAATTTTTGCATTGGCCATCCTGATGGCGTTCACGCTGCAGGCCGAAGCCAAAAAAGTACAATTACAGTATCAGCTTAAGGCTGGCAACCAGTTTGCCTACACACTTGCCGTTTCGCAGGACATTGCCCAGGAAATGATGGGGCAGAGTCAGACTACCACAGTTGGAAGCTCATTAACCTATAGCTTCAAGGTGCTGGAAGTGCTCCCTGGCGGTACTTACCGTATGGAAGGAAAACTCACAGAATACACTATGAACACCAACACCCCGATGGGTGAGATGAAGTACAATTCCACCACAGACAAGGAGATCCCCGATTTCGCAATGTCAGTGGCGTTAACACTTAATGAAGCTTTTCTTTTCACCCTCTCCACCGCCGGAAAGATTACCGAAGTTTTGGCTCCGGCAGGACTTGCTGAAAAAATCGAAAAAGCAATGGGCGAGAACCAGGATATGTCTGCTCAGATGATGGCAGGTGTTGCTGGCGGGGCTGGAACTGCAGAATCCTTCACCAAGTCGGTAAACGGATTCTTCCTGAACTATCCGGCCGAACCAATCGCAGTTAAAAAAGCATTCTCCAATGAAAACAAAGTGGAGAATATGGTGGTATTCAACACCAAAACCGATTATACACTCACCGGGGCATCGAAAACCGAAAATGAAATTGGGGTTACTGCCGTGATCACCATGGCCGATCCCTCGGCCAGCATGGAAGTTCAGGGGATGAATATCACCTATGAATTGTCAGGTGGAAAGCAGGGAACCTTTACCACGGATGCCGTTACAGGCTTGTTTACTAAAGGTGAGAGTGTTACCAATATTTCGGGAGTGGTTTCAATTGAATCTCCCCAGCTGCCTGCTCCGATGTCCATCCCTATGAGCATAAAATCAACGGAAAAGATAACCCGCAAATAGTCAGCGAATTAGATAGTTGACCTGCGCTGAAAACAGCGGATAAAACCGATAGCCCTTGAAAGCATTTTTGAGGGCTATCTCATTTTCAGCATTGGCAGTCGGACTGATCATCCTGTCGGCACTTAGCCTGAAGCTGGGCTTTCCATGATACATGGCACCCATTTCAATATTGAACCAAACGCGCCGGTTAACAGGCATGGCATTGCCGAAACCGATTCCCAGAAAAGGAGAGACCGGCCAGCCCTGGCGCATCCGGATGGTGAAATCCCCGATATCCTCCGGTTTAATGATGATATCTCCATATTCAAGCTTGTCGGTCAGTGAAACCTTAATAGAACTTTGAGCCAGATTAACCATCAGCCCGCCTGTGAAATAAAACCAGGGTTTGAAAAAGAAATCACCCTGCAGGTTGATACCGCCTATCCGGCTTTTTGCCTGGATATCGAGGTTTAAATTTCCAACACCTAATTGCCGGTTGATGTTGAAAGGCAAAAACGAGAAGCCAACCCGTGCATTCCAGTTTCCATTCACCGATTTGATTCCCTCCACCCCGGGGCCGAGTGTTCCCACCTTACATCCTGCCGCCCACCCGCTGCTCCAATCCACCTGAGGGAAAGTAATTTTTAACCTCTGCTGCCCATTCACAGTCCCCCCGAGCGTCCCGCTAAGCGCAACTATTAACATCACCCCCAAAATCTTATATGCCTTATTAATCTTCATCTCTTTATCTCTTTCTTTAATCTTTAATCTTTAATCTTTCTTTCGCCTTTCGCCTTTCGCCTTTCGCCTTTCTTCTTTCGCCTTAATCGATCTCAATCTCCACCAGCAAAACCTCCTCCTCCCCTACAACAACCTCCTTTTTATGAAACTCCCCTTTATAATTGATTCCCAGTTCATACAGGCTTCCGACCACAGGATTAACCAGATACGTCTGTCCCTGGTATACGAAGGCGGATTGCCATTCCATAGCACCTGACTTCCGGTAATACCCGGGAAACATTTTTGGATTGTATCGGGTGTTGTTATGTTTGGTATCGATGAACACCACTTCAATCTTCTTATAGGTGCCGTTGGGTTTGGGCAGCAGGTCGGATTGGGTTTTGTAGCCAGCCTCGCAATAGTTTGCGAGAAGCATAGGATCGGGCGACCGGTAATATTGGTCGTTACTCGTAATATAAGGCTCAAACCTGATAAGAAGTTCTGCATCTTCCGGAAGATTAAACAGGTAGGCACCCTCAGAAACAGGGCCGCCAATCTCCAGTGCGCGAATGAACCGGAATTCATCCTTCCATATCTGAAAGACTTTTACGGTAAAGGCAAACGGAAGCTCATCGTATTCGGGAAGGGTGTTGAACTGAATAGAAACGGGGGATTGACAGAGAACGTGGTCGAACCATCCGGCAAACCAGAATCCGGGTTCTGAAAGTTCCAGCGCAGCGGTGAGTTTGTTTTGAAAAGGTGTGGTTATGGTCTTTCCGGCCTGGATCCAGACCGCATTCACCGGATCAAAATGCCACAGGGGAACATCATCACCTGACTGAAGCATGGAACCGGTCACCGGATTATATACTGATTTGTCAATCAAAAGGGTCGTGACAACCGGCTTGCTGAGGGTAGCTGCTGCTTTGCCAAACTCATCCCGGATCTCCAGGTAGATGGCTCCAGCCAGGTAAATCTGGCTTAGCTGGTTCTGACCGTTAAAAGCTGTCTGTCCCCCAGGAAGAGATGGCAATGCGGTTTGAGACCCGCCCGTCCAATAGGCAAAAAGCAGATCAAGGGCTCCTCCCAGCTGGGCACCGGATGACGCAATCATTTCTGTTCCGGCACTGATCCTGGCCATGGCACCGTTTCCCGGCGTAAACAGTTCAACAGAATCTCTGATCCGGCCGTTGGTAACCATGCTCATTCTCTCCAAATTCAGCATCGATACGTTTTCCGGTTCATTTTTGCGACTGGTCAGGTATATCTTGATGGGATTGATTCCCACGGTGGCCGTGTTAACCGCTACGCTTGCCGGAATATAGCCCGGATGGCTTGCCTGAACCAGAAATCTAACGGAATTCAAAGGGCCGGGCGCCTGGCGGTCGGGATGCAAAGCCAGTGCCAGCGTTCCTTTTGTCGAATAAAACCGGGGTTGCTTTACTCCGGCAAGATCCAGAATACTCGCCTGGTCATGGCCGGCGATCCTGACTTCCACCCGCTCATCGGAATTGCCTCCGATTAATTCACCCGTTGCAGCATCCCGAAACTGGATATCCCAGGTCGTGGTAATCAGGTCAAAATCCAGCTGCCAGGTGATGGCAGTGAGTCCATCCTCAATTTTTCCGCATCCGTTCAGGAGTGGGAATAAACAAACGAAAAGAGCAATTTGCCCCAGAACACTCTTTGCCTTACTCATAATTGTTGATTTTGCCAGCAAAGAAAAATACGGCCAGATCAACGATTTATTGGAATTTTGGTTTGTGAGTTTTTAGAAAGAAATCAACAAAATGGGTGAAAAACCCCATGGTTTTTTAAGGTATGCCAGAATCAGGAAGAAAGCGGATAGAAATCAACCGTTGTTCAATGGGATTGATCTATATGATTCTGAATGTTAACTGCATGGAAACCATTGGAAACCATTTGTATTGTGCGATGGCATTCATCAGTACATTTTGGTTATTTTCACTGGCCATCGGATTCAGCATGTTGGTGCCCGTAAGGCTTAGCTGCGGTGTTCCGTGGTACATAGCTCCCATTTCGAAATTAAAAGAGACCCTGTGTGCACGGGAAAGCGTATTGCCAAATCCGAGCGCCAGATAGGGTGAGTATTTAATCTCCGGAGTAACCTCAGCGACAACTGTTCCAAGTTCAGTCGCAGGAACGACAATATCCCCATAGAGGTATTCCGATGTGGGAATGATCGTCAGAGTATGGCGCATCGCATTCTGCATAACCCCGGCAGTAAGATGGAGGGCATTCTTAACAGGATAAAAATCCAGGTACAAATTCGCTCCTCCGAATTTGAGGTTGGCTTCCACATTTGCGCTGAATTCCTCCATGGGGATTGGCTGGCTTATCGGGATATTCATGGTTGAATAACCCAGCCTGATATTTAGCCTCTCTCCAAATCCTTTTACTACTTCAAAACCGAAACCGTCTGTTGAGGCCTTGATGCCGATTCCCCAAAGCTCAAGCGGTCCGTATTTTTTCGGGGTTGCCGAATCCTGGGCCTGGCCGGATAAAATGCTGAATGGAAACGTTAGCAGACACAACCCTATCATCACAGAACGTGGAGTTTTCATGCGAAAGATCGTTTTAGTGTAACGAAAGGACAGAAAGTCCTCAGGTTCTGTCAAAGATATACGAAATGTTCGTCAAGTAGTTACAATTTAAAAGATAGTCCCAGTCCAACTAATTCCTTAAACTGCACCCTGGGCCGGAAATCATCGGGAGTTCCGTCGGCATTCGTATCCTTGCCTATAGAAATGTCATGATCATAGATCAGGTGCGTGTTAATATTGGCCGACAGATACTTGTTGATTTTCATGGTGACGAGGACCTCCCAGCTGACGTCGATGAATTTGGGATCCTTGATGAAATTTGAAAAAAGCTCAATCTTGGTCTGAAATCCGACATTTTTCATCAGGTCGCGCTTGTAAAGCATCCTGATATAACCCCCCAGCTCGGCGCGGAATTTCTCTCCTGGTTTTACCCCATACGCACCGGCGGCTGATAAACTGTCGTCCAGAACGAATGTCATTTTTGTTGTCAAGGGTGAAGCAAACAGGGAGAAATTGTCCCCCTTTTTGAGATCCGCTCCGACCGCACCCAGAAAATAGGCCGGTGAAAAGAGGTCCGATATGCGGCTACCCCCTTCTGGTTTTGAATACCCCGGTGTCATCTGGGTCTTAAAACTGGCTAATGCGGCACCGTTCAGGACATCAGAAAACCGATATCCGACTTTTGACATCAGTTCAATGCGGTCGTCTGTTTTCTGCCAGGATGTTTTACCCTGCTTAAGGATTCCGTAACCAACGTCTACCTGGTTATCCCAGGCAAGGTGATCTTTCGTGTAATTATAAATTCCATTAAACCTTCCGTTCACGGACATGGAGTTTTGCCCGCCTGCCGCCCAGTTTGTGAGCGAAACCTGTGAAAATGCAATTGTCAGGTTGCTCTCCTTTTTCCAGCCTGAATTTGCATCAAGCTTAATATTTCTGAGGTCCTTTTCGGCATCTGTTACTTGTGCCTGGAGATTCAGCGTAATCAGGGATACTGCGACAAGCGAGGTGGCCAAGCAGATGGATCGGTTAGATAGTGCTTTCATTTTCGACTGTTTTGACGTCGCAAAAATAGATAACTTTATATTTGAACAATAAAGCTTACACATGAAGACGATTCGCCTGATATCCCTGTTACTGGTCCTTGGAGCATTCGGTAACCTCACTGCCGCCTATCTGGAGTATGTCCCGCAACAAATCACTCAGCCCAATGGGACAGTCGTTAACTGTTTTGCTTCTGGCGACGAATATTACCATTGGCTTCACGATTCCAACGGATTCACCATTATTCAAAATGTACAAACCGGGTTTTTTGTTTATGCCGATAAATCAGGTGAGGAATTAATTCCCACCGCACTGCTTCCCGGTGTAGATAATCCTTCGTCAGCAGGCCTCCGGCCCAGACTGAACATTAGCCAGGACCGATACCGGCAGCTGTTCAACACCAGATTTAAAGATCCGCAATTCAAATCTGGCCGCTCCTATTCCAATACGGGCGCTTACAATAATCTGGTCATTTTCATCCGGTTTACCGGGCAGAATGAATATTCGGAGTCGCTAAACGTCTATTCATCAGCTTTTAATGGCAGCGGGGTGGTGT
Source organism: uncultured Porphyromonadaceae bacterium (assembly GCA_964416825.1). GTDB lineage: Bacteria > Bacteroidota > Bacteroidia > Bacteroidales > UBA12481 > UBA12481. The sequence goes on from CAYQFT010000047.1 coordinate 20,779, forward strand.
CGATGAATGAATATTTTAAGGAGGTTTCAAAGGCTCAGCTCAACATCAGTTCAACTTTCTATCCGACCCCATCAGGAACAACCATCGTTTCTTATCAGGACAGCCATACGCGCCGATACTATCAGCCCTACTCTGCATCCAATACAGAAGGGTACCGGACCGAAACCGACTATATCAACCGCGAAATGACCCTGCTCAAGAATGCGGCCGAATTTGTGCGTGCGCAGGTAGAGGCCAGCGGAATTGATTACGATTATGACAATGACGGAAAAATCGACAACGTGTGCTTTATCATTCAAGGGAAAACGGACGGCTGGAGCGACCTGCTCTGGCCGCATCGCTGGGTCCTCTATCAATATGATGTCAGAATCGGGGGAGCCCGGGTTTATGATTTTAATTTCCAGCTCTCAGAGGCTTTGGGAGTTAGTGTGTTATGTCATGAGATGTTTCACAGCCTCGGAGCTCCGGATTTATACCGGTATGAAAATGACGACATTACTCCTGTTGGGCCCTGGGACCTTATGGCTCACAACAAGACTCCCCCTCAGCACATGAGTGCCTATATGAAAATGAAGTACGGCAAGTGGTTTTCCCAGATTCCAACCATTACCGCAAGTGGAACGTATACCCTCAAGCCGCTCTCCTCCGACGGATATGCTGCCTACAAGATCCCATCCCCAAACTCCACCACCGAATTCTTTGTAGTAGAGTACCGTAAGGCAGCAGGGCGTTTTGAATCGAGCCTGGTAGGAACCGGCCTGATCATCTATCGGATTAACCAATCCCTTGAGGGCAATGCGCAGGGGCCCCCTGATGAAGTATAT
>CAYQFT010000048.1:0-21032 GCA_964416825.1 uncultured Porphyromonadaceae bacterium
CATCCAGGGGCCGGGAAAAAACGAGAGGCCGTATGAGCTGGCAACACCGCGCATGGTCGGAATATTCTCGGTCAGAAGCTGTACATAGATTCCGTCGAGGCCGAGCAGCCGAATCTGTCGGGCCCCGGTAACTGCATTTGAATAATAGGCATCAACCGATGCATTGGTTGTAAAGCTCTCCGCGAGGTTGCAACATGCTGCTTTACAGAGCTCTGCGTAGGTGATCTTTTCAGTTTGGATAGGAGCCATCCGATCCATGTGTGCGCCCGGATTTCTTTGAACAATTCTGACTTCCTCGAGCTCCTGTCCGGGCTTTAGCTCAACCTCCATGTTGCTCTGTGCTCCAGATACGTTAACCGTATCAGACTTAAAACCAACATAGCTGAAAACCAGGCGATTATGATTTTCAGGCTTAAAAATCTGGAAAAAGCCCTTGGCATCTGTTGTGGTTCCAATCTGAGAGCCGGCCCAATGAACATTTACTCCGGGCAATGGATTTTTCCTCGAATCGATGGTTTCAACAACGGTTCCAGAAAGCAACTGGGCAAAAATTGCTGATGGAAGAAGAAAGAATAAAATGATCAGGAATATTTTGTTGTGCATTTTTATCTGAATTAAGGTTAATAGATTGTTCAAAAAAGAAACAACTACTAAACCTTATTCAGCATCGGAAAGAGAAGAAGCCGGCAGAGAGCCGGCAATTAAATAACCCCGGTATCTGGAGGACAGGCAGTATATCTGAGTTGGTTGGTACGGAAGCAATGGAAAAAATACACAGAACAGCCGGACTAAAGGTGAAACAGGTCAGGGCGGCTTTACTCAAATCAATGCTATCCCCGTCAGCCAATCCCTGATCAAGGGTAAAAAAGGCTGGCACACAACAATCTTCACAATCGCCATGATGTTCCTCGCTGCAACAATCAGATTCCTCCCCGTTGCAAGAAGATTCAGTCACGGCTGCCGGACTGCCCATCGATATGAACTCGACCCGGTCTCCCCCGCACCAGATGCAATGGTGTTCAATCACGTGAAAGCCAATGGAACCGGCAAACACGGCAATTGCCAACATGATGCTTAAGAGTTTTCTAGCCATAACAATGCAAATAAAACGACTTTCTAAACACTCCTCACATAAATAGTTGTTAATTATGGCTTTCGTCTGCATATTTTTTCGGGTGTTCCGTTAAGATAATTGTATATCTTTTCCCTATGAAAGTAGAAATATCTAACGGCGAGCTGCTGGACAAGCTATCAATCCTGGAAATCAAGCTATCCAAGATTCAAGATCCTGAAAAAAGACAAAATATCAAGGCTGAACACGACCTGATCTCGTCTATATCATTGGAGATTGCCGCTATCGTACCCAGTTTGCTTAGAGACTTAAAGGAGGTCAACCTCAAGCTCTGGGACACTGAGGATATCATAAGGAATTATGAGGCTTTCCAGGACTTTGGAGATGGCTTTATAAAGGCAGCACGGTCGGTTTATTTATTGAATGATCAGCGTGCTGCAATTAAGAAGCAGATAAATCTCCAAACCGGCTCGGCTCTTCATGAAGAAAAATCTTATACCGGATACTAAATGAGTACGATTCTGGTTTTGCGACTATCTTCTATGGGAGATGTTCTCCTGACCCTTCCGGTTTTGCATGGAATTAGTGATGAAAACCGGGATCTTAAAATGGTGTTGGTAACCCATCGTCGCTTCTCCGTTTATTTTAAAGAGATTAAGAACCTGGATATTATTGATTTTGACCCGGAGACCAGGCATAAAGGGCTGCGGGGTTTGTTTTGCCTGTATAAGGATCTCAGGCGCTTTCCGATCGACCATGTAATTGATCTGCATGGTGTCTGGAGGACTTTTTTTCTGGATATACTATTTACTCTCACTTTTCGCAGGGTTTCTAGGATCAGGAAATTCCGCGGACTGCGTCGCAAGATATTAAGAGGCGGTAAAGGGCTAAGAATTCCTCATACTACTGAGCGTTATCTGGATGTTTTCAGGCGGGCCGGTTTTGCCGGGACCATTCACCTACAGCCATTGAAAACAAGTAATCAGGTTAAAGAAAACAGGGATCAGATACGAATTGGCATTGCTCCACTGGCCAGACACCGTACCAAGAACTGGAGCCAGGAGCACGTTATCTCTTTTCTTAAGTTACTCTCAACTAATTACAAATCAAGCATTTTTCTGTTTGGAGGGATAGAAGACCATGCAAATCTTGAGGTTTTTGTCATGGACTCTGTTGTCAATATATCGGGGACATTGGCGCCTGAGCAGGAGATTAAGCTAATGGGTTCTTTAGATCTGTTCATTTCAATGGATTCGGCAAACATGCACCTTGCATCCTTGACAGGAGTTCCCACCCTCTCCGTTTGGGGCGCCACAGATCCTGCCTTTGGTTTTTCGGCGCTGGGTCAGCCAGAAACCTATTCCCTTTTTGCCTCAGGTACCGATGTTTATTGCAGGCCTTGTTCGGTATATGGGGCCAAACCTTGTCACCGGACCGATCATCCCATGATTTGCATGGATTTATTAGCACCCGGACAGGTCTACCGGTTAGCAGAAGAAATCATCGGTCAGCGAAATAAAATATAGTAGTGGCTTTGTATCTTTACGCAATAAGAATATTAGCATGAAAAAATCAGCTTTTATTTTCGCAATCGGGTTTTTATCCCTTTTGTTTATTGTTCCTGCTGCTTTCGGTCAGAAGATGGCCATTTTCAACTTTCCGGTTGAAATTGAGCTCACGAATGACCAGGGCGATATGCCTACTAAAGATTATCTTAAGAACTACGGGACAAAAGGTAAGAAGAGGGGTATTGAGTACATTTACAATACCTGCATCCCCTTTATCAGCATTCAGTTTCAAAAGCACGGCAAGGAGTTGTTGGCCATCGATACGTTGAGTTCTATCAAGGCTAATGAATATGGTCACCCGGCAGCCGCAATCAATAAAGTGGTAACTACCGGAATTGCCGACCAATATATCAGGTTTCATTTGAAAGATATAGGAATGGTTGCCCTTAATGGTGAGAATCAATCCGATCCGTATAACAGGCAAAAGATGCTGGTTAAGATCCGATGCCGGATACAGATTTATGACAAGGATAAGAACATGGTCAAAGAAGCTGTTGGCGAGTTTCAAACAGGAGATAAAATTGAAAATGCCGCTGAGCTGGGAGTCGATTTACGGCGAAATACAGGCACTGAATATGAGCAGGAGTAGAAGGTATTCGAAACCTGCACCAAGATGGCCATTCTCAAAGCCATCAAGCAGCTGTAAAAAACGAAAGGACCACAAAGCTGTGATCCTTCCGAAGACAAGGGTATAGATACTTAGAAAAGAAAATCAAGTCCGATATACATCCCGGTTTTTCCATCATTTTTCCGGTCTGCCTTGTTTGCGGCAAATCCATAATCAACTGCCACGATAAAGTTTTGGTTCAGTGCAATATGCAAACCGGCGCCATAGCTGACATGGAATCCGTCGGCCTGACCATAAAACCCAGCTGGGATTTCAACATTGTAAGGTTTGGTGATTCTTGCGACATCCATAAAAGGAGACAAAGCCAGATACCAGTTTTGTTTGATGAATTGGAATTTTGCAAACTTCCAGCGGAATTCGAAGTTCCCCATCATGTACCCTTCACCAACAATGCGATTGCGCAAAACTCCACGGAGGGTTTTTGAACCGCCCAATCCTTCCCTGTTGTCAAATGTGCTATAGGTAAAGTTCAGCATATACCAGGGCATCTGGCCTGCAATAGTGGTCTGATAATTCAGCCGGTAAGCGAAAGTCAGCCGTTCTGGCAGAAGTGTAAAATATTGTCTGTGAGACAGAACCAGGGTGGTATATGGATTTTTATTCCAAAGGAAACCGGGAGCACTCAGTATCATGGCTTCAGACCAAAGGCCCTTGTTAGGATTCGGTTCATTATCCCTTGTATCTGCAATAATGCCGGCAGCCAGGAAAGTTGTTCCCCCACCATTTGCCTGGTCGGCAGGAATAACGTTCAATTCTTTGAATTTATCATAAAGACCGGGGGCTTCAGGAATCAAGTTATCGTCTGATTTACCTTTGTTAAGTTTGGCGATATCAACAGAGCCAAGACCCAGGTTGTAATGCATTGCACCGGCATACCAACGAAGTTTCCGTCCGATGATTTTTCCCTGAAAGGTTGCCTTCAGCCTGAGGAGGGTGCGATCCATCCTGTAATAGAACCTGTTGGTTGAATCTGTATTAACAGCCAGAGCCGGATTGTACATGGTCTCAAAGCCATTGAAACCATAGAAATCCATAGCCTGTTCTGTCTCATACCTGGCTTCAGCCATGAAGCGGATACCGGGGATGAGGTATTCAGAATCATAGCGGATCTGTTTCAGGTCGCTGCCCTTTGTCGTATGCGACCACTCGACATACAGGGAGTGCTTGTAGAACGGATAAATGGTACCGTCTCCGTAATCGTAGAAGTTGGCCAGGGCGCCATAACGAAAGCCAAGGTCAGAGTCGTAGGCAATAGCGGGGACGGCCCCAAAGCTGAATCCCTTTTTGGTTTTTTCGGCTGTTTGAGATTGGACCGTTGAAAAACCCATAATTGTCATCAGCGCAATCAGGAGTGTTAGTTTTGTTTTCATAGGTTTAGCTAATTTACTGTAAAGAAATAATATTTTTCCAGTATTTCAATGTGAGCGACAAGTCCCGGATTTTAAGGATCAAATCCCACAATTAACCGATAATAGTTACATTTGGTCAATCAAATTCTGAGTCAAATGGAGCCGAAGAATGGTATTGTCTGGGACGTGGATCCTGTGATGTTTCACATCGGAGAATGGTCGGTGCGGTGGTATGGGTTACTTTTTGCCCTTGGGTTTGTGGCAGGAATTTATATTGTAACCCGCATGTTCAAGCGGGATGGCGTTAACAAAGACTGGATCGACAGTTTATTCCTGTATGTTGTGGTTGGCACAGTCGTTGGTGCCCGTTTAGGGCATGTATTCTTTTATGATTGGGCCTATTACAGCGAACATCCTGCAGAGATTCTCAAGATATGGCACGGAGGCCTGGCCAGTCACGGAGGTGCCATCGGCATCATCCTGATGCTCTGGATCTGGTCAAAAAAGGTGAGCAAAAAGTCTATTCTGTGGGCCATGGACCGGGTTGCCATTCCGGCAGCATTGGCGGGGGCCTTTATCCGAGCAGGTAATCTGATAAACAGCGAAATATACGGAAATGCCACCAGTGTTCCCTGGGCGTTCATTTTCGTTAGGGAAGACAACATACCGCGCCACCCTACTCAGATTTACGAAGCCTTAGCCTACCTCACCATATTTGCTTTTCTGATGTATCTGTACTGGAAAACGGATACGCGTTTCCGGGAAGGGAGGATTGCCGGCTGGTGGATGGTGCTTGTTTTCGGCTTCCGGTTTTTCATCGAATTCCTGAAGGCTGACCAGGTTGACTTCGAGTCTGGCATGGCCCTGAACATGGGACAGTGGCTGAGTATTCCAATAGTTCTGGCTGGCCTGTTCTTAATACTATGGAAACCCAGGGGAAAAATTGCCAGTAAAGAAACCAGCGGAAAGTAGTCAGGATCCCAACGATTTATGACAGATCTTTTAAAGAGAGCCTATGATCCGGAGCATTTCCGTGAGCAGGCCCATAAGCTCGCAGACCTTTTAGCTGACCATCTTGCTGCCTGTTCGGATCAAACCGAAACCACCGTGCTGCCCTGGATGGAACCCGACGAGAGGTTGTTGAAGTGGCAAGATGAACTTATCAATGACTTTGATTTCGCCGGTTTTTGGCAGCAGGCCATCGATGACACCATACATATCCGTCATCCCAAATACATGGGACATCAGGTTAGTACCACCATTCCCTTATCGGGACTGGGTGATATGATCAATGGAGCCCTGAACAACGGTTCAGCTATTTATGAGATGGGACCCGTAAGCACGGCGATGGAGAGAATCGTGACTGACTGGCTTGCAAGAGCTATTGGATACGGACCGGAATCATCCGGAGTTCTGACATCCGGGGGCTCCCTTGGAAATCTCACGGCCATGCTGGCTGCCCGGCAGCACAAATCGGGTTTCAACTACTGGAATGAGGGCAACAAGCCCGGCTTCCACCCTGCAGTCATGGTTTCAGAAGAATCTCATTACAGCATAGCGCGGGCGATTCAGATTATGGGTTGGGGTGATCAGGGCATCGTTAAAGTTCCTTCGACTCCGGAACATAAAATGGATGTTTCCCGGCTTGAAGAATTATTCAGGGAAGCCAGTCAAAAAGGTCTGACCATCCTGGCACTTGTAGGAAATGCGTGCAGCACCTCAACCGGAATTTATGACGATCTTGAATCCCAGGCTGAGTTCTGCGAAAGACACAATCTATGGTTTCACATTGACGGGGCTCATGGCGGGGCTGCGGCTATTACGCCCGACTACCGTTATCTTACTAAAGGAATCGAGCGGGCTGACTCAATAGTGATTGATTTTCACAAGATGCTGGGAGTCAGCGCACTCACCACAGCAGTTCTGTTCAGGGAGAGCGCACGATCCTATGATACCTTCAACCAGAAGGCTGCCTATATTCTTCATGATGTTGAAAGGGAGCTGTGGTATAACTCAGCCGTGAGGACCCTGGAATGTACCAAGAATATGATGGGGATCAAGGTTTACGCCATTCTAAAGACCTACGGACCTCAGATTTTCGTGGATTATTTATCATCCTGTTATGCCCTGGGCAGGACCTTTGCCCGGTTAATCAAATCGGATCCCGACTTTGACCTGCCCTACGAGCCAGAGAGCAATATTGTCTGTTTCAGGATTGTTCGTGAGGGATTGAATATCACTGAAAATAATACCCTTATTGCCAGAGTCAGACAGAGAATTATTGAGGATGGCAGGTTTTACATTGTCCAGACGGCATTTGGCGGGGTTACTTACCTGAGGACCAGCCTGATGAATCCTTTCACAACGGTTGATGACATGCAGGAATTACTCCATGAGGTAAAGAGGGTTGCTGCTATTTTGTAAGGTGATTACTTGCAATGCTTTGCAAGCAGGTCGGCCGCACGTCCATTTCCCATTTCAAATGCTTTCTTCCAGTCATGACAGGCGCCCTCCTGATCGCCGGCGTCATATCGGAATTCACCCCGCAAAAGATATAATTCCGGTTGATTCGGATTGATATCCAGGCTCATGGCCAGGTCATCCAATCCTTCACCAACCTTATCGTTTCTGCACCTGAGCAGGCCTCTCTCATAATAGTAACGGGCATCCAGGGTTCCGGCATCAATGGCATGAGTGAGGAATTCAGCAGCCCGACCAGGATCTGATTTCCTGAACCTTAACCCGGCCTGAAAATACAAGTCGGTCGAGCTTATTCCGGCATCTGCCAGCCTCTCGATTTCGTTTAGCGCAACACTCTCAGAACTTGTCTCTATTCGCTGTATAGCCCTGGAAACCAGATAATCTGGATTCGTGGGATCATTCAGCAACAGCTGATTTACCACCTGCGCGGCAAGGTCAGACATAGAAGCAGAATCAAAGAAGGTGGCCATGAGTTCAAGCAGTCTGGTATTTTGCCGGGATAAATTGATGGACTCCCGGAAAAGTTCACGAGCCTGCCTGCCAAGGTTTATACCAAGAAGCGCACGGCCTTTTTCGAAAAGTGCAGCGGCATGCACCTTGCTGGCCTGACCTATTCCATCAATGATTCCGATTGCCTCTGCAAAATGGCCTTTAGAAATTAAATAGCGCGCCTCAGCGAGAGCGGTTTCATCCGGTGTGTACCATTCATTTTGCCACAGGCGATTCCATGAATGGTTGCCTTCCAGCGGACCAAATTCATTATTCTTCTTGATTTCCAATTCCGTGAAATGGTCTGGGCATGAAAGGTGCTTTTGGAGGTATCTGATTGCCGATTCGTAATCCTTCAGTTCTACAGCGCAGAGGGCCAGCTCGAAATATGCCACAGCCGGGCTGGCTGTTAGAATTGAATTCAACGATTCAATTGCATCAGCAACCTGTCCATCGCCACGGAGGGCTCTTGCCCGGGCGAGGTTCCATTGAACGAGATTACTGGGATCAGACTTTCCGGTATTTAAAAGCGCCAATGCTTCCTGATTCTTACCCTCTGCCAGTAAAAACCGTGACCGGATCAGCGTGAGGTCGCCAGAAGGAACCTGGCCGCAAAGGGCTGTACCTAGAAGAAGGCTGAGCGCCAATATGGCTGAATACCTTTTCATTTTCCCCGGCCACTTAAATCAGAATACAAAACATGGATAAATCCGGTAAGATATCTGGGCACCAAACCGGTAAGGCGGTGCTCATATACATCACAAACATAATAGTAAACACCGGGTGGTACAGTCCTGCCCGTTCGCATATGCTTGCCGTCCCAGTTGATTTCAGGGTCCTCAGTCTGGAAAACAAGCGTGTTCCAGCGGGAAAAAACCTGAAGTTTGATCTTCTCGACCCGGTTGTAGGGATTCGGTTTCAGGATGTCATTAATACCGTCGCCATTTGGGGTAAAAACATTCGGAAGGGAATAATTAATACAATCATCAACGCAGACAATGTTTGACAGGAGGCTTTCGTTCCCGACTGAGTCAACGGCTGCAACTGCATAACACCCTGCCATGGTTTTTTCCGGGAAGTGCCAGTATTCGGTATTACTGGCAGGTGAAACAGAGTCTATTTTCAGCAGTTCACCTTCCAGTTTATTACGGTAATATATCCGATAAATGGCAGCATCGGAGCTGCAGGAATCGTTGACATTATTCCAAAACAGCTTGTTCGAGAGACTGTCGCAAACGCTTACTACCTGAAGAATCGGCGGGCAGGGTGGAATGGTGTCAATGGGCACCGCGCAAGTAATTTGCGAATAGTTTATCAGGTTTGATAAACCAAGATCCTCAAATGACCCTATACTTTTAACCCGGTAGCAATAGCGGTTTCCTTCCTGAAGTCCGCGGTCGGTGAATTCCAAACTTGTTGTTACCCCGATTGAGTCTTCGCGGGTTCCGGATTGTCTGTAGATCACATAATTCTCATTCTTCCACGGAACATTCTTTTGCAGGATCAGTTTCAGTGACTTGTGATAAGACTCAACCCGCAGGTCAAGCTGCGAGGCCACCTGAGGCTCACCGATTCTGAAATGGTTACCGGGTTCCCGGTTCCAGAGCTCCAGTGTGTATGACCAGAATTTATCGGCTGTGTTCAGTTTTTTATCCAGATAGGCGGTATCCTCGAGATTTTGCAGTGAATCTATCAGTATTCGGTTCTGCCCGAAGAGATTTTCAGAACGATAAATCTGATAAACATAAGGACCTTTAGCATCCTTGAGCTCTTGAGGTCCAGGTTTTCTCCATCCCAGTTCTATTTGTCCGGCTTCCACATCCGTTGCTTTTACCGAGACTTTAGTAAAGAGGGGATATCCTCTCACCAGCCGTGTGCAAACCTCATCCGAAACAATTGATTCTGCTCCATCATTGAAAAACGCGACGACCCGGTAACAATATTCAATGGATTGTTCGAGCCCTTTCCCGCCGTTGGTATCCATAAACTGTGCATTCCCATGGCCCTGAACCTCCTTGATCATAGTATAGCCAAGTTCGGCGGGCAGTCCGGTTTCACATTGTCCGGGATCATAAAAGGCAGGGCCCGTTTTTCGATAAACCCTGTATCCGGCTGCGTTTGCGCAGGCAACCGGGTTCCATTGCAAGGAGATGAAACTTGATGAAGGTTCTGCTTTCAGGTTCTCAACCTTTGGACAAATAACAAGGATCTCAATGTTTTTACTATCGATAAGCTGCAGTTCGCTGTTCAGGTCTTTTGCCTTAATAATGATCAGGTAGGGTTGCTTTCTGACGAGTGTGCAATCGGTATTCCACCGGATGTTTCCGGTGGCCCGGCCAGGAGATGATGTGATCTGCCTGAACTTAGCAGGATTGAGCTCGAGTGACAGCGGACCGCCGCTGGCGGAGAGGTTGATGGAATCTCCGTTGGGATCAGTGGCAGTTACCGTTTGGGTGAATGATTGTCCGGCAAGCAGGCAAAACCTTCCGGTACCCTCAATTACAGGTGGCTGGTTATCAGTGGTATATACCTCGATTTGCATATCCCGCTGAATACGGCCGATTTTCACACCATGGCGCCACTCTTCGATAGTCATGGCCACGTTGTATTTACCCACCTCTGTTGGGGCAGCCCATATCAGGTCGCCGGTTCTTTCATCAACTACCAGGGAATCGCTGAAGGGAGGGAAAGTGTAACCTGCTATCTCCTTCCCGTTCTCGGCGGTGCAGATGGCAAGCTTGTAGGAGAGACTGTCGCCGTCGGGATCAAAGGGGTTGAGCAGCACCGGAGTGCTGTTGTTTCCCATGCCGGGATTGATGACCAGAACGGTCTTAATGGAAAAAACAACGTTTACTGAGTTAGGAATATTCTTGACGCCCCTGTTGCGGTTTGGATCTTCAACCACGATCTGATAAGTGCCCGGACCGGGGTAGGTATGCTCCCAGACATATTTGTTCCGTTTGTAATAATCCGGCAGGTAGACCTGTTCAATTCTTGGCACGCTGGCTTTCGAACCGTCTCCAAACTGCACCTCGAGTTCAGGCCGGTCAGCAACTGGCTCCGGTCCGGTTGACGTGTATGTGATAACCGTGATCTTAAAAGTAAGATCTCCCGTTTGCTTATAGGTAATCTCGCCTGCCCGGTTATGGGTAGCCCAAAGGTTTAGCGGCAGGGCAAACAGCAGGCCTACCAGTATTGCTATTATGGAGTCTCTTTTCAAAATCAATCAGAATGGTTCCTATCAACAAATTTCATACCTACTTATTGAGAATTATGGATGCCTCCCTTTTCTTTCCATTAAACTCGTGTGACGACTGTATCTGACCCATCGTAAAGATGAATAAATTCTTTTGATCCGGATACAAGTCGAGTAAAAGCCTGTTCGTAATTCTGACCTCGTTAACCGGCATGGCCTCCTGAAAGATGAAAGTCATCCAAACAGCCGCTTCCTTGTTTTTCCAGCCTTTGAGAGTCCATTTTTCAGCGGGTATTTCTCTTCCATCAAACCAGATTTTTAACTGGCTGCCTACCCAGTCAGTAAGTCTGGAAATGACTTCTGGCGAGTCAGGTTTTGATTCTGTTTCAATTACCTGTACCTGAGCCAGTCTCAGGGCATCCGCAAAATCGTCTGAGAAAATTTTTACGGTTAATTCCCACCGAGCACCTCCGGTTTTGTACTCAAGATTAGTAAACGAGAGGTGTAGAGGGTGAGAATACCCAGCAGCGGCGGTCCATAAAACACAGATCAGAATAAGGCTTATAACTTTCATACCTGTCGGGAATGCCTTGTAAAAATACATACTTTTATGGTCAGCGAATCCGGAAAAACCATGAGTACTTTTCAATTATACCTGCAGCTTGGGATTGAACACATTGCAGATTTAAAGGGATATGACCATATTCTTTTCCTGATTACCCTCTGCGCCGTTTATCAGATCAAACACTGGAAAAAGATATTGATTCTGATAACTGCCTTTACATTAGGTCATACCACGACCCTCGTGCTCGCAACTTTTGACTGGATCAGAATCTCATCAGATTGGGTAGAGTTCCTGATACCCGTAACTATTTTCCTTACCTCCATCGGTAACATTTTTCAGCAAAAGACGGAATTTAACAAGGGCATGCACATCTATAAGTACCTCCTTGCCCTATTTTTCGGCTTAATCCACGGTCTTGGCTTCTCCAATTACCTGCACATGATGCTGAATGAGGAGAGTTCTTTGACAGTTCCCCTGTTATCCTTTAATCTTGGGATTGAAGCCGGTCAGCTTGTCATTGTTGGCGGTTTTCTCCTTCTTGGTATCACTGCCATGAATATTTTCAAAGCCAAGCCCCGCGAATGGAACCTGGTGTTTTCCGGAGCTGGTTTTGGAGTTTCCCTAATACTTATGATTGAAAGGTTTCCGCTATGAAAAAACCTCATTGCAGGCTGCAGCTTTATCTATATAGCCTGATGATTGTTTATGGATCCTTCAGTGACCGGCTTCCGGCCCAGGGGGTGGAAAGAACTGTGCCCGACACCATTGCGCTGCGTCAGGCGGCATCGCTTATCGGGCTGCATTTTACCAATGGAGAATTGGTACAGATGCAGCGATCGGTTGCTGATCTGGGAAGGAATTACATCAGTTTACGTACGGAGCCCATCCCAAATAGCCGTATTCCGGCCCTTGTTTTTCAACCGGCTCCACACGGATTTATACCGCCGGATTTCAGAAAACCGCCTCAATGGCCTGACAATAAATCAATTAAGCTTCCGACGGATCGAAATGAATTGGCATTTATGACGATCCATGAGCTTGCCGGGCTGATCCGGTCGCGACAGATCACTTCCGTCGAGCTCACCCGGTTTTTCCTTGAGAGGCTCAAGCGGCACAACGATTCTTTATTGTGTGTGGTTACCCTGACCGAAGAGCTGGCTCTCAAACAGGCTGAAAAAGCAGACAGGGAGATCCGGGAAGGAAAATACCGGGGACTGCTGCATGGTATTCCTTATGGAGTTAAGGACCTGATGGCGGTTCCGGGTTACCCAACCACCTGGGGAGCCGGCCCTTACAAGGATCAGCGAATTGATGAGACAGCCCATGTAGTTCAGAAACTTACGGATGCCGGAGCCGTGCTGGTCGCCAAGCTTACCAGCGGCGCACTTGCCATGGGGGATGTTTGGTTCGGGGGCACTACCCGGAATCCCTGGAACCTGAAAAGGGGCTCCAGCGGTTCATCCGCCGGTCCGGCTTCCGCAACTGCCGCCGGCCTGGTTGCCTTTGCCATCGGCACGGAAACCCTTGGCTCCATCGTGTCGCCATCAACGCGCTGCGGTGTTACCGGATTAAGGCCCACCTTCGGGAGGGTTGGAAGAACTGGTACCATGGCCCTGAGCTGGAGCATGGATAAAATTGGTCCGATTTGCCGTTCTGCCCAGGATTGTGCTATCGTTCTGGATGCCATCCACGGAACCGACATCAATGATCCGGCTACCACCTCAATCGGGTTTACCTATCAACCGTTAAATTCATATAAAGGCCTGAAAATAGGCTATCTGGATAAATATTTCAACCAGAACTACCAGGGAAAACAGAATGATTCCAGTGCTTTGGCCGTGTTTCGCAACCATGGAGCAAAGCTGATTCCGGTTGAACTGCCCGAAAATTATCCGGTGTCGGCCATGCGGATCATCCTTTCGGCTGAAGCCGCTGCAGCCTTTGATGACCTGACCCGGTCTGACCGCGACACCTTGCTGAATGCTCAGGGGCCGAACGACTGGCCCAATTCCTTCAGGGCATCCCGGTTTATTACAGCCGTGGAATACATCCAGGCGAACAGGGTCAGGGAACAGCTCATTCAGGAAATCAACAAACTGTTTTCAGACTATGATTTTATTATAGCTCCCACATTTGGCGGCAACCAGCTAACAATAACCAATCTTACCGGTCACCCCTGCCTTGTATTGCCCAACGGCTTTGATGCGGGTGGGAATCCCACCACCATTACCCTGCTCGGAAACCTTTACCGAGAGGATCTCCTTTGTGAGGCGGGATACCTTTATCAGCAAAAAACCGGATTCTATCGACTGAAACCTCCTCTTTTCAAACAGTAAGTGAACAGACACCAACAATACTACGATCTGGCAATCCTGGGCGGAGAGTGCCTCACGCTTGACAGCAGGTTTACTGAATTCAGGGATTCCGTTATTCTGATAAACAATGGCAGGATTGACTATATAGGTGAAAAAAAGGACTTTATCGGGCCATATAAAGCTAAAAAGACTATTCATGCCAGGGGTAAACTTATTATGCCGGCATTTTTCAATGCACACACACACCTTAGCTTGTCAATGTACAGGGGACTGGGTACGGATCTCCATTTGCATGATTGGCTGAGCAAGGTCATCTGGCCTCTGGAAAAGCAGTTTTGCAATCCTGATAATGTTTATCTCGGGTCGTGCCTTTCGCTGCTTGAAATGATCAAGAGTGGAACAGCGACGCTCGCCGACATGAACTTCTTCTCCGGGCATGCTGCCAAAGCCATTGACGAGAGCGGTTTGCGCGGATTCATTGGAGAGGCACTCTTCAGTACCTCCACACCAAGTATCCGTGATCCTTTGGACGGATTTAACGTTGCAAGTGCACTCAATGAGAAATATGCGGGGCATCCCATGATTCATCCCTACCTGGTGCTGCATGCTCCGTTCACCTGCTCAGCCGAATTGTACAGGCAGGCAGGGCTATTAGGTAAAAAATGGGGAGTTAAAGTCTGCAGCCATGTTTCCGAAACCCGCAGTGAGGTTGACCAGATCCGTTCGCGTTATGGAAAGACCCCGGTGGCGTGGCTTGAGGAAACCGGTGTACTTGATTCTGATTTCATCGCCATTCATATGGTTCATGCAACTGATGAGGACATTGACATCCTGGCGAAATGTAATGCAGGGGTTATTCATAATCCTCATAGCAACATGTTGCTCGGAAGCGGGATCAGTCCGGTTAATAAAATGATTGACAAGGGTATACGTGTGGGACTGGGAACCGACAGCGCCTCTTCAAACAACAGTTTAAGCATACTCAGTGAACTTCAGACGGCGGCAAGACTTCATAAGGTTGCGGCTATGGATCCTTCGGTACTTTCAGCCCGGCATGCCCTCCAGATGGCAACCTCTATCAATGCTGATATTTTTGGCCTGACGGGAACCACCGGCACACTGGCCAAAGGGTATTCTGCCGATCTGCTCATCATTAATACTAACGCCGCCAACATGCTTCCGGTTTATGATCACTATGCCCAAATCGTTTACAGCATGGAAAATAGAAATATTGAATCGCTTGTTGTTAATGGCTCGGTAGTTATGGAAGACCGGAAAATACTGACATTGGATGAAGAGGTGATTTTACGGGAAGTTGAGAAATGGACCAAAAGCGTATCGGTTTATGATTTCATCAGAATATGACCTGATCCTGTCAGGCGGACAAATTTTTACACTGGATCAGCAGATGACTGTTGTTCCGGAAGGGACTATCTGCATTGATCAGGGTAAAATTATTTTCGTCGGTACTGGTGCCGATGTACCACTGAACTGGAGTTTCAGGAAAAGAATCAACCTGTCTGGCAAGATCATAATGCCTGCCTTCTTCAACAGCCACAATCACGCTGCCATGTCCATATTCCGTGGCTTGGGTAACGACCTGAGCCTGAATGACTGGCTGAACCATTTTATCTGGCCGGCTGAAAGAAGGAATATCAGGCCCGAAACGGTTTATCTGGGCACCATGATTTCGGCAATGGAGATGATCCGTTCGGGATCTTCCATTTTTGCTGACATGTACTTTTTCGAAGAGGATGTTGCACGTGCCTGCGAGGAGATCGGGATCAGGGTTATTCTGGGAGAAGGGATTCTGGACTTCCCCACCCCGAACAAGCCGAGTCCAGCTGAGGCTATGAACCATACCCGCATCCTTTTTGACCGATATCGGAATAATCCGTTAGTTTCAGTGGCTGTTGCAGCTCATGCTCCGTACACCTGCTCGCCGGAAATCATCCGGATGGCGGCCGAACTTTCTGAAGAGCTTGATATCACTGCGAACATACACCTGGCAGAGACACAAACGGAAATCCAGACCATGAGCGAACGCTACGGGAAATCCCCTACCCGCTATCTGTATGATCTCGGATTTTTATCACCCAGAACCGTGGCCCATCACGGAATATTCCTTGACTCGGATGATATGGATTTGCTCCGGGAGACCCACACCAGCATAGCCACAATTCCCAACAGCAATATGAAATTGGGGTCAGGGATTTGCCCGGTTTCAGAATTACGTAACAGGGGAATAAATATTTGTCTTGGAACCGATGGACCTGCAAGCAACAACAACCAGAGCATGGTTCGTGAACTGCAGCAGCTGGCAAGAATTCAGAAGGTTTCGCACAATGATCCGACCATACTGACCGCCCGGGAAGCAATCCGCATGGCAACCATAAACGGTGCAAAAGCTTACCGAATGGATGAGTCTCTGGGTTCGGTTGAATTGGGAAAACAGGCGGATCTCATAATCATAAATCCCGATCAGCCTCATTGGTATCCAAAATATGACGCTTACACGACGATCGCCTACTCCATGCAGTCGGAGGATGTTGAAAGTGTTATGATCAACGGACAATTGGTAATGGAGAACCGAAAGTTCACCCAAATAGATGAAGAAAAGTTTCTCAGCCTGATCCGTAAGCTACGTCTGAAGCATTAAAAAGAAACCGCCAGCTGACGGATCAGCTGGCGGTTGGCACCATTATCCCGGAGGATAATCTTATTCCACTATCATTCGTTTAACTGCCTGCATGTCATTGTACTTCATGCGGAGCAGGTAAATTCCGGCTTCAACGGTTGAAGCGTTCCAGGTGATATAATTCTTGCCCTTGTCAAATTCCCGTGATGCAAGCACTTCGATTTCACGTCCCGTTGCATCCAGGATGGACAGGGTTACTTTACCCTTCTCAGGCAGTTCAAACTGTATCTGAGTCTGGGTGGTCAGCGGGTTCGGATAGTTGCCCAGGCGGAAATCCTCAAGCGACAGGGCTCCCATGCCGGGTTCCTTGTTGATCAGCTTCAGGTTTTTCAATTCCATCTCTGAACTTCTCCACTCGGATCCGTTGCCGATCATGCTGAACACGACCGACTCAACGTCGCCTGCATTCAGTCCGGTAAACCCTGAGCCTGATATCATCTTCTCAAACTCAATGTCGTAGGATTGGAGAGAGGGCTCAAGGAATATCTGGGTGCGGAACTGCTGCGACCAACCCTGAACGGAGGCTTTGGTAACCACAACTTCAATCGCACCGGTACCAGAGGCTTCAAATCTCAGCGCATTGTATCCGGATAGGTCAACCGGCCGTGAACCGGCGCGGATACCCCTGAAGATCGACACATAATCCCTCACCTGACCTTTAAAGGTAACGTTGCGTTCCAGTGCTAATTCACCTTCAGCAACCTTAACCGGTTCCGGATCCAGCGTATAGCTCGTTACCACCGCACCGGCTTCCGGGAAGTCAAGTCCCCAGGAACCATCGGCAAAGTAGAGGGCATCACGCGTTGCATCAATCGGATTGGCTACACTGAAACCCGCATCATAGATCGTGCCTACAGGTACCTCAATGGTTTGATGAACCCGAGCCGGATCCAGCGTAAGGGTCGTCTGGAAGCTCTCCTTGTCGGATAGCTCGGTTCGGGTGAAAGTTCCCTTAACTGTTACTGAGGCAGCTCCAGCCGGATTATTCAGTTCCAGGCTGATGGCACCGTTTGAATAGGTACCGGCTACAACCTGAACCACCGGGATATTCCTGGCTTTCGTGTTCAGATAGGTTACCTTTTTATCCGATTCGATGCGTGCCAGCACTTCCTGTACCATTTCCACGGTGGACTGGATCGTTACCGACCAGATCTGGAAATTGAACACGGTTGATCCTGCTGCAGGCTTGTATTCTTCATTGTGCCACCTGCTGTCGATGGTCATACCAGTGCCGTTGGTCCAGGTAACGAAGGTTACCGCGTAATCGATGTCACCGTTCTCCTGAACCAGTTTGGTCAGAATGAAGGGTTTTCCACCAATCTCGATATTCATGGAATTTTCCAGTCTCGCACCCGTTAACCGGTCGCAGATCAGCTTGGTATGGTTATAAACCTCACCCTGGTCGGTGGTCAGTGCCAGTATGGCTCCGTACCGCTGGCTCGACTCGTTGAAATAGTCCACCGCAACCACTTCGCGGGCATTGGATATCTCCAGCAAGTCAGATGGCGTGGAAACATAGGCTTTCGACCTGAACGGGCCGCTTTCCGGCAGGTAGTTGATCAGGCCGGTTGTGCCTTTCAAAGTAGAAGCCGGCTGAATCAGACCCGCTTTAACCTGGTCATCCGTGAAGTTCATCATGGTAGCCGGTGACTCAAAAGCAGCTTTCGTGCTCTCCTTAACCCGGTTGAAGTTGCGCAGTGCAATCAGACCGGCCAGATCGCCGTTACTTTCAAGTCCGCCCCCGTTACCACCGGAAGAACCGGACACAGTTACCGATACGGTAGACTGGTTGTTGGCGGGGTTGGTATCAACCTGATCCAGGCTGGTCAATGAAGCGGTGTT
This sequence comes from uncultured Porphyromonadaceae bacterium, assembly GCA_964416825.1. Lineage (GTDB taxonomy): Bacteria > Bacteroidota > Bacteroidia > Bacteroidales > UBA12481 > UBA12481. Next base: position 18,204 of record CAYQFT010000048.1, read on the forward strand.
GTCTGCTGAACCCTGAACCTTAACCGTGATGGTTAACGTTGCGGTAGCAGCAGGAGCCAGGCTCGCCAGGGTCCATGCACCCGTTCCCGGGTCATAGGTTCCGGCGGAGGCCGTATACGACTGGAAGACCAGATTTGCATGCAGCACGTCACTGATCACCACATTCGTGGCACCTGTGGAGGGTGAATTGTTGGTTACGGAAATCGTGAATACCGAGGTTCCGCCAATAGGAGGAACTGCGTTGTAAACCGATTTGCTTACACCCAGATCCAGGTTAACCGGCAGAAAATAGCCATCATTACCTGCATCTGTGGCTGAGCCGGCAGTTGCAATAACTGTTGTTGGATCCGACCCTGCGGTTTGAGTATATCCTGTTGGATACTGAGGATCAGTCTCATCCACATCGGCGATGGTTGATCCGGGAGGAACCGCAGCAGTCCAGTTACCGTTGGCATCTGAAGAAACTACTACGATAGCGCCATTGGATTTTGTAACTATTACGTCGACGTTCGCGAGGTCTGGTTCCCCGGTTTCCTGGGTGCCGTTGCCGTTAGTGTCAATAAACAGGTGTCCGTAAACAGTTGATCCAAGGTAGTATCCGTCTATTCCGGCATTTGTCGAAGCACCAGCAACTGCAAGTACGGTTGACGGGTCTGACCCTGCTGTTTGTGTATATCCAGTTGGATACTGAGGATCGGTTTCATCGACATCGGCGATAGTTGATCCGGGAGGAACAGATGCGTTCCAGTTACCTGAAGGATCAGTCGTTACGGTTTGTACCGTTCCGAGAACATCTGTAATTATAACATCGACACCCCCCAGGTCCGGTTCACCGGATTCTTGCGTTCCGTTTCCGTTGGTATCAAGGAAAAGGTGACCGTAAATTGTTGCTGGCAAATAATAGCCATCAACACCCGCATTGGTAGAGGTACCAACCACAGCCGTAACTGTTGATGGGTCAGTTCCGGCGGTTTGTGTATATCCTGTCGGATACTGAGGATCACTTTCCTGAACATCGACAGTACAAACACCGGGAGCTGCATTTGCAGTCCAGTCACCACTGGCATTTGAGCTTACGATCTGAGTATTACCGAAAGCATCTGTAATCTTTACGTCGACGTTGGCCAGATCCGGTTCACCCGAATCCTGTACATGGTTGCCATTGGTATCGATGAACAGATGACCAAAAACTGTTCCTGACCTGAAATACCCATCATTTCCCGCATTGGTATTTACTCCGGCAGGAGCATTGACCGAGCTGGGATCATCACCTTCTGTTTGTGTATAGCCCGCCGGAAAATCCGGATCACTTTCATCAACATTGGCGATAGTTGTCCCCGGAAGAACATTTTTGGTCCAGTCACCGTCTGAGTTCGTGGTTACAATATGAACCACACCTTCAGCGTCGGTAACTTTCACATTAACATTGGCGAGGTCCGGTTCTAAGCCGTCCTGAATTCCGTTGCCATTGACATCAATATAAAGATGTCCGAACACCGTAGCTGGCGCAATAATGTCCACGTAGGCATTATTGGTGGCCGTAAAGGTTTGCGTGTGGCTGCCCACCGTATGGGTTGCCGTTGCAGAAACCTCATTCCTTGCCGGAATTCCGGCAGGAAGTTCGGTTATTGTCACTGCCGTAAATGTTACCAGAACCGTTTGGTTGATATCGATAAACGGAAACACTGAAGTATCCCAGGTCAGATTCTGGCCGGTGATAACCGGGTCAGGGTTAATCTGACTTCCGTTTGGCAAAGTGATGGTTGTAGAACCATTTACATATGCCCATCCCGGAGGAAGATTATCCTCAGCCTTCAGAGTATTTAACTGATAATCATAGGATTTAATCTCAATAGTAAATTCCACTTCCTGTCCGGGTAACCCATAAATTACAGAGGGATTCGCCTGTTTTGTTACGGAGATTGTCAGATCAATGAAATCCTGGATCATCGGGATTATGGTTGCACCCATATCCAGAAAATTCTTACCTCCGCCGGCCTTAGTCGGGTCTTCGCCCCAAACGGCAGCCAAAACATCCTGCGAGATGATCTGAGTACCCGTATTATCAAAATCAGGATCTTCCAGCTTTAAAACCTGAAGCTTGGATAAGGGGAATGAAACCAGATTGCCATCAATGGGCGAAAAATCCACAAAGACGGTTGTGTTCTCTGCCAGGGTTGTTACATAAATCGGGCTCCCTTGCGCAGTCTTATCCAAACTTGCCGGTGCCCAGCCGCTTATATATTCATTTTTAAGAATGTTGGCCGGAACCAGGCTGAAACCCCAATCATAGGTTGAGCTTTCTGAGTCAATCGCTGAGATGCCCCAGAAAATGCTGCCAGATGATAGATAGATTGCGGAACCGATCGGTGCATTAATTCCTGCTGCATCGCTAAAACTGAGCGTAGATTTCGCAGTTAATGTAAAGCTTCCCGTTCCCGACGTTGTTTCATAGGAAATCGTTATCGGACTTGCCGATGGGTTGTACAGGTAAGTTTGCGTAACCCGCCCCGGAAAACTTCCTACAACAGCGATATATTCATTGTCCCAGAAAGCAGTCGGTGCAATCGTATAGCCATCGCACTGGAAGGAGCCTTCAGAAGTTCCGCCGGTTACAAACTGAACCTGAACCTTGCCTCCTGCAGAAACTCCTCCTGAACCAATGACCTCTATGCCAGCAACATTATGGTTGTAAGTATAAACTGCACCTTTTGCCAGCACGGGAGATGTAGCCAGGGTTGCACCTGTTTTGGATTTGATGGTAACGGTGGTATTGTTCTCCATCGCCTGGACCAAAGCAAAGGTCTGTTCAAAATCCTGGTAATTCCT
>CAYQFT010000049.1:0-661 GCA_964416825.1 uncultured Porphyromonadaceae bacterium
TCATTTTCGAATGGATTATGACCATGATGTTCAAGAAATATCCGAGCACACCCCTATATGGATCAACAAAACTCACAATCAGCAAAGAAGGCTTAATTATTGAGCAGCGGGATTACTATGATCTATGGGGCGATATCTTCAATAATATACCCCGGTTTGGCAAGATGTACAGGCGTTTTCTTATCAAAAAATTCGGCTGATGAAAAGGAAACCGTTTGAACTTCCGGATGAGCTTAAATTCATCGCCATTGGCAGGCTGCCGCAGAAAAAGTCGCTGGAATCAATGGACGGAAAGATTTGTGTGATTACGGGAACCACATCAGGAGTAGGATACCAGGCGGCAAAAAGGCTGGCGAAAGCCGGTGCGCAGCTCGTTATGATCGTGCGAAATGCTGAGAAGGCAGAAAAGCTTTGCAATGAGATTCGCCCGCTCTCACCCTATCCTCCCGACTATTTTGTGGCCGATTTTACCCGGCTTGGCACCGTGCGGCAGGCGGCGGAAGCTATTCTGGCGAAATATCCAAAAATAGACGTGCTCATCAATAATGCCGGTGTTCACATGACCACACGGAAACTGACGGAAGAGGGCCATGAAACCGCTTTCTGCGTAAATCATCTGGCTTCATTCCTCATTACCAGCCTCTTTCTTAAGCGCATGGTT
>CAYQFT010000049.1:671-13479 GCA_964416825.1 uncultured Porphyromonadaceae bacterium
CGGATTATCCAGGTAAACTCCGAAGGCCATCGGTTTAACGGATTCCGGTTGGATGATCTTACCTGGGCGAACCGACCCTATCGGGGCCTGGGCGGATATGGTGCATCAAAGACCGCCCAGCTGATGACGGTTTGGGAACTGAATGATTTGCTGAAAGGCAAGGGAGTTACCATCAATGCAATGCACCCGGGTGCGGTAAAATCCAATATCGGACATAACAACGGGAAACTATATAATCTTTACTCCCGATACCTGATTCAACCTATGCTGAAGGACCCGGAAATCTCCGGTGAGGCGATATACTACCTGGCCTCATCGCCAGAAATGGAGGGTGTGAGTGGAAAGTTTTTCAACCTGACGAACGAGGAGACTCCCGCTTCACATGCTTTGAATCGTGAAACCGGAAAGTTGGTATTCCAGAAAAGCAAAGAATTAACCCATACTGATCAGGATGACTTCTTTGAAGTATGACACGGTTATTGTTGGCGGAGGCATTGCCGGTCTGACTGCCGCAGCCTACCTGTCCAGGGCAGGACGATCTGTGTTGCTGGTTGAAAAACAGCCAAGGGTTGGAGGGCTGGTGCAGACCTTTGACCGGAACGGGGTCTTTTTTGACACGGGGCTCCGGTCCATCGAAGATTCAGGTATCGTTTTCCCGATGCTCAGACAACTGGGGATCAAGATCGATTTTGTAAAAAGCAATGTATCCATCGGCATCGGCGACAGCATCCTGAAGCTTAAGGGCCACGAGAGCATGAATCAATACGAGGATTTCCTGAAGTTGCATTTTCCTGATAATAAGGAAGATATAACCAGGATTATCATTGAGATCAGGAAGATCATGGATTATGTAGATATCCTGTATGGTATCTATAATCCGATTTTCATGAACATGATGGAGGATAAAAAGTATCTGGTGAAAGTAATTCTTCCCTGGATGTTCAATTTTATCTTTACGATCCGGAAAATGGCACGTCTGAATGAGCCGGTTGAAGATTATCTGAGGCGATTTACCACCAGCCAGCCGCTGATCGACAACATCGCGCAGCATTTTTTCCAGAAAACGCCCACCTCCTTTGCCCTGAGTTATTTCCGCCTGTATCTTGATTATCATTACCCGAAAGGCGGAACGGGTACACTGATTGATAAGATGGCAGCGTTTGTCACGGATCATGGGGGCGAGATTAAAACCTCCGTTATTGTTGAGAGCCTGAACCCTGAAGGCAAGTATATAATAGATAATCAGGGTAATACAATCGGATATACGAACCTGATCTGGGCGGCCGACCAGAAACTGCTTTACAATTGCATTCCGGTAGACCAGTTAAAAAGCAAGAAGTTGATTAAGTCGATTGAGGAAAAGAGGGCAGAACTGAAGGATTTGCGTGGCGGGGATTCCGTGTTAACCTTGTACCTGACAGTCAGGGAAAGCAAGGAATATTTTTCAGAGCTCTGCACGGGACACTTTTTTTACACCCCGGTCAAGACCGGTTTGTCCAGCTGCAGGAAGGAAGATATCGCGGGGTTCCTTAAGGGCACTGAGAGAGATCCTGACAGCAGTGACCTAAAGAATAGGGTGAAAAAATACCTTACGGATTTTTGTGAGCTGAATACTTTTGAGATCTCCATACCGGTTTTGCGGGATCCTGACATGGCCCCGGCAGGGCAGACAGGATTGATTGTCAGCCTTTTATTCGATTATCAGCTTACCAAAAGAATTGATGAGATGGGTTGGACAGAAGAAATCAGGGAATTTCTGGAGCTCACCTTTATCCGTGTGCTGGATGGCAGCATTTTCCCTGGACTCAGGGAGAAGATCACCGACCGCTTTTCTTCCAGTCCGCTTACTCTTAACCGGCTAACCGGAAACACCGATGGCGGAATCACCGGGTGGGCCTTTACCAACCCCCGCATTCCGGCTGAAAATCAAATGCTGAAAGTTTACTCTTCCGTTGTAACGCCCATACCTTCAGTCTATCAGGCGGGGCAGTGGGTATTCAGCCCATCCGGCCTCCCGATCTCGATACTCACAGGCAAACTGGCTGCGGATAAGGCTCTCTGAAAAGCGGGTATTATTTTTTCCAGAAGGCAGGGGAGAAGATAACCAGAACCGTGAACAGTTCCAGTCTCCCCAGCATCATCAGAAAGGAGAGGAACCATTTCGCCGCATCAGGTATATGGGAGAAAGTAAAAACAGGTCCCACGGTTCCCAAACCCGGACCGATATTCCCCATGCAGGTGGCGACGGCCCCCATGGAAGTTGCCATATCGGGTACGAATATCATCAGGATAATACTGCTGACAAAGAAAATGCTCACATAGAACATAAAGAAGGCCAGTACATTATTCATGATTTTAGGTTCTACGCAAAGTTTATTGAACCTCACGGGGATCACGGCATGAGGGTGAATCATTCGCCGCAGTTCGTAGTAGCTGTTTTTGAGAAGCAGAACGATCCGCATGATTTTAATTCCTCCACCTGTTGAGCCGGTTGAACCGCCAAAAAAGAAAATGGCAAAGACCAGAATGGTCAATACCGGTGCCCACTGTAAATAATCGGCAGTAACAAACCCTGTTGTTGTTAAGATCGATACCACAGTGAACAATGAACTCCTGACGGACTGCCCGATCCCTGTATCGGTTGTGATGAGCAACCCGCCAAAGATAATAGCCGTAAATCCAAGAATGAAAAGAATATAATCCCTGAATTCCTCATCGTGAAAGAGTCTGGATGGTTTTCCGATCAGGGTGAAAAACAGGAGGGTAAAGTTGGAGCCGGCGATGATCATGAACAGGGTGATCACATATTCAATATAGGGCGACTGGAAAAAGGCGATGCTGGCCTGTTTGGTTGAGAAACCACCGGTTGCCATGGTAGCAAATGAATGGCAGATGCTGTCGAACCAATTCATTCCCCCGAACATCAGGAGAACCATCTCCAGGAGGGTAAAGAATACATAGATTCCCCAGATTCTGCGGGCAGTCTTGTATAGACGCGGGCTTACCTTGTCGACCGTCATGCCCGGCGATTCAGCATTATACAGGTGCAACCCTCCCATACCCACGCCGGGCAGGAAGGAGAGGGCCAGAACAATGATCCCCATGCCTCCGAGCCAATGGGTCATGGATCTCCAGAAAAGCAGGCCCCTGGGGAAGGCCTCAATATTGTCAACGATGCTTGAACCGGTTGTGGTAAAGCCGGACATGGTCTCAAAGAAAGCATCCGGAAGATGCGGGATGTAACCACTGATAATGTAGGGCAGGGATCCTAAAAAAGTGATCACGACCCATCCGAGTGTGACAGCAAAGAACCCTTCACGACGCGAAAAGTGGTTGGTGTAATTTGAGGTTAACAGAAAAGCTGTGATCCCGGGCAGCAGGCAGATGGAGGATGAAATACCCAGTGCCAGAATATCATCTCCGCCGCTGATGATTGCAACAACCATGGACAGCAGCATGCCCATTCCCTCCGCCAGAAGCAGCAGGCTGACCAAACGGATAATGAGCTTGAAATTCATGCCTGTCAGATATGCACTCCCTTTAATGGAAAAATTTCTCGAGTTTCCTGATCGCTGAAGGAAGAGAGAAGACCACCACTTTATCACCCACCTGGACCTGCAAGTCTCCATGTGCTACCGTACTGAATTCACCCCTGATAATCCCGCCGATTTTTGCTTCGTCTGGAAAATTCAGATTCTTTATGGGTTTCTCTGTGATCCTTGAGCCCGGTTTGGCAATAAATTCAAAAACTTCAGCATCGGAAGAGGTAAGGCATTTCACATTTGATATTTCGGCATTCAGGGTAAACCGGAAAATGTAGCTGGCTGCAATCAGCTTTTTATTGATCAAAGCGCCTATATTCATCTCCTCGGCTGTACTCATCAGGGCAAAATTCTCAACTTCAGCAACGGTTCTTTTTGCCCCCAATTTTTTTGCGAGATGGCAGGATAAAATATTTACCTCAGAACTGCCGGTCGTGGCAATGAAGGCATCCATTTTTGCCAACCCCTCCTCCTTGAGCAACTCGAGATCCCGTCCGTTGCCATTGATTATCAGGGCATTTTCAAATCTATTGGCAAGCAGGGTGCACCTTTCAGGATCCTCTTCGATTATTTTGACATGATATTTATCTCCCAGTTTTTCTATGGTTTTCTGGGCAATGCGGCTGCCACCGAGAAACATGATGTTTTTGATTTCATAGATTGCTTTGCCGGTAAGTTCAAAAATCTGTTTTTTAGTTGTCACGTCGGTAATAAAGTAAACGATGTCCCCATTCATGAACCGGTCATGCCCGTCAGGAATAATGGTTTCATGGTCACGGGTTATTGCCACCGCAACGATGTTTTGCAATTTAGGGGCAAGTTCTTCGAGGGTATGGTTTACAATCGGGGCATTTTCCCTGATTTTTATCCCCATAAGGATCAGTTTCCCGCCGAAAAACTCAAAATACTGCCTGGTTCCTGAAACCTTAACCGATGAGACGATTTCATTTGCTGCGAGTCTCTCCGGGTAGATGAGCTCATGAATTCCCAGGTCCCTGAGTTTGGCGCGGTACCGTTCCTGCAGGTATTCGGAATTATTGATCCTTGCTATAGTACGTCCGGCTCCCAGGTAATTTGCCATGATGCATGCGAGCACATTCCTTTCTTCGGATGTAGTAACTGAGATGAAAAGGTCTGCTTTATTGAGGCCGGTTGACTTTAGATCCACAAAAGAGTGCGCAGAACCGGTAATGGTCATCAGATCCACGTCACGATTGATTTGCTCCAGCCGCTCCGGATTGTCATCCAGTAATATGATATCATGGTTCTGGCCGGTCAGCATCCTGGCCAGGTGACTACCAACTTCCCCTGCACCGGCGATCACAATCTTCATGAAAAAGTTTTCTGAATAACTGGACCCAAGGTAGCAAAAAAAGAGGACTAATGAACTCCGTGCGTATGAACGTGCCCGTGATCGAGCTCCTGTTTGGTGGCCTCCCTTACTTCAACAACCTCCACGTCGAAATTCAGCGTGGTGCCGGCAAGCGGATGGTTTAAATCAAGGGTAATGACATCTTCCTCCATGTTGACAATGGTGGCAATAGCCGGTCCACTTTCGGTATCCAGCTGAATCTGCATTCCGAGTTCCAGCTCGTCGTCGCCTTCGAACTCACTGGCGGGAACTTCGAAAACCTGCTCTTCGTCGTATTCGCCGTATCCGTCGGCAGGGGCAACAATCGCGATGAATTTGTCACCTGCCTGCCTCCCGAGCAATTGTTTTTCCAACCCGGGGATCAGGGCGCCAATCCCATGGATATAAGGAAGGGGACTTTTACCGGCTGAACTGTCGAGGATCTCGCCCTGATCATCTTTCAGGGTATAATGTATCTGCACGACACGCTTGTTTTCGATTTTCACGGGGTAAGTTTTTGAAATTAAGACGCGAAGAAACGAAAAAAAGCGATAGTGGTCTCTATTCCCTGATGATCTTTCGGCAGACCGTCTGCTTCTCCGTCCGGATGGTCACCAGGTAAATCCCGCTGGGTTGGCCCGAAAGGTCAAAAAACGCAGAAGTGCCGGCAACGATTAGTTTACCTGACAGGTCTGTAACCATAAATGCCCGTATACCAGTACCGGTTAGGTTGAACCGGCCGCTGCCCGGGTTAGGAAAAATCACAACCTCAGGCTCGTCGTTGCTATCGGAGTGGATTCCGGAGGTGGAGGGAACCCAGCCGATGGTCACGGTAGAAAAACTCGGAACATTGGCAGGAGAAAGATTCTGAACGGCCGGACCCTTGATAAATGCAAAGGATGCGATGTTTCCGGTACCGTTTTTATCCGTCAGTTCCATGCGCAATCGATACGTGCCGTTGACGACAGGTAGCCGGTTCCGGTCGGTCCCGTCCCATTTGCAGGTTCGGGTACCATGACTGCTTTGCGTGGCGCCGGTTGTGGCATCCACGGTGTTGAAAGCGCTACCCGCTGCGGTAGTCGATGCCTCCCAGGTATTCAGATGCGTTTTCCGGGCATTGGCATAGGCCAACAACGTCTTTACAAACTTACCCGTGCTGTCTTCAATCCAGATGGCTTCGATATTCCGGGGAGCATATTGTCCGCCAGTTGAACTCGTAGCCACTGAAACGCTGAGTGTACCGCTGGTTTGGGCTTGTAGCTGAACCAATCCCGCTAAGGCAGCAATGGCAATGTAAAATTTCCTCATAATGATTTAGTATACATCGAGCCGTCCCGACTCCCGGATCAGGCCTTTCAGCATCTGGTTGAATCCGGTTTTTTCGATCAGGTCGCCCAGTGTAAGGTGCATTCTGTAACGCCAGTAATGATTGGGGTTTCCGGGATTGTTGATTCGTTCAGCATGGGGATTCGGGTGTCGAAGGGCCTGGTCCATGCCCAGGAGGTCCTGAACCGGGAATATGGCCCACATGCTGGGTGAATAGAGGTGCTGCACGATAATCTGCCGGACAATATCCGGAGTGCATTCATAAGGAGAGGCTCCGGGATTTCCGAGGTTTTCGTTATAAAATCGCTGCGATCGTCCGGGATCCTCTTCCCACCATCCCCGGATGGTTGAGGTATCATGTGAGGATGGCGTTGCCACGGACATGTAGGGATAACTCGCAGGATGACCGAAGGTGACCTTCGGGTTTTTCGGCATCCTCTGAACTTCGAGGCTCAGAATCCCCAACTCCTCCATCACGCTGGGCACACAGGCCGGAACCATTCCCAGGTCCTCGCCGCAAAGAAGCATGTTCGTGGCTTTCTTGATGACCGGGAGCTTCGTCATGGCCTTTTCGCGCCAAAAATCCTCGTTGCGCCGGTAGAAATAGTCAAGGTAGATCTGGTCGATGATCCCTTTGGCATACTCATCCAGTTCCTGATAGGAACGGGTGAAATGAAGAGCATTCCTGGGGAAAAATCCATTTCCGCCGGTACCGGGCGCTTCGAGAAAGAGTACCTCAGCAATCAGGGAATTCAGACCGCGGATGATCCGCTCAAACCGGTTCCGGTGTTCGGGGCTTGCATCCGGCTCAACCGTAAGTTTTTCTTCAACCTTGCTTTGAGTATCATATTCAGGGCGAAGGGCATAGCAGCCGGGCGAGTATTCATCGAGGTAATTGTGCCTGACAAAATCGGTGTGCTCGCCAAACCGTTCATGCAGAAAATGTTCCCTGATATAGGGCTGGCAAAACCGTTGCTCGTCGAACCAAAGGCCCCGGCTTTGCAGCTCGTCGCGGTAATAGGGAATGCTGGGGTTGAAATAGCCCATCAGTCCTTCCACCTGTGAAGCGGGGATCTCCCATATCCTGAAGAAGCCGAGTATGTGGTCGATCCGGAAGGCATCGAAGTAACCCGACAGCTGCTGGAGACGCTGCTGCCACCATGCATAGTTGTCGAGAGCCATCATCTCCCAGTTGTAGGTCGGGAAGCGCCAGTTCTGCCCTTTATCCGAGAAATCATCCGGAGGTGCGCCGGCCTGCCGGTCCATATGATAGAGCTGCGGACTCAGCCAGGCATCCACGCTGTTGCGATAAATGCCGATCGGGATGTCACCTTTGAGCGCAACCCCTTTGGAACGGGCATATCCCGCAGTTTCCAGGAGCTGTCGGTACGCATGAAACTGTATGAAATAGTGGACGGCGATATCATCAAAATGTTCCGATTTTTCGTCCGTGAGCAAGGCCAGCAATTCAGCCGAAGGCCTGCTGTATTCTCCCCAATGCGAAAAGTCGGGGGTATTGAACAGGTCGCGGAGATAGGAGAACGCCGCATAAGGCCTGAGCCAGTAATCATTTTCCCTGAAAAAGGCAAGGAACTCGGGATCGTTTAGGAAACCGGATTTTTTCTGGTCGAATATCAGCTTGAAAAATCTCGATTTTAGCTTCATGACTGCCTCATAATCAATCTTATCGAGAGAATTCAGATATTTTCCCTGGGTTTCCAGGATCTGCTGGTTGATTTCGGAAGTAAGACGCCCGATCTCGTTCAGGTTGATATAGATGGGATGCAACGCATATACAGAGATTGCAGCATACGGATAGGAATCCTGCCACGTATGGCGTGCAACCGTATCATTGACGGGCAGTATCTGAATCATCCGGATGCCCACTTCGCAGGCCCAGTCGACCAGGAGCCTGAGATCTGTAAACTCCCCGACACCGCAGCCATTCTCCCGGCGGAGGGAAAAAACGGGGATCGCCACCCCGGTTCCTTTCCAGGGAAACTGAGGGAAATCAAACGATTCGTCGCCGATCCGGATCACATCCGGCAGGTCGCCATCCGGCAGGTTGATGATGCGGTTGTCCGATTTCTCCCAGAAATGGGACTTGCCGTTTTCATCAAGCATCAGGTATTTGTAGGTTATCGGAAAATCTGAAACCGGAACCCTCACGTCTCCGCACCAAACTGGAAACCCGCTATTACCCAGGGCCAGGGCTTTTTTCTCCGACCAGTTACCCAGGCTTTTGGAACTGCCCGATACGGCTACCCGGTGCCCGGGCTTAACCCGGATCACATCAGGCATAAACCGGATAACCACAGAGTTACCTGTTTTATCGGGTTTTGCGGGTGGCGCCTCATATATGTGTCCCTGTTTCAGGATCGCGTTGGTGAAGGCGGATGTGTGGAGCGTATAACCGGGGTCCGACTGTGGTCTCCAGCGATCCGACAAAACCTGGGCATTGTATTTTGTTTTACCGGGGCTGAACGTGCGATCGGGTCCCCACTCTTCGATGTAGCTATTGAAATTGTCGTCTTTAACGCAATACCGATAGGAGAATCCCGCGTCGAAATCTGATTCGACCTCGCAACTCCAGAGACCTGACTGAACATCTTTCAAATTCATTTCAATTGCCTGGCCGATCTGTCCGTTTCCCAGGGCAGGACCTGAACCCAGAATCATCAGCTGCTGACCCGGATGCGTGGTGTAGTGAATCTGAAATTCCAGTTTCATGAGAGAGTGGTTTAACACAAAAATAAAAAATTTCACGGGATGTTGCCGGGGTTACTGATCTCTCCGGCCGAGGATTCCGTTTATCCCCGGGCTGAACCCCGGGGTTACTGATCTCTCCGGTCCGGCCTTCTTCATCTTTAATCTTTCTTCTTTCTTCTTTGTTCTTTCTTTCGCCTTTCGCCTTTCTTCTTTCGCCTTTATCCCCTATCTTTGCATGAATACAGAATAAATCAGGACAAATATGAAAAACCACAGGTTACTGAAAATCAGCCTGATTACCCTTTCCGCCCTGATCCCCCTGTTGATGACCTCCTGTAAGAAGGAGCCCAACACAGCCCCTGTTGCCAAGTTTACGATCTCCCCGTCGTATGGAACCACGGCAACCGTTTTTTCGTTTGACGCATCGGGAGTAACCGATCTGGAGGACCCTATAGAACTGCTGAGTGTTCGGTGGGACTGGGAATCTGACTCAGTGTTTGATACGGAATTCAGTACCACCAAGATCATCGAACGCCAATTTGCCAAGGGAGGAACCTATTATGTCTCCCTGGAGGTGAAGGATTCCGGCGGGAAAACGAGCCGTTATACGGATTTTGTGAAGGTTAACTGGAGCAACAGACCGCCAAAGGCTGCCCTGAATATCACTCCTCCCCGCGGATTTCTCCAGGACATATTTCGCATGGATGCCTCTGCGGTCAGTGATGCCGAGGACAAGGCCACCGATTTAATGGTGCGGTTTGATTTTAATGGTGACGGCACTTTCGACACAGAATATTCAAAAACCAAGGTGGCAACACATCAGTATACCCTTGCGGGAGTCTATGCCGTTAAGCTGGAAGTTAAAGACAGCGGCGGTTCACTGGACGACCAGGTCTTTTCGCTTACCGTCGGCGGCATGAACCAGCCTTCTGAAGCTCCGAAAGATCCAGCTCCTGCGGACCAGGCAGGAGCAGTTACAACCCGGGCCAACCTTTCCTGGACCTGCATTGATCCCGATGCGGATTCTATGAAATACGACATCTATCTGGGTCGGGATTCCAATCCGGGGCTCGTTGCCTCAGATGTTACAACGGCTCAATATGCCACGCTGCCACTTGAGTTCGGCAAAACCTACTATTGGAAGGTCGTGGCAAAAGATCCCTACCAGCATGTTGTGGCTGGTCCGGTTTGGTCATTTGAAACCCATACTCCGATCTATGAGATGGGTTCATTTACCGATGCACGCGATGGAAAGGTTTATAAAACCGTTAAGATCAACGACAAGATCTGGATGGCCCAGAACCTGAATATCGGAACCATGATTCATGCCAGCACCGGCGGCAAGTTTGGTGACGGTTATCAGCGGGATTCAACCCGGGCTGAAAAATACTGTTACAGGAACGAGGCGGTCTACTGCGATTTATACGGCGGCCTCTATCAGTGGGATAAGGCCATGAACTTCACAACTGTAGAAGGTACTACCGGCATCTGTCCGGTTGGCTGGCACCTGCCGACAGATGCAGAGTGGATGGAACTTATCGTCTTCCTTCAGCCGAAGGAAGGTGAGAAACTGGCAGGCGATGATCTGGTGTGGGGAAGTAAATCGGGATTTGAAGGGCTCTTTTCGGGATACCTGATCTTTGCCGAACGGAAATATTACGATGCCGACCAGGCTGGCTATTTCTGGAGCTCCACGCTGAACCCGCAGATCAACCACCTGGCCCTCGGCCGCTCCGTATTCCGCAGCAAATCGGCGTTCCAGCAGGATACGTTTCAGAGGGTAAGCGGGCTGCCGGTGAGATGCCTGAAAGATTATTAAGAGGTTGAGAAGGTTGAGAAGGTTTAGAATGTTGAATTGGTTGAAGCGGTTGAACTAGTTGAATGCCAGAGGGGAATAATATCATTGATGGAATGAGTGTGTTAATTCGCCATACCACAACCTTCTAAACCTTCTCAACCTTCTAAACCCCTTCAACCATTTCAACCCCTTCAACCATTTCAACCACTTCAACCAATTCAACCAACTGAACACCACCCTATGCGACTAATCATCGGAATCACAGGCGCCTCCGGGTCGCTCTACGCCCATCTCATCCTTCGAAGGCTGGCGGAACTTCGGAACCAGTTGGAGGAGGTAGCGGTGGTGGTTTCAGAAACCGGTGAGAAGGTGTGGAAATATGAATTGCCCGATCTGCCGCTGGATACTTTCGGTTTCCGGCGGTATGCTCCGGATTCCTTTTTTGCACCGATGGCCAGTGGTTCATCGGGCTATGATTCCATGATCATCATCCCCTGCTCGGTAGGCACACTCGGCCGCATTGCAGCCGGCACAGCCGATGATCTCATGACCCGAGCCGCCGATGTGATGCTCAAGGAGCGGAGAAAGCTTATTCTGGTCGTGAGAGAAACCCCTTTGAGCCTGATCCATTTAAGAAATATGGCAACCGTTACCGAGGCGGGGGGGATTATACTCCCGGCAAGCCCTGGGTTCTACATGAATCCCGGGTCGGTTGAGGAGCTGTGCCTGACGGTAGTAAACAAGGCAATTGCGATGGCCGGAGTAGAAGGAAAGAGTGCGGGATTTATGATGACCGACGACCGATGACCGACGACCGATGACGGAGGACAGACGGAAGACGACGGATGACCGATGACGGAAGACCAATGAACGATGCTAATTAAAGAATTTAATGAAGGCGTTGAGTTTGGCGAAGAGTTTATTTGAGATCGAATCGGCATTCATCATTAGAGCTTCATTTTTTGAATAATTTCTTCTTTCAATAAGACGCAAGCAAGCAATCACCTCAATTAGTGATCTGATGGAAATCCTAAGAAATCTGATTTGCTCTGGATTTGATGATGCCGTTGAGCCCTCGGCAATATTCAGGGAAATGCTTGTGCTTGCTCGCACAATCTGAGACTTCAGATTGAATTCCTCTGATTTTGGTAACAATTTGGCTACATCATAGATGACATCCGACAATTCAAGTGAAATTAGCCAAACCTCCAGCTTCTCGAATTTGTAAGTTATTCTATTACTCATTTCAACATTTAATTAGTAGTGATCCTCCCCTTACATCGGTCATCCGTCGTCGGTCATCCGTCGTCGGTCCTCCTCACTCCTTCGCCCATGCCACCGCTGCCACACTCACCCTGACTCCCTCAGCGGAGAGCAGCACTTCGGCGCACGCCTCAAGCGTGGCGCCGGTGGTCACAACATCGTCAACGAGCAGAACATGCAGGTTGCGGATGGCATCCGGATGACTGAGGATGAATTTTCCGGAAACATTGAGCCATCTTTCGAACCGGGATTTCCGCGTTTGCGTGGCTGTTGCCTGAGATTTTAGTAAAACTGAGGCATTCATCGGGATCTCCATGGCAATCGAAATTCCTTTGGCGATCTTCTCGCTCTGGTTATATCCTCTTTTCCGCAGTTTTCTCCGGTGAAGCGGAACCGGAATCACCACATCGGGCTTACTGAATCGGGAACTGTGCTTCAGCTCATATCCGATCTGCTTCCCAAGGTATACTCCGATATCGGGACGATGGTTGTATTTGAGGTTGTGCAGCACATCCTGGTACGCAGATCCTTTTCGGAAATAGAACCAGGCAACAGCCTGCTCGAGTTTAACCCGGCCCCAGAAAACCTCCGCGAGAGGATTATCAGGGCTCTCGTGAAACCGGGTCAGGGGCAATCCGCCCAGACAGGTGAGGCAAAGGCACTCTTCCCAGTCTTTCAGGGCCTTGCCGCATGCGGGACAGGTTCTCGGCAGGACAACCGACAGGAGATCCTGGAGAAGGCGAAAGGCGAAAGAAGAAAGGCGAAAGAAAGAGGAAAGATTAAAGAAGAAAGACATAAGATGGGGTTTGATGATATAGA
>CAYQFT010000049.1:13579-20987 GCA_964416825.1 uncultured Porphyromonadaceae bacterium
GTCTCTTGGTCTTACAGTCTCTCAGTCTTACAGTCTTATAGTCTCCGGACTCCAGACTCCAGTCTCCAGACTCCAGACTCCAGACTCCAGTCTCCCGACTCCAGACTCCCGACTTTCTCTATCTTTACACCATGTCTCCGAAAATCAACCTCACTACAGAGCCCGGCCAAAGCCTCCTGGAAGCGCTTCGCCAACAGGGCTCATTCATTCCTTCACCCTGCGGCGGCAAAGGGATTTGCGGAAAATGCCATGTTGAAGTCGAGGGGATCGGAACCGTGCGTGCATGCAGCTTTTTTCCGGAACAAGAGGTCAGGGTGGAGGTGCCTGATGTTTCGCCGATGCGGATCCTCACCGAAAGTTTCTGGCCCGATCCGGAGCCCCGGTTTGACCGGCTGCCGCCAGGAACTGAAGCCACCCTTGGGCTGGCGGTGGATATTGGAACCACCACGGTGGTAGTATTCCTGGAAGATTTGGAATCGCACAGGAACCTCGGCGTACAAAGTTTTCCAAATCCTCAGCAGGCCTATGGTGCCGATGTGATAAGCCGTATCCATTATTGCATCGGTGAGCCTGCCGGCACCGAGAAGCTCCGGCAGGAGCTGCTGGATGCCATTGCCGGGGCCGGACTTACACTCTGCAGCAGTCTGCAACTGAATCCTAAAAGGATCGGACGCCTGGCCTTTGCGGGGAACACGACCATGCAGCATATCGCAAGAGGCGTTAGCCCGGAGCCCCTCGCCGTCTACCCCTTTACACCGGTTTTCCTCGAAGAGCAGTGTATATCGGGCTTCATAAAGGAATTTAGCCAGGCAACGGTTGAACTGATCCCTTCACTAACTTCCTATATCGGGGCCGATATTGTAGCTGGCTTTGCGGCTGTTTCCCTCAACGGATCAGCCGGCTGGAAGCTGTTTCTCGATATTGGGACCAACGGAGAGATGGTTCTCTGGAATGGAGACAGGATATTCACCTGTGCCACCGCGGCCGGACCGGCCTTTGAGGGAGCCCGGATCTCCTGCGGCATGGCGGGCGTCGACGGGGCGGTCTGTGCCCTGAATCCCGATGGAACCATGGAAACGATCGGCAACAAGCCTCCTGTCGGACTCTGCGGATCCGGGCTGGTTGACGCCGTGGCGCTGCTGCTGGAGAGTGGGGTGGTGGATAGCTCGGGATATATGGAGGACGGACGACAGACGACAGATGACAGACGACAGATGACCGATGAACGAGGTTACGTCGGTCTTCCGTCATCGGTCATCCGTCTTCTTCCCCAGGACATTCGCGAGCTCCAGCTCGCCAAAGGCGCTATCGCGGCAGGCATCGAGGTGATGATGACCGAGGCGGGTATCGGAGTGGAAGAGGTCGGACAGGTTTTCCTTGCGGGCGGGTTCGGGTATGCCCTGCACGACTGGTCGGCCGCCCGGATCGGGCTGATCCCGGCGGGACTGGAAAAGAAGCTGATACGTTCCGGCAACACAGCCGGCCTTGGAGCACGGTTGTGGCTGCATTCAGGTGAATTCCGCGATATTACCCGAAACCTTACCGGGCGCATGACCTATGTGGAACTATCAGACCATCCGGAATTCAACGACCGGTTCGTCATGAATATGGGGTTTTAATATCGTAGGGGCGGACCCATGGTCCGCCCAGTTTCAATGCGGACCCATGGTCCGCCCGGTTTCAATGCGGACCCATGGTTCGCCCGGTTTCATAGAGGACCGCGGGTCCTTTATCCAGTCGGGCGGACCATGGGTCCGCCCCTACGAATTAATACTGGGGTAATGTTAATTAATGCCAACATCATACCTTTGCAAAAAAATCATCCCCGATGAATGACCCCGGATCCCGTATCCTGCTGGTTGATGATGAGCCTGATATCCTCGAATTTTTAGGGTATAACCTACAGGTTGAAGGCTTTGAAGTTGAGAAAGCTTCGAACGGAGCTGAGGCCATCAGAATTGCAAAGATCTTTAAACCCGATCTGATCCTGCTCGATGTGATGATGCCCGGATCCGACGGTATCGAGACGTGTGAACAGATCCGTAAAATACCTGAACTTAAGGGGGTTATGATTGCCTTCTTAACCGCAAGGGGAGAAGATTATTCCCAGATCGCGGGTTTTTCGGCTGGTGGTGATGATTATATTACGAAGCCGGTGAAACCAAAAGTGCTGGTAAGCCGTATAAAAGCCCTCCTTAAACGGGTGAGGCCTGAGATTCATGTTGAGGAGGCGGACACGGTACTGAGGATTGGTGATCTGGAAATTGACCGGGTAAAGTACCTGGTTAGGGTTGCCGGCATCGAACGGCAGCTTCCCCGCAAGGAGTTTGAACTGCTGAGCCTGCTGGCATCAAAGCCGGGCCGGGTTATGACCCGGGAGGAGATTTTCAGAAAGGTGTGGGGTGATGATGTTATTGTCGGCGAACGCACCATCGACGTGCATATCCGAAAGCTTAGGGAGAAGATCGGAGAAAAATATATTCAGACGATTAAAGGGGTTGGGTATAAATTCAGTACCTCATCGGAAGCTTAGATCATCCGGATCAGGAAAAAATTGACAAGAAAACCCAATAGAAATCCGGCATAAACCTGAGCCGGAGTATGTTCATCAAGTTTCAGGCGCGCAAAGCCAATCATTCCGGCAACCATTATCAGGATCACCAATACGAATTCCGTATCCAGCATCCATTGCAAGGTTACGGCCAGTATCAATCCGATAACACCTCCGATGCCGGCCATGTGATTGCTGATCTTCCAGCGCCAGCTTAATAGGGCGCATCCAAGGATTACCATCGAGGAGCCGTTAAGAAAGACCGCGAAAACCATCGGGGCACGGGCTCTCTGAAGGATGAAGGCCCCGGTGAGATAGAGGAAGGCCATGATAAGCAGGGGCAGGCGTCGCTCCGAAACCTCTCTCAGTTGATAGCTGGTAATCACCTTTCGGAAGCGCAGGAGCGGCATGATCGCCAGCGGAAGCGCAAGAGTGGTGATTCCGATGACCATATAAATGTAGCCTTTTGCCTGCGGGGGCATCATCGTGAGCCATCCTCCGTAAGTAAGGAGGATAAAAGTCCCGGCAAGCGGCATAAAAACGGGATGAAAAAGGAAAGAAATGATTTTCGCAGGCCGCATTACAGTTCCTTTCTGAGGCGGGCCACCGGGATGTTAAGTTGTTCGCGGTATTTGGCAACGGTGCGGCGGGCAATCACATACCCCTTCTCCTTCAGGATCTCAGCCAGCCGGTCATCGGTTACCGGCCTGCGCTTGTCCTCATTCTCCAGCACCTCTTCAAGGATCTTCTTAATCTCACGGGTTGAAACCTCCTCGCCGGTATCGGTCTGCATACCCTCGGAGAAGAAAAACTTCAATGCGTAAATACCCCATTCAGTCTGGATATATTTTGAATTTGCTACCCTTGAAATTGTTGATATGTCAAGACCCGTCCGCTCACTGATATCCTTGAGTATCATGGGCTTCAGAAAGGTTTCGTCGCCCCCGCTGAGAAAGTAGGGCTTTTGAAACTCCATGATGGCATTCATCGTGAGGATCAGGGTATGCTGGCGCTGCCTGATCGCCTCCATGAACCATTTGGCTGATTCTACCTTTTGCCGCACATAGAGTGCAGCCTCTTTCTGATTTTTATTCTGGGCAGCGAGTTTCCTTTCTTCGTTGTACGACTTTAACATATTAGCGTACAATGAGTTAATCCTAAGATCGGGAGCGTTCTTTGAATTGAGGCTCAGTTCGAGGATGCCGTCGTTTTCTTCGAGCACAAAATCCGGAACGATCTGCTGGTGGGATTGCAGCGTTCCATCACCTGCAGCACCCCCGGGCTTGGGATTGAGCCGGATAATCTCCCCTATGGCGGCTTTCAGGTCGGCATCGGAAAGGTTGGTCCTCGACTGAATCTTATCGTAATGCTTGCGGGTGAACTCTTCGAAGAAATCATGGAGAATCATGCGGGCATTCTGGGTTGCCAGGTTATTTCTGCCTTCTTCGATATGTCGGTCGAGCTGCAGAACCAGGCACTCCTGGAGATCGCGGGCCCCGATGCCTGGCGGATCGAATCCCTGGATCAGGTGAAGGATCTCTTCCAGCTCCTCCAGGGTAGTCTCGATATTGAGCGAAAAGGCCAGGTCATCCACAATGGCGTTCAGGTCGCGCCGGAGGTATCCGTCATCGTCGATATTTCCAAGAACATAATGGGCAAGAGCCTGTTTATGCTCATCCATGATGCGCATGCCGAGCTGATCCGACAGGGTTTCACGGAAAGAGATAGCTGCCGAGAAAGGAATTTCAACCGTTTTTTCGTCTTCGCGGCTATAGTTGCGGGGATTCAGGCGGTACGCAGGAATGTCATAGTCGTCCTTAAACTCCTCGATGGAAACTTCGTCTTTCTGCTGGCTGGGTGTATCGTCATCGGCAAGCAGTGAATCCACCAGATCGGGATCTTGTTCGCGGCCTTCTTCGAGTACGGGGTTTTCTTCCAGCTCCTTTTTGATCCGCTGCTCGAGTTGTATCGTCGGCACCTCCAGCAGCTTTATCAGTTGGATCTGCTGGGGCGAGAGCTTCTGGAGAAGCTTTTGCTGGAGGCGTTGCTTGAGCATAATTCCGGTTTAGTTTCCGGACTGAAATTTACGCAATTTTTAGAATTCAGCGTTACGGGGTGTCCGCGGAAAAGGAATCACGTCGCGGATGTTTCCCATGCCTGTGATAAACAGGATAAGTCGCTCAAAACCAAGCCCGAATCCGGCATGCGGTGCAGTTCCGAACCGTCGTGTATCGAGGTACCACCAAAGATCTTTTTCAGGGATGCCCATTTCGCGGATGCGCTGCTCAAGTTTTTCCAACCGGTGTTCGCGCTGGGATCCGCCGATAATCTCCCCGATTTTCGGAAAGAGCACATCCATTCCACGGACGGTGAGGTCGTCCTCGTTCTGGTACATGTAGAATGCTTTTATTTTCTTCGGATAATCGGTAAGGATAACAGGTTTTTTAAAGTGCTTTTCCACGAGATACCGTTCATGCTCGGCCTGCAGATCGCTGCCCCAGGATACGGGGAACTCCCATTTTTGCTCCGATTTCACCAGTATTTCAACAGCATCCGTATAGCTCATGCGGATAAAATCGTTTTCCACCACAAATTTCAACCGCTCAACCAGTTCACTGTCATACATCTGGTTAAAGAAAGCCAGATCGTCGGCGCAGTTCTCCAATGCGTAGGAAACCAGATATTTTACGAAATCCTCGGCAAGGTCCATGTTGTCCTTGATTTCGTAGAACGCCATTTCCGGTTCGATCATCCAGAACTCGGCCAGGTGCCTTGGGGTGTTGGAGTTTTCTGCCCTGAAAGTGGGGCCGAATGTGTAGATTTCGCCAAGCGCCATGGCACCCAGCTCACCTTCCAGCTGACCGGAAACCGTAAGATTGGTCTGGCGGGCAAAGAAATCGAGACTGTAATCTATTTCTCCCTCCGGCGTACGGGGCGGGTTTTTCAGGTCGAAGGTGGTGACATGAAACATTTCGCCGGCACCTTCGGCATCGGAGCCGGTAATAATCGGGGTGTGGAGATAATAGAAACCATGGTCGTTGAAATACTTATGCACGGCGAAAGCCATTGCGTGCCGTACACGAAGAACAGCACCAAAGGTATTGGTGCGGGGGCGCAGGTGGGCGATGTCACGAAGGAACTCCATGCTGTGTCCCTTTTTCTGCAAGGGAAAGGTATTGGGATCGGCCGCACCGAACAGCTCGATTTCCCGGGCCTGAATCTCAACGGGCTGGCCGCTTCCCTGACTCTCAACCAGGCTGCCGGTGATGCGCAGGCAGGCCCCGGTGGTAATGTTTTTCATCAGTTCCTCACTGAACAGCTCAGGATTGGCAACCACCTGGATGTTGTGAATAACGGAGCCGTCATTGAGCGCAATGAATGCAACGTTCTTGTTTCCGCGCTTGGTGCGAACCCAGCCTTTAACCGTAACCTCCTGGCCTTCCGGCTTCATCGCCAGGAGTGCCTTAACCTTGATGTGAGAAAGATGTACCATAATGATTCCTTCGGTTGAACGGGCAAAAATACATGAAAAAGGCAGAGGGCAGAAGGCAGAGGGCAAAAATTAGTAAAAAGGACAAAGAAAAAGGGCAGAAAGACGCATATATGCGTCCCTACCTTTTCCTTATTTCTTTTTACTAATTTCTGCCTTCTGCCCTCTGCCTTCTGCCCTATTTTTCCTGATATAGGACCGCAAGCACAACCTTCCCCACCGCTCCCAGGGTTTCTTTACTGATATGCTGCATATTGTCCTCCTGCGTATGCCACACGGGCGGGAAGGAGCTTTCCGTGGCGGGATCCTGATGGATGATGTCGATGCTGGGGATCCCGATGATTTCGTTAACGTACCGATGATCGTCGATCAGCTGCGGGGTTTGATCGAACGGGAAATAGCGTCCAAACCCCAATTGTGAAGCAGTGTTCCAGACTTTGTCAACTACGGATTTGGCATAGTAGCGGCTCACCTCCTCCTGGGTAAAGCGTGCGTCGGGTGCACCAACCATATCGAGCAGTATGCCGTAACGGGCAAAATACCCGGGCACATGTGGATTACGTGCCCAATACTGGGATCCCAGGCACCAGCTGTCGGCTTTCCATTCAATATCCTTATGTGCGGGAACCCCATAATCTTCCAGGTCAAACAAGATGATATCAATCCCCAGGGTGGCCGGTTTCTGGCCCAGCTGCCGCGCAATCTCCATGAGAACACCAACCCCGCTGGCCCCATCATTGGCACCGGCAATCGGCGTGTCCTTTTTGGCCGGGTCGGGATCCTGATCCGCAAACGGCCGGCTGTCCCAATGCGCCATCAGAAGAATGCGATTCACTTTCTCAGGCTGGAAACGGGCTATGATATTATGAACAGGAAGAGTGGTGCCGTCGTAGATCTTTGCGGATCCTTTCTGAACCACCACTTCCGCGCCAAAGCTTCGCAGGGTGGCTGTCATCCATTCCGAGCACTCCGCATGAGCCGTACTACCCGGTACACGGGGACCAAACGACACCTGTTTTGCAACGAACCTATACGCTGAGTCAGCTGAAAAGGCTGGTGCCTCTGTCGCCAGCGGCTGATCAGTTCTTGCTGCCGTTTTGGGTTTGCAGGCCCCGAGGAAGAGAACAACGGACAACAGAAAACAGATGACGGATGATAGACGAACCATGGAGAATAATATTTACGATTTACAATTTCGATCTGTGCTGTCATCCCGATGAATATCGGGATCTCCCCCCTCGAAGCACCAGGCAGGAGATTCCGGCTTTCGCCGGAATGACAGCCCCTGTGCCCTTATGCCCCCATGCCCCCATGCCCTTGTGCCCTTGTGCCCTTGTGCCCTTGTGCCCTTGTGCCCTTGTGCCCTT
>CAYQFT010000050.1:0-20561 GCA_964416825.1 uncultured Porphyromonadaceae bacterium
TATCATACAGCGGGAATATCTGACCCGCGTAAAGAAGAAGTCATTTATTGTCATGACTATTCTGACCCCCGTGCTATTGGCAGGAATGATTTTCGTTCCCGGATATCTGGCGACAAAAGAGGATAACCAGGAAAAGATCATTGCGGTGGTTGACAATACGCACATCACGGAAGGAGCAATTCCTCAGGGGGACTACCTTAAGTTTGAGTATATTGATAATCCGGATGTTGAGAACTGAAACAGAATTTTGAGCAGAATGGATACTACGCAATTCTCCTAATCCCTGAGAACGTCTTGATCTCCAATAAGGTTCAACTCTATTCAAACCAGCAGACCACCCTTCAGGTGAGTGAACACATATCTTCCGCATTAAAGAATTTCTTTACGCAACTAAAGCTGAAAAATGAAAACGTTCCGCTCGATATCATGGAGCGGATCAAAACCAGCATTAGCGTTGACACCATTCAATGGACCAGCACCGGTGAAGAAAAGGAGGGATCTGCAGGTCTGGTTGCCGGAATCGGATATATCTCAGGATTCCTGATGTATATGTTCATTTTCATGTTTGGTTCTCAGGTCATGCGTGGGGTCATGGAAGAAAAAACCAATCGGATTGTTGAAGTTATTGTGTCCTCCGTTAAACCCTTTCAACTAATGATGGGAAAGGTAGTCGGTATAGCATTGGTTGGCCTGACCCAATTCTTGATATGGGTACTCCTCACTTTCGGGATCTTTTTCGGTGCAAAGGGTATTCTCCTTAAGGACAACGGTAAGGCGATGACCAGTGTTACGCAGAGCCTGATGGATGCAAACAGTGCCGGTCCCGTTGCGAGTGCCCAGACAGGAGAATACCAGAAATTGTTTGATGATATTGCGAATAAATTCGGGTCCGTGAATTTCCCCCTTATCATCGGATGTTTTCTTTTCTTTTTCATTGGCGGATACCTGTTGTATGCGTCCCTATTTGCCGCTGTTGGTTCGGCTGTTGACAATGAGACTGACACACAGCAATTTATGCTGCCTATTACGATTCCTATCATCCTTGGGCTCTTTGTCATGATCAATGCGATGCAGACTCCAAACAGCACCATCTCGGTTATATTCTCGATTATACCACTCACCTCACCCATCGTGATGATGGCGAGAATTCCTTATGGTGTTCCGTTTTGGCAACTTGGCGCCTCCGGGGTTATCCTGATTCTGACATTTCTTGGGACCATATGGATGGCGGCGAAAATTTACCGGACTGGAATCCTGATGTACGGTAAAAAGGTAAATTATGCTGAACTTTGGAAGTGGATACGTTATAAAAACTGACGGATGACCGAAGACCGCAGACGGCCGAAAGTATAAAAGTCAGCCACAATCTGCCATTAAAACTTTATACATGGCTTCTATCTTAGTTATTGATGATGAGCGGAGTATCAGGAATACGCTGAAGGAGGTTCTCGAGTATGAGAATCACCAGGTTGAACTGGCAGAGGATGGCATTGTCGGATTGGAGTTGATCCGTGAAAACCATTTTGATATTGTGTTGTGCGACATCAAGATGCCAAAGATTGACGGACTCGAGGTACTGCAGAAGATCTTCGAGTTTACTTCGGAACCTCAGGTTATCATGATCTCTGGCCACGGAACCGTTGACTCGGCAGTTGAGGCCATTAAAAAAGGAGCTTACGATTTCATCGAAAAACCCCTTGATCTGAACCGGCTGATGATCACGATCCGCAATGCAATGGACAAGACCCAGCTGGTTACGGAGACCCGGATACTGAAGAAAAAGGTCAGCAAAAAATACGAGATGGTCGGAGAATCACCGGCTATGGCCAAGGTTAAGAGCATGATTGACCGGGTCGCACCAACTGATGCCCGGGTGATGATCACGGGGGAGAATGGAACCGGAAAGGAATTGGTTGCACGCCAACTGCACGAACAGAGTAATCGCCGGGGAGGTTTGTTTGTTGAGGTCAACTGCGCAGCTATACCTTCTGAACTTATTGAAAGTGAATTATTTGGGCATGAAAAAGGCTCTTTCACCTCCGCCATCAAGCAGCGTAAGGGAAAATTCGAACTGGCAGACAAGGGGACACTTTTTCTGGATGAAATCGGAGACATGAGTCTTTCGGCACAGGCAAAAGTATTACGAGCCTTACAGGAGAGCAGGATCACAAGGGTAGGCGGAGACAAAGACATACCGGTGGATGTGAGGGTAATAGCCGCGACCAATAAGAACCTGAAACTGGAGATCAGCGAAGGTCGTTTTCGTGAGGACCTTTATCACCGTTTGGGTGTTATCATCATACATGTACCCGCACTAAGCGAAAGAAGCGAAGATATTCCGATGCTTGCTGCTCATTTTACCGATTTGATTTGCAATGAAATGGGCGTAGGTATGAAGGTAATTTTGGAAGATGCAACAGCAGAACTGCAAAAGCTGCCCTGGACAGGAAACATCAGGGAATTCAGGAATGTGATCGAGCGACTGATAATTCTGGGAGGGCAGGAGATTACTGCTGAGGATGTTAAAACATTTGCATAACAAGGATCAGCATGCAAAAACGAGCTGTTTTTCCGGGGTCTTTCGATCCTTTTACCAAGGGTCACCAAAATGTAATTGACCGGTCGCTGGCTCTTTTCGATGAAATAATCATCGCCATTGGTCATAACTCATTAAAGAGCAGCTTCTTCACTCTTGAGCAAAGGCTCGACATGATTACCCGCTTATATTCAGCAGAGCCAAAAATCAGGGTAGACTTTTATGAATGCCTTACCATAGATTATTGTGCAAAAGTTGAGGCCGGATATATTCTAAGGGGCTTGAGAACCTCGGCCGACTTTGAGTACGAAAGGGCAATTGCGCAAATAAACCGTAAAATGAATCCCGGGGTTGAGACTGTTTTTCTTCTTACGGTTCCTGAATTCACCCCACTTAACTCGACCATTATCAGGGAAATACTCAAATATGGCGGGGATGCCACACAATTTCTGCCGGATGGAATGATCATTGGAAAGTAAGACCGCTTATTCCCAGTTTATATCCCCAATCAGGACTTCAAGTGACCGGTAGGTATTCTCAAGAATGATGTCAAACTGCGAAGGTTTAAGCCAGACAGCCTCTGTGATTCCCTCTTCTTTTTGAGGTGTTGTGGCAGGTGAACCTGAATACTCCATGGCAAACCACCAAGTCTGTTTCAACACCCTCTGTCCATCGAGGATATAAGTATGATAGGTAGAAGGCAATGATCTTATTATGGTTGGCGGCTCAATACCGCATTCTTCAGTAACCTCGCGGATAGCAGCCATTCCCGGAGATTCACCAGCTTCAAGCTTTCCTTTTGGAATATCCCATTTCCCGAACCTCTTGATGAACAGGTACCTACCTGACTTATCCCTGACGATGCCACCGGCAGAATCGAATTTCAGGAAAAAGCTTGAGAACATTCTGAACAAGAAGTGGGGATCAGGGTGGCAAAGGCAGTAGTTCCTGACACCGGATGCTTCAAACTCAGCAATCAATTCAGCAATCACTAAGCGATCGGGTTTTTGAAGGAATTCATGGCATATTCCCTGAGGCGCATCCTGTGGTGATGAGAAGGAGAGCATGCAGTCGTTGAAGAAAACTTTATAATTTAGCGGCATGATGGATACAGCAAAAATGGTTGCATCGCTGTTATTGCAAATTAAAGCAATAAAGCTCTCTCCGGCAAGCCCCTTTACCTGGGCTTCAGGCTGGAAATCACCGATTTATTGCGACAACCGCAGGATACTCTCTTTCCCGGAAGTTCGAAAAACCATCCGGGATGAATTTGTTATACGTATCCGCGAGGAATATCCTGATGCTGAGTTGATCGCCGGGGTCGCCACGGGTGCAATTGCCCATGGCGTTTTGGTTGCTGAGTCGCTTGGGCTTCCATTTGTTTATGTCAGGCCAGAAGCTAAAGCCCACGGATTGGGAAACCAGATTGAAGGTTTTTATCATGCGGGCATGAAGACGGTCATTATTGAGGACCTGATTTCAACGGGGGGCAGCAGCCTCGGTGCCCTAAAAGCATTAAGGGAAAACGGACTGCAAGTTCTCGGAATGCTCGCAATTTTTACGTACGGATTTGAGAAAGCCGTGACAAATTTTAAAGAAGCGGAATGCAGGATTGACACGCTGAGTAACTACACAAGCCTGCTCGAACTGGCCATTCAGACCGGCGATATCAGCGAGGAACAGCTTCCGATGCTGACAAAATGGAGAAAAGAGCCCGAAGCATTCGGCTGATCAGAACAGGAATTCCACCTCCTGAAAGGCGAATTCCTTCATTGCCCCAGTCTCCTCCTCTAAAATCAGGTAGCCGAAATCATTCACGCCAACAATCCGGGCAAGAAATTCTCTTTCACCGGTCTTGTATTTATCGAGTTGGTTAAATCTAAGCATGTTAACCAGATATTCTTTACGGATATCATCCCATTTCCCAGCCTCAAGGTAATGGTATCTGTTGGTAAAAGATTCCAGGAAAAGATCCTCAATCGCTTCAAGCTCATAGCTCAGACCCGATATTTGTTTCAGGGATATCGGATTGGGCAGATTATCCGGAAATTTCTCCTGATTGACGTTGATTCCAATCCCGAGGATTGCATGGTGCAGATAGTTACCCATGATTGACGTTTCTATCAGGATGCCACCGATCTTTTTCCCGTTCACATACAAATCATTGGGCCATTTGATTTTCACCTGATTAGTATAGAGGGTCAGAAGGTCGACGGCTGCCAGACTGAATGTCATCGAAAGGAGAAACTGAGATGCACCAGGCAATCCCTCAGGAAACACAACCAGAGATGCGGTCAGGTTTTTGCCGGGTTCTGTGTCCCATGTATGTCCACCCTGCCCCCTCCCGGCATACTGATCATCAGTTCTGATCCAAAAAGGGACCTGATCATTCCCCTCCGCAATACAGGAGGCGGCATAAATATTTGATGAGCTCAGTCTTTTCCTAAAAATCTTAGTAATGGTATGCATGGATGCAAGATTAACTGAGTAAATTTACCAAAAATGGGCATAGGGGCATAGGGGCATAGGGGCACAAGGGCACAAGGGCACAAGGGCACAAGGGCACAAGGGCACAAGGGCACAGGGGCACAAGGGCACAGGGGCACAGGGGCACATGGGCATAAGGGGGCATAGGGGAAAAGAAAAAGATAAAATGAAGAAAGTAAAAAAGGGAATTACAGATACTAGTCTGTCAGAACTGACGGAAACCATCATTGAAGGGATCAGGATTAAAAAGGGTGAAGGGATTACCGGGCTGGACCTGACGCATTTGAATACAAGTATTTGCAATGCCTTTATCATAGCTAATGGCTCATCATCTGTGCAGGTGAAAGCAATTGCGGAGTCAGTTGAGGATCAGGTGAGGGATTTGCATCAGCGTAAGCCCTATCATCGTGAGGGATTCGAGAATTCCCACTGGATTTTACTGGATTATGGCAGCATTATCGTTCATATTTTCCTCAAGAATTACCGGGACTTTTATGATCTGGAAGGATTGTGGGCAGACGGACACCGGACGGATTATAGCACCTGAGGCTGAATCCACTGAGATGGTATAATTATTGGAAGAAAGAACTTTCACACTAATTGTCTTGATTTATTAAGGAAAACTGAAAATATGGCAGATAACGACAATACTGGCAATCCACGTCCCTTTCCCGGCTCGAAGGGCAAACAAGGTGATACGCTCAAAAAAAGACCGAAACTGAATGTGATGTGGATCTACCCCATGATTTTTCTGGGTATCCTCGCAATCAGCTTTCTGAACAAGAACAATAAGCCGCAAGAAGTAAGCTGGAAACAGTTTGAAGAGGAGATGCTAAAGCCCGGCGAGATTGAGAAACTAATCGTCGTGAACGGGGAATTGCTTGAAATTTTTATCAAGAAGGATCGGATTTCAGATCCAAAATTCAAGGAACTCTACAAAAAAGGACTTGGGTCCATTCCGACCCACGGTCCTCAGTTTTACTATAAAATTCCGACGGTAGAAATTTTTGACAAAAGGCTGGAAGCTGCTAACTCCTCTCTTCCGGCGGAGAACCGGGTTGATTATTCGTCTGACAAAAGGACCGATATTCTGATGACGGTGTTAGGCTGGGTTATTCCGATCGGGTTACTGATTGCCTTTTACCTTTTCATTTTCCGCCGAATGTCGAATGCAGCTGGTGGAGGAGGCGCAGGGGGGATCTTTAACGTTGGAAAGAGCAAAGCAAAGATTTTTAACAAGGAAGAAGACAATATCAATGTTTCTTTTAAGGATGTTGCCGGGTTGCAGGAAGCTAAAACTGAAATAATGGAAATTGTTGATTTCCTGAAGAATCCAACTAAATACACTCAGCTTGGCGGCAAGATCCCAAAAGGGGCTCTATTGGTTGGCCCTCCCGGAACCGGAAAGACATTATTGGCAAAAGCGGTTGCCGGTGAGGCCAACGTTCCGTTCTTTTCCATGTCGGGCTCCGATTTTGTGGAGATGTTTGTGGGTGTTGGTGCATCAAGGGTTCGTGATTTGTTCAAACAGGCAAAGGAAAAAGCTCCCTGCATTGTTTTCATCGATGAGATTGATGCCATCGGTCGGGCGAGAGGAAGGAATCCGAACTATGGCTCAAATGACGAGCGTGAAAACACGCTGAATCAGCTTCTCACAGAGATGGATGGTTTTGCGTCCAACTCCGGGGTTATCATACTTGCAGCCACAAACCGTGCAGACATCCTGGATAAAGCGCTGATGCGCGCCGGGCGCTTTGACCGGCAAATTCATGTTGAGCTACCTGACTTAAATGAAAGAAAAGACATTTTTAAAGTTCACCTTAGAAATGTAAAATATGACCCGACGCTTGATATCGATTTCTTTGCCAAGCAAACCCCCGGGTTCAGCGGTGCGGATATTGCCAATGTTTGCAATGAGTCCGCGCTGATTGCTGCGCGCAGGGAAAAGAAAATGGTTGAAAAACAGGATTTTCTTGATGCGGTTGACCGTATTATAGGGGGGCTTGAAAAGAAGAACAAGATCATTTCCTTTGAAGAGAAAAAGGCTGTTGCCTATCACGAGGCTGGCCATGCTACAGTAAGCTGGCTTCTTGAACATGCGCATCCGTTGGTGAAAGTGACCATTGTTCCAAGGGGAAAGGCTCTTGGCGCTGCCTGGTACCTGCCGGAGGAAAGGCAATTGACAACCGGTGACCAGATTCTCGATGAAATGGCCTCAGCGCTTGCCGGAAGAGCTGCGGAGGAGCTAACTTTCGGCAGCGTCTCGACAGGTGCATTGAATGACCTGGAAAGGGTAACCAAGCAAGCCTATGCAATGGTATCATTTTTTGGGATGAGCGAAAAAGTGGGAAAAGTGAGTTTCTACGATTCCTCCGGACAAAACGACTATCCGTTCAGCAAGCCCTACAGTGAAAAAACTGCGGAGCTTATTGATCAAGAGGCGAAAAAAATAATAGATGAGGCCTATGAACGTGCCAAGGAGATTTTAACCCTCCATAAGGAAGGCCACCGTGAAATATCTGAAATGCTGCTAGAGAAAGAGGTATTGTTTGGCGAGGATCTTGAGAGGGTTTTCGGGCCCCGTAAGGGTCATAAACCGGAAGGCATCGAAATCACTAAGCCAGTTGAATAATGGAGGAACGGGATTCGAGAAAGATCATACTTGACAAAATCCGGGCTGCCAAAATCAGTCAGGAAGAGAGAATAAAAACATCTTTCCCTAAGCACCAGCATGACTCTACTAAATACCTTCCCGAGCCCGACGATCTGCCTGAAGTTCTTTTTGCGCGAAACCTGGTAAAAGTTAAGGGTAAATTTGTCTATTGCCCGAATCAAAAGGAGTTGGTTTTAGCGCTCCGGATTCTGTTCCATGAGGAAAAATGGGAGCGGATCTATTGCAGCGAACCTTCCATTGTGGAATATATCAAGCGAGCCGGCCTGCCATTCTTTGAGGATAGCGGCAAAATCGCAGATGTTGAGGCCGCGATAACCGGATGTGAATACTTGGTAGCCAGAACAGGTAGTATTATGATATCTTCGGCCCAGGGATCCGGGCGGCGGATTTTTGGTCATGCCCCGGTACACATTGTTATTGCCAGGACAAGCCAGTTGGTGCTTGAAGTCGGAGATGCACTGAAGGGGATTAAGGGGAAATATCATGATATTCCGTCCCAGATTTCTTTGATTTCCGGACCGAGCAGAACGGCAGACATCGAAAAAACTCTGGTCATGGGTGTTCATGGTCCCCATGATTTGTATGTTTTCCTTTTAAATGAAAACTGATCAGGTGAAGGAATTTGCCATACGCACCGCTTCGGGCTTGGTCTATGCAGCCGTCATGATTGGATCGGTCACGATTCACCCCTTGCTGTTTTTCGCAATTTTCGCCTTTATCCTAATCAAAGGGATGCTGGAATTCTATGCTCTTATAAATCTGGAAGAGCACAAGCCGATGATTATACCCGGTATCATTACCGGCTTGCTGCTTTTATCTGCCCTGTTTTTTAAGGAATATCTGCTCCTGGACGCCAGGATTCTTTTTATCCCCGGATTGGCCGTGATTTTGCTTTCTTCACTGCCGATGTTTCTGCCCAGCGCCCATGCCATCTATTCTCTTTCATTGACACTTACGGGTATTTTATATGTAGCCCTGCCTGTCAGCCTTTTCACGGGTTTGGTTTATCATCCTTACCACCAAGGGTTTGACTATCAGGTTGTGCTTTTCCTGTTTGCTGTAATCTGGTTGAACGATACCGGGGCCTACCTAACGGGGGTAGTATTTGGCAGGCATAAAATGCTTCCACAGATTTCACCGAAAAAAACATGGGAAGGATTTGTCGGCGGCCTTTTGGTCTCCATTGGCGCCGCCCTGATCATCCAGCCCTTGTTGCCAGACCTCCCAAACCATTTAATTTGGATTTTTGCCCTGGCTATTGTTATTTCTGGGACTTTAGGAGATTTTGCCGAATCTGCCATGAAACGAGCTGCGGGAGTTAAGGATTCAGGCCGATTCATGCCAGGCCATGGCGGTTTGCTTGACCGGTTCGACAGTCTGCTATTTGCTGCTCCGGTGTTCTATTGTCTCATTCATCTTGTCTTTCAACTATGATTCACCGGGAAGGATACAAAACGCTCACTGGCATTCTGGCCATACTAGTTGTATTTGATACAGTCCTTTGGGTATCATTCCCTCACGGCTTTGGTTTGTGGTTTGGAATTTGTGTGTCAATCTTAATCCTGGCTTTTGTCGCCTGGTTTTTTCGGCAACCCAAACGACCGGTACCATCAGACAGCGGCTTGGTGATAGCTCCGGCTGATGGAACAATCCTGACTGTTGATGAACTGTTTGTGGGTGAGTTTTTTGAGGATTACCGTCAAAGAGTTTCCATATTCATGTCGGGAGGAAATGTCCATATTAATTGGGTTCCGCTTGGTGGATTTATTCGCTATCAAAAATATAATCCAGGTCGCCACCTTTTCGCCAAACACGCAAAATCATCCGACAGGAATGAGCGAAGCACCGTTGTCATAGAAAGTCCCAACGGCAAGCAGCTAATGGTCAGGCAGATAGCTGGCGTTATGGCAAGAAGGGTGATTAGCTACCCCAAAAGCGGTACCAGGGTTGACCTGGGCGGCGAACTTGGGTTTATAAAATTCGGTTCCCGCGTTGACTTGTTTTTTCCAAAGGGTACCAATATCCTGGTTAAGCCGGGTGATAAAACGGTCGGCAGGGTGACACCAATCGCTGCATGGAATTAGCGTGAAGCCCTTAGAATTGTTAAAAATCAGCCAAACAATGATTGTTTAACTATTCTTTAACAACTAGTATGGCAGAAAGACCGTTATCTTCGTACAAACAATTAATAAATCAGAAACTCATGAAAAAATTCTTTGCTATTTTCTCGCTGCTGGCATTTGTTGCCGTTTACACACTTCCGGCTCTGACTATGAATCAGCAGGATGTTGCTAAAGTTGTTACCGTTGACAAGGACAAAAAAGTAAAAGCATCAAAAGCTGCAAAAGCTGAGACCAGTGCTGCTAAAGCATCATGCTGCGAAGCTGAAAAAGGCGCTGCTAAAGCCTCTTGCTGCGAAGCTAAATCAGGTGAAGCTAAATCATGCGCTGCAACCTGCAAAGAAGGAGCTTCCTGCAAAACTGGAGTGGTTGCCGAGAAAAAGAAATAATTGGATTTCTTTCCAATAAAAAACCCCGGACCTCCGGGGTTTTTTTTATTGTAACCGGTACCGGAGTGAGATCAGGTTTGAATAACCTGCCAATGCAATATCGCTAAAACCATTGATGGCATAGTCGATATAAAAATTCCTGTATTGGATACCAAGCCCAAGAGCCGGTCTCAGATTCAGGTTATTATTTCCGTCAAGGCCCGGCACCCATTGAAAACCGCCGGCTCCGGTACGGACAAACAGCCAGTCATTGTAACGAAGTTCAGCGCCAATAAAAGGATCAATGCCCACCGGTCCAACCGGAAGAAGGACATGGCGCCTGCCGTCGAAAGTCAAATGCAGATCGACTGCCGGAACTATCTTGATTTTCTCATTAATGTTGAATTTACGCGACGCAGCGAGTATTGCCCGTGGAAGCGTGATTTCGAGGCTATTTTCCGGCAATTCATTGCCGCTTAGTTCGAAGGCTTCACGAAGAAGTCCCTGATCAAAACTCCAGGCATTAAAAGTTCCGGTTACATCTCGAATCACGGCTGAAAAATTCCATCCCGAAAGGAAATAGCTGGCAGCAGCATCGAGGCCGAATCCCCATGCCTTGGCAAAGTCCCCGGTATGTCGGTAAATGATTTTCACAGTCCCGCCAATGGTTAGCCCGGGAATATGAGTTTTTCGGGCATAGGAAGCCAGAAAACCGAGATCGGCTGTTGAAAAAGATGTGATCCGGTCATACCGGATATTCCCGTCTGCGTCGATCAGTTCCAGCGTATTCGGGATATCGTCCACGGCAAAACGGATCATTGACAGCCCAACTGCGCTTTGGGGATCAAGCCTGTAAGCGGCAGCTGCAAAATCGTATTTTGCCAGCCCTGCAAAGTACTCGGAGTGCATGAGGCCAACATCAAACTTCCCGTCCATATTCATCATTCCGGCGGCATTCCAGTACCCTGCACTGTAGTCATCCACGAAGGCAGTTCCGGCGCCACCCATGCCCATTATCCGGGCTCCGGCTCCGATGGTCAGGAATTCATTGGAATACTTAACCTGGCCAAGAAGTGACAGGGTGAAAAGGAAGCATAAAGCTATCGTTGACAGGATGGATCTCATGACTATTCTCCTCATTCGCGTCCGAAGTTAAGTAAACTAACTTTTCTAACTATTTTTATTCCGATTTATTGCCCGGTAAAATGCCGGCGCAGCTGAAAGCCAACACATGAAACACATCCCGAATTTCATCACGCTTCTCAATCTTTTAAGCGGATCGCTGGCCGTAGTATTCGCATTGCAGGGCTATCCCGCTTTGGCTTCTGTAATGGTTATAGCCGGATTTCTATTTGATTTCCTGGATGGGTTTTCCGCACGTTTGCTGAAGGTCCAGTCTGCCATCGGCAAGGAGCTCGACTCTCTCGCAGATGTAATATCTTTCGGATTGGCTCCGGCAGCCATCCTTTTCGGGATCCACCTTGAGATGACAGGAGTGGCAGGATTTTCAACAGACAAACCGATTGGAGCGACCCTTCTCAGCCTTATTCCCTTCCTGCTTCCGGTCTTTGCAGGACTCCGCCTTGCAAAATTCAATGTTGATGAGCGACAGTCCACGAAGTTTATCGGAGTTCCGACTCCGGCAAATGGAATAATGGTGCTTGCACTCCCATTGGTGATGAAATACCAGCCCGACTCCTTTTTGGTTAACTGGCTTGAATCCGGGTGGTTTATTCCGGCCTATTCAATTATTGTCGCCTGGCTAATGGTAAGTCCTATCAGGCTGTTTTCACTGAAAATTAAAGGATTCAGGTGGTCGGATAACCGGTTCACCTTTCTTTATCTTGTGATTGCCTTAATCCTGTTAATTACGCTCGGGTATACCGGTCTGTTCTTGACAATACCAATCTATATCCTATATGCTTCCATTCTTGATATTATGGAGACCCGAAAGCAGACCTTGGACCACTAGGCCTCATCATCCTTTTCAGGCAGGTGTTCTTCAAAGCGCTTAAGGGCAAAACGTATCAGGAAGTAGGAGATTGTTATCAGGAAAGGCCATGAAAGGAGCCAAAGTATTTCTTTAATATACATACGGTTAAGGATTTACAATTTACGATTTAGTAGACATGATCATCTGAGATTATTTCCTCGCGGGAAAGCTTCTTTTTGTTCATAGCCCTCCAGGTATACCAGATGTAAGCAATAACAAACGGAACCAGCAGGGAAACGTAAGACATAGTAGTAAGTGTGAATTTACTGGAGGAGGCGTTTACAATGGTAAGGGATGACTGGAGGCTGGACGTTGAAGGGTAAAATGAGGTGTTATTGAGGCCGGCAATTAAGAAGAGGCTGAGGACTGTGAGAATCGTTCCGGAGCCTGCGAACCAGATTCCGTTGTTCCTGGATGTCAGTAATGCGGATCCAATGCCGTAAAGTACGCCGACCACTCCGATTAAAAGCAGTCCCAAAACAATTGGCATTTCCATGTAATTATGGAAGTACTTGCTTCTCTCCATAAGGACCTCACCAGTATCAGGATTGACTGCAAAGCCGTCGAGGAACATGAGACGGATCAGAAAGAAGAGAAAAAAGACCAGGAAGGGAACGGCATTGATGAGTACATGTCTTTTCGAGCGCGTAAGGATCGTTGTTTCATCAATGTTATTCATGAAATAGAGGCTGGCCAGGACCCGGGCAAGGAAAAAGACAGACAACCCGAGCGCAAGATTCTGTATGTTCAGTGCTGCTTCCAACCCCCTGGCGGGGCCATCCCAGGAAACCTGATTCATCTCATTCAGAGAGAACTGAGAGCCGGTAAAAAAGGTTCCAACCGCGGTGCCAATCAGGACCGTACCCAGCAGCCCGTTAACAAAAAGGAAACCCTCATACGTACTCTTGCCCAAAAAGTTTCCCGCCTTGGTCCGGAACTCATAGGCAACAGCCTGGAGAATGAAAGCAAACAAAATCAGCATCCATACCCAATAGGCACCACCAAAGCTCGATGCGTAAAACAGGGGAAAGGAAGCAAAGAATGCGCCGCCAAAGGTAACCAGTGTGGTGAAGGTAAACTCCCATTTCCTGCCCAAAGAATTCACCAGCAGGGTTCTTTCCATGTCATTCTTCCCCAGATTCCCGATCAAGGTCTGACCACCCTGCACAAACATCAGAAATACCAGTATGCTGCCCAGAAGGGAGACAATGATCCACCAGTACTGCTGTAAAACCAGATGTGAAAGAGATTCGAACATTATTTGGTTCCTCCGTGATTTTTGGGTCCGTTCTTAATTGCTTTTAGCATGATGCTGACTTCGGCGATAGCGAGGACGGTAAACGTTACTGCGAAAAGAGCAAAAGTCACCATCACAGCGCCAGCATCAATTTTCGTAACTGCAGCCACAGTAGGCAAAAGGTCCTGAATAGTCCAGGGCTGGCGGCCGAGTTCGGCTACAATCCATCCCGACTGGGATGCAATATAGGCCAGAGGGATAATCCAGGGAGCCAGCTTAAGCCAGAATCTCCGTTCAGTCAGTTCACCCCTAGCCAGGAAGAACAGGATCAGGGCGAAGAACACCATAAATCCAAATCCCAGAATGACCATAATATGAAAGCTGTAAAAGGTCAAAGGGACGTTCGGAATATAGTAATTTACGTCATCTACGAAACCATATCCGAAATACTTAAAGTAGTTGTCCAGGAACGTCTGATCCTTGAAAACCAGTTTCAGGCTGTCAGATTTAGCGATATTACCGGCAGCGCGTGCGTTTTTGTATTCGGTCAGGGTTTCGCGGGCTACTTTTCCCCGCTGGATCTTTTCACCGGTTGAAAGAATTCCCTGAGCGGCATTGCCATTCTTGAAATCGTTTATGCCGGCAACAAATTTATCCGGGTCGCCATATGCCATCCAGGAAAGGAGTTTTGGCATCTCAAGCTTTACCGCGAATTCTTCCCCTGATTCGCGCTTATCCTGACTGTTAAGAATCCCGATCGCGACCAGGCCGGCTTCTTCGGTTCCCTCATACAGTCCTTCCATTGCAGCCAGCTTTAACGGTTGAACCTTGGCTATCTGTTTAGCAGATCCATCACCTGTGAGAGCAACAAAAACCGACGAGAGCAATCCGAAAATAGCAGCGATAGTGATACTTCTGAGGGCAAGCCTTGTTTCCCGCTTTCTCAAAAGGAACCAGGCGCTGATACCTATTACGAATATTGCAGCCAGAACCATTCCGGATGTGATGGTGTGCAGGAATTTATTGATTGCTACCGGGGAAAACAGAACGTCCCAGAAGCTTGTCATCTCGTTTCGGGCGGTCTCAGGATTGAAAGAAGTGCCAACCGGATTCTGCATCCAGGCATTCGCAACCAGTATCCACAGTGCAGAAAGGTTAGCGCCGATTGCCACAAGCCATGTTGAGACCAGATGGAACTTTTTGCTGACTTTTTTCCATCCGAAGAACATGATGGCAATGAAGGTTGATTCCATGAAAAAGGCCATAATGCCTTCTATGGCCAATGGAGCTCCGAAAATATCACCGACAAACCAGGAATAGTTTGACCAATTAGTGCCGAATTCGAATTCCATAATGATTCCGGTTGCCACTCCGATGGCAAAATTGATCCCGAAAAGTTTCATCCAGAATTGGGTAAGCTTTTTCCACTCCGGATCGCCGGTTTTAACGTAGATGGTCTCCATCATGGCTATCATCCAGGTTATTCCAAGAGTTAACGGCACAAACAGCCAATGGTACATGGCTGTCAGTGCGAACTGGGCCCTCGACCAATCGACCAGTGACCAGTCAATAGATTGTATCATAGTTTAACGTTTAGTTTATGAGTTACGGAAGATGAAGTTGTTAGATTTTCCAATACATGGCGTGATCGTTCATCATCGGTCTTATATTCCTTTTTCAGCACATCAGGCATAAAGAATACCCGGATAATGGCGAACATGATGAAAAGTTTGATCAGAATAATGATCCAAACGCTTCTTCCCCATGATGACAGATTGCTGAATCCGTCGCGATAAAATCGGAATACTCGTTTTAGAGGGGCCAGAATTTTCACGTTGACTGATTGAAATTACGTTGATGAATATACAAATTTTTCAAAATTTCCTATTCCAGACTGAATTTGATTATGCCTTTTAATGTATCTCCGGACTTCAAGGGCTTTCGTTCCCTTTCATGATGACTGGAGAAAAACATATCGCCCCCTCCAGTAAAGAATGTGGCAACCAGCATATAAACGTTCTGACTGTCAACCCAGCAGCGCACAGCATTCTTTCCGTCCGAAAATACATTCAGACCATGGTTTTCCGGGTTTTTCAGGTCGGCCCACCAGATGTTTTCCCGGGTAGCCTTAAAATCATTTGATCCCATCAAGTTAAAATCTGACGACCAGGGCCAGGATGGGCGCTTCCCAAAATGGAACTGACCTTTCCCCTGAGCAGGAAACGGGACAGCGGTTCCGGCCTGACGGCCGATGTGATCATCGGGGTATGCTGTCCACAGGGCTTCTCTTTCCCATGATAGTTTTCTGAATTCTTCGGGCAACGTGAATACAAGTCCGACTTGCCGTGGATTAATGTCAATTTTTGACTTTAGTGTATACTCAATCACAACCTCACCGGTATTATCAAAAGTCCAAATTAGCCCGATATCTGCCTGATCATAGGAAATATCTGTTGTCACCTGCACTTTTCCCTTATCCTTTCCGGTCCCGGTGAGTTTACCCATTCCATTTGTGCACAAGTCATTAAGAGGCTGGATGTCAAGTTTATAATCGGTAACGCATGGGCCCGTACTTAGGGGGAGCATCTGCAAATCAGGATTACCAACCAGTGTAAGCAAACCAGGTTTTCCCGCTTCGATCAATTTTCCAGTTTTAGCGCTAAAAACCCACTCAAACCCCGCCGACTTAACCACGACCCGATCTCCCTGTATAAGCAGTTCTGGTTCTTCCCCTTTGAAGGTGTTCCTGGGAGAGGGAGATTGCATTGGTCCGAAGCGAATCAGATAGCTATCGACCATATATTTTTGCGGCGAGTATATGGTTATCTCGAGGAGGTCGCCCAACTTCGGTTGAGTTTTTGGATTAATGGTCAGCAATCCCGTTTGCCCGGGTTCAGCCCAAACAGAAGCGGTTCCTGTTTCATCCCTGAGTTTCCAACGAATCTCCATCTCACCCAGATTCGAAAAAAGGTTTCGATTTTCAACACCAATTCTTATTGGCTGGCCCTGTAAAGGAATCAGGAGGCTGGATATTCCGATTTTGACCGGTGAATATGCTTTCTTCAGATGCCAGTATTCCGGCTTTGGCCTTCGCCACCCATCAATCGGGCCCCACTCTCCATAGCCGACGGCGCGTCCGTCGGGAAGGAAAAAAATATCGTCAATACCTGACCAGATAGCCCCGCCAAGGTTACCGCGACTGTGGTACATATTCTCCCACATGCGCTCCAGCCCTCTTCCCCAGGCATCGCGAACCCCAGGATCGGTGATGGTCTCCTGGCGGTTATAGCAATTCAGGTGGCAGTATTCCCCAAAAAGCAGGGGCCTTTCGGATTTCCAGGCGATTTCCGGGCCTGGAGGCCCTGGATAGTGGAAATTTGCGATCTGAACTGCCTGGCTGCCATGATTGTTATACCCACCATAGGTCTGGTCATGGAAGGATACAGGCCGGGTCGGATCCAGGCGGTTCACTTCGCGCAGTACAGAATCCCATATGGGCCCCCACTGGGATTCGTTGGCCATTGACCAGATCAGGACTGAGGGATGGTTACGGTATTGCCCGACGGATTCCAGAACCTGCTGACGAACGAGGCGGTAAAGGGACAGATCATGGGGATTTGCTGACGCCCAATGTATATTCGCACCGTGGCCAACCCAGCATAG
Organism: uncultured Porphyromonadaceae bacterium; assembly: GCA_964416825.1. Lineage (GTDB taxonomy): Bacteria > Bacteroidota > Bacteroidia > Bacteroidales > UBA12481 > UBA12481. The sequence continues at coordinate 17,079 of CAYQFT010000050.1, forward strand.
GGGAGATTCCAGCTCCACGAAAAACCCGGCCGAGTCACAGAGTGCGATGAACTCTTCGGCAGGCGGATAGTGTGAGGTTCGTATATAATTAACATTTGCTTCCTTGAAAAGCCGGATGTCTTCCTTCCATTCTTCCATCGATAGGCTCCGGCCTTTGGTCGGGTGCACTTCATGCCGGCACACACCCCGAAGCTTGATGGGTTTACCGTTTACAAACACCTGGTTACCGGCCACCACGGTCTCCTTAAAACCAAACCGGCAGTTCAGGGTTTCAAGAGTTTTACCCCTTGATTTCAGGGTAATTACCGCGTTATAAAGATTGGGATGCTCAGGATCCCATTTATCGGGATTAAAAACCTTAAGGCTGAATGGCTTGTCTAAGGTGGTTTGACCGGGTGCTGATGAAAACTTGAAGCTTCGTGTTACCGTTTCTTTTGATCCCGATTTTGGTGGGATGAGGACGACTTCCAATTCCATTTCCCCACCGGCAGATTTTTCATCCAGCCTGAATCCTGCATCAAGATTCAGATAGGCATCCCGGTTGCCCGGATCGAGATCGGTAGAAATGTGGATTTTGCTTAAATGCGTTTCTGGAACGGCGTACAATTCAAGTTTCCGCGTAATCCCTCCGAGCTGATGAGCAGCATATTGACTGGCTGAGGCCAAGGTATCAGCCAGTGATTCACTGATGAGTCCGATAACCAGGCGGTTTATTATTCCTGGTTTGGCGAGAGCTGTAAGGTCAAACTCAGCCGGGGTAAAACCTCCCTGGTGGGTACCTGCCAGCTTTCCATTGAGGTAAACCCGGGCATCGGAATATAATCCGTCGCATTTTAGAATTATGCGCATTGACTTCCAATCCAGAGGAATGAGGATTTCCTTTCGGTAGGCTGCGCGGGTTTTGGGTTCAACCTTAAAACCCTGCATGAGCCATTCACCCGGCACCCGTATGGGCTTCCATTCCTGCTTTTTAGAATCCGGGTTTTGCCAGAAGTTTTTACCGGGACCTGTGCAAAAGCTCCACTCACCGTTGAGATTAATCAAGGGAACCTGAACCCCGCTAACTTCCACCGGTTTCGGAGTGTACTCGGGGAATGGGAGTTCCTGGCTAAAGGCAGACCAGGCGGCTGCAAGAAATGCACAAACCATCACGTAACGAGCATTCATATCTGGATGTATTTTGTTAAGGAGGCTAAGATAGGAAGAATGGCATCCCTTTAAAACTTTCGGCTTTGGCTTCTGCCGTCTGAAGTCATTTTATTATATTGCTCCGATTTTTTAAACTTTTTATTTCGTGAAACGTTTAACACTATTTTTTCTTCCCGGTCTGGTTGTGGGCATCATTCTGATGTGGGGAGGAGGCAGAGCGGTTGAGGCCACCTCCACAGATAAATTCTGCAATTCCTGTCATATTCATCCGCAAGCGGAAACCTCCTTTAAGAAATCGGTCCATTATGAAACCCAGAGCGGGTTCAGGGCACACTGTGTAGATTGCCATCTTCCTCCCAAGGGTGACGGGTATCTGCCTGAAAAAGTGCGGACGGGACTGAGGGATTTATGGAGTTATTGGTTCAAGGACTCCGCCTCCTTTGACTGGGAAGCAAAGTCCAAGCTCGATTATGCCGTAACCCATGTATACGAGTCGACCTGTCTGAAGTGCCATCCGAATTTATTCCCGGCAAAGCTGACGAAAGATGGGATGGATGCACACCTTTACTATGACCAACAGGTGAAAAAGGGGTTGGATATCCGGTGCATCAACTGCCATCTGAATGCGGGACATTACGATCCGAATTATACGCATGCAAAGAATACCGGCTTCGGCCAGATTGCCTCAACCGGAGAAGTTTATACGGAACCTGCAAAAGTTGAATCTTTTACCTCCTTTACAGAAAAGATTCCGGCATCAGGGGTATCCTTTACTATGAAGGCTATACCCGCCGGCACCTTTAAAATGGGAAGTCCTGAAGGTGAAAAATACAGGAGCACTGATGAAGGACCTTTGACCGAGGTGCAGCTTGACCAGTTCTTCCTGGGAGAGGTTGAGGTCACCTGGGATGAATACATGACCTTTTTTGCTCAAACCTCGAGGGGAGGAAAAACCGCAACGGATCAGAAAGCTGCCGCGCCCGAGGTGGATGCCATTGTGGGTGCCACCCCACCCTACGGACAGCCCGATCAAAACTGGGGTAAAGGCAAGCGCCCGGCCATTTCAATGAGCCATCATGCAGCAGAAGTTTATTGCCAGTGGCTGTCGAAGGTGACCGGTAAAACCTACCGGCTTCCTACCGAAGCCGAATGGGAGTATGCCGCACGTTCAGGCAAGGAGACCCCCTATTTCTTCGAAGGAGACCCCAAACAATTCATGAAAAAGAAATTGTTCTCCTCAAAACGCGATACCACAATGATTAACAGTTTTGTGGTCTATCAGGAGAATAGCAAAGCCAAGACGCAGGAGCCATCTTTTGTACTCCCGAATCCTTTCGGCCTGAAGAATATGCTGGGTAATGTGGCAGAGTTCTGCTCCGACTGGTACTCGCCTGACACCTATTCAAAATATGGTCAGGGACCGCTGAAGAATCCGAAAGGACCTGCTTCCGGGTCGGAACATGTAGTGCGCGGCGGCAGTTACAAAAGTGCTGCGGACCTGGTTCGGAGCGCAGCCAGAAGCCAGACTATGACAGAACAATGGCTTAAAACCGATCCCCAGTCGCCGAAGAGCATCTGGTGGTATTCAGATTGCTTCTATGTAGGATTCAGGGTAGTGTGCGAGTTTGATGAGAAGACGGGGAAAAAGTGATTGGTGAATAGTGAATAGTGAATAGTGAATAGTAAGAAGTAAGAAGTAATAAGTAAAAACCCGATAAAGCCTGAAAAAATGAGTAACAAGAGTTTATCCAGAAGAAATTTCCTGGGCAAGGCAGCTACCGTTGGTGCTGTCGGTGCTATTGCTACACCTGCGCTGATTACCTCATGCGCACCAAAAAGCAAAACGAAAGATGTTGAATATACCCTTTCCACGCTGCTTGACAAAGCCCCTGACGGACCCGTCCTGAAGGCAGGTCTTATCGGCTGCGGCGGCCGGGGAACGGGCGCAGCGATGAATTTTATCGATGCTGGTCCGAATCTTAAAGTAGTTGCTCTTGCAGATGTGTTCCCTGACAAAATTCAGGATTGCAAAAACAAGCTGATCAAAGAGAGAAGTCAGGAAATCCCGGATGAGAATTGCTTTTTAGGTTTTGATGCCTATGAAAAGCTCCTCCAACTCCCATTAGACGTTGTTATTCTGGCAACACCGCCCTATTTCCGGCCTATTCATTTTGAAGCTGCTGTCCAGGCCAAGAAGCACTGCTTTTTGGAAAAGCCCGTTGCAGTGGATCCGGCAGGGGCCCGTTCGATCATGGCATCAGCCAAAAAGGCTGAAGCCATGGAGCTTTCGGTGATTACCGGAACACAGCGCCGTCACCAGAGGGATTATATCGA
>CAYQFT010000051.1:0-20414 GCA_964416825.1 uncultured Porphyromonadaceae bacterium
CAGGACCATTTCGTTAAAGGGGCCGGAATAGGCAAAATTGGCTGTGGACTCAATACGGTTTTCAGGCGATTCCTTGCAGGCACGGATCCAATCCTGCTCATGAGGCCCATCGGGGTAAAATACACTGCCGCCGGGGATTCGCCGGAGGTATGGTGTTACCTGTGGCACTCTGCCCGAGAGCAGCCGGGCGTTGTATCCGCCACAACCGCACATCAGGGTATCTTTTGAGCCAATGAACAGACAGCCGCCCAAACCATCGGCCATCAGGTTTTCACCAGCCGGAAGCAAGTCGGAGAGGTTTGGAAGCAGTCCGCCATCGTACCAGTGGACTTTCACCGGAGGCATGGCCAGTTTTGGCATATTATCGCGGGCCGGAAAGGCAAACTCCACGGTTTCTGCATGAGGGGCACATTCGGTATTAATGTTGGTTGAGCTGCCGCGGACTTTATCAGGATACCCAAGCTTCAGGCTTCGGAACACAGGGTCGAGAACATGGCAGGCCATGTCGCCAAAAGCGCCGGTTCCAAAATCCCACCAGCCTCTCCAGTTCCAGGGGGTATATATCTCATGATAGGGCCGCATGGGCGCCGGGCCGATAAACAGATCCCAGTCGAGCGTTTTGGGTACCGTCATCACCTGGGTGGGCCGCTCAATGCCCTGGGGCCATACCGGCCGGTCGGTCAATGCATGAACCTCACGGATTTCCCCGATCTCATTGTTCCATATCCATTCGCACAGCTGTCGGACTCCATCGCCCGAGTTCCCCTGATTGCCCATCTGAGTGGCAACCTTATATTGAGCGGTCAGCCTGGATAGCAGCCTCGATTCATAAACGGAATGCGTAAGGGGCTTCTGGCAGTAAACATGTTTTCCCATTGCAATAGCATGAGCCGATATCAGGGCATGCGTATGGTCGGCAGTTGCAACCATCACTGCGTCGATCGATTTGCCCATTTCATCGTACATCCGGCGCCAGTCCTTGTAGCGCTGGGCCTGGGGGAAATCCTTAAAGCAAACGTCTGCATATTTCCAGTCGACATCGCAGAGGGCAACAATGTTTTCAGTTGCCATCCCTTTAATGTTGGGGTGTCCCTTACCCCCAATGCCTATTCCGGCAATATTAAGTTTGTCACTCGGTGCCTTGTGGCCCAGTCCGCTGACGGTATGACTCGGAACTATGGTAATGGCAGCAGATGCAAGAGTTGCATTTTTCAGGAAGCTGCGGCGTGAAACTTTGCTGTTGGCCATGGCCTTGATTATAAGTTGGTTGATTTTATCTCTTTGATCTTGATGCTGCGATACCACACTTTTGTGCCGTGGTTCTGAAGCGAGATGTTTCCTGTTCAAATTTTTAACTGGTTCAATGTATTTGCAGTCTTTGCCCTTACTCCGGTATTTCCACCCGAAGCCAGGCTGAGATCAACAGGCTGGTTCAATCGGTAAGATCCGCAGGTAAAATCCGGTACGTCGATGGAATTGGAGCGATTGGCTACCGACCATTCACTCAGCGGGGCGATGCTGCTCCAAAGCGCCGCATCGTATACATCCTGATCCAGAGGCAGTCCGTTCCGCAGGCAATCGATCAGGCGCCAATCCATCATGAAATCCATCCCCCCGTGGCCGCCGACTTTCCGGGCCATTTCTCCAACCCGCTTTACAATTTCCGGGGAATACTCCTCCTGAATTGCGGCCATTTTTTCATCATCAAACCACGCATGGCCCAATGCGATTTTCCCGGGTTCGGGATATTTGACGGCCACACCCCTGGTGCCGCTGATCAGATGGATGCGTGAATAGGGTCTGGGCGAGGTCGTATCATGCTGAATGACGATGGTCTTTCCCTTTACCGTCCGGACATGGGTTGTATTCATGTTGCCTCGATAACCGTTAGTAACAAATTCGTTGTAGAAAGCATCCGCTTTTGCAAGCTCTTCTGCCATTTTGGCCATCTGGAAGTCATGGGTAGACATCGAGGTGAGGTACTCCATGCGATCGCCGCGGTTGATATCCAGTGCCTGGCATACCGGCCCCAGACCATGTGTAGGATACAGGTTGCCATTCCGGTGCTGGTTATGCTTTAACCGCCACATTTCAGTATATCCGCCCTTGCTGAAATTAAGGTCACGCAGATCATGAATATAGGCTCCCTCAACATGCGTAAGCTCTCCGAAGAAACCTTGCCGGGCCATGTTTAACGTCAGTAATTCGAAGAAGTCATAGCAGCAATTCTCCAGCATCATGCAATGCTTCCTGGTCCTTTCAGAGGTTTCAACCAATTGCCAGCACTCATCAAGAGTCGTGGCTGCCGGGACTTCCGAAGCAGCATGCTTGCCGTTTTCCATGGCATGAACAGCCATCGGGGTATGCAGCTGCCAGGGAGTGCAAATGTAAATCAGGTCGAGTTCACTGCTCTGGCACATATCCTTCCATGCCTCTTTTGTCCCGCCATAAGCCTTTGCCGCCGGCAGTCCATATCCGGAAAGGATCTTCTGCGCTTTTTCCACGCGGTCCAACCGCTCGTCGCAGAGAGCCTTGATTTCGACACCTTCAATATTGCACATGCGTTCAACTGCCCCGGGCCCGCGCATCCCAAGTCCGACAATCCCAACTCTTACAGTTCCAATTCCCGGAGCGGAATAGCCGCTCATGTTAAATTTTTGTGTATGCTCCCGTTTGGCTGCCTCCTCAATCAGTGCCAGGGGCCCGGGCTGCTTGCCCTGGTCTTTGGAAGAGCAGGATGTTAAACCGCCGGAGATGATACCGGCACCGGCAACTCCTGCCATTTTGAAAAAACTGCGGCGATTGGTTTTCATACAGGGATTATTGTTTTGTATTTAATAGGGGTGAAAGTTTTCCGGGCTAGATTTTGATAAAGGTTTTATTCTTATACATATACCACAATATCAGGTAAATAACCATAAAACCACCGAGGTACCTGAGCGTGTCAAACCCGTTTTCGATCCAGGGCTTCAGACCCTTCAGGAATACCTCCGCAACACCTACAAATTGTTTTTCGAACAGGTGCCAGGCCACATAGGCAAAAATTGCATTCGACCCCAGAATGATGAGCCAGCGTGTTCCCTTGCGGAAATTCCATACATCAATGATGAGGTAGAACAGGGCAAGCATCAATATGCATATTCCGCCCGAAAACAGCACAAAGGAACTTGTCCAGATATGCTTGATGACCGGATGCCAGATATTCCAGATCAGTGCGATCACGATCAGGGATACTCCGGAAATCACGTATAGCCAGAATTTCCTCATCTTTTGCTGATTGGATTGCATGAGGTATCCCGCAAAAACGCCCAGCATAACCGTTGCACCAAAATTCAGGGTCGACACGATCCATGTATAGGTTCCCCAGCCGATAAACGTGCCCATAACGGCTTTCTCCACGTACATTGCGACATTTCCCTCAGGGTCATAAGCGTTGGCTGTGGTTCCCCCGATTGGGATCAGGGCCAGGATCGCCCAATAGGCCAGCATTAATCCGACCGTAGAGAGAATCTGGTATCTCACCGGCATGTACAGAATAAAAACCGTGGCGATCAGGTAGCCGCTGGCTATGGCCTGCAGCGTATTGGTATAAAAATCGATATGGTCGATGTCATAGGTCAGCAGATTGCCCTGAACGATCATTCCCAATAACCAGAGGATTCCAACGCGTTTAAGTGTATGCCGCCAGATCGGCTTGTCAGAGCTTGCATCCGACAGCCTTTTGCGGTAGGAATATACCATGGAAACACCAACGAGAAAAAGGAACAGCGGCATGATGATATCATAGAAATGAAATCCCAACCAATCCACGTGGTCCATTTGCTCCTTAAGAAATCCCGATACCCTGTTATGGAAAATGTTGTCGAGGCCCTTAAATGCCATATCGCCTCCCATGATCCAGAACATGTCGAACCCCCTTAAGGCATCAACCGAAACCACCCGATCTTTCGACAGAATGGTCTTGTTCCGTACTTGGAACACTTCGATGTTTGATAAAAAATCGCGAAGTTTTTTCATGTCAGACTTTTCCGGTTATTAATTTTTCAACCACACATAATCAATCTGCATTTTTCTCTTTCCGTCTGCATTGATCAGTTCGAAAACCAGCTCATTGTTGCCCGTTTTCAGATCGACCCGTTCCGTAAAATGATTTGATAGGACCGTGCTGTGAGGCATTGAGAGGCTCAGTTGCTCCTCGCTGCCAATCCTTATCGGTTTTCCATTCAGGCTGCATCGGATGGTTCCGCCATCGGGTGAATGCGCCACCGTAAATCCTATCGGGGTTTTGTCACGGTTGCGTTTTGACCGGATGGTAATCGTAAGTTTTTCCGCTGGAATCGTTGGTTGCCAGGTAAGAATATTTTCGTTCGCCCAGATCTTCCCGGGTTCCAGAATCAGGTTTTTCGTCTGGACAGCCAATTTCTCAGCCTGAATGAAATCATATCCTTCACAGCCCAAATAGGCTGCCGGTGACCACGGCGAATAGCGGATTTCACGGAGATCATCCGGCCCTGGCTCATCATAGTCGTCAGTAATGCCAGGCAACGCATAATAATAGATGATCCGGCTATAGATAAATCCCGGGACCATGCCATGGTGCCTGAGTTCCATAAAGAATCGCAGGCTTTCGGCAAACGGGATATCATCGGCGATATGCCATCTGAAATTGGATACATAACCCCGGTTGCCAGGACCGTCATTACGCGGCTGCCCGCAATAGGGCCAGGAAAAAATTTCGGATGAGGACCAGGAATAGTTAAAGTAATCTTCGGAGCCTGTTCCAAAAAAGGCAGGGAAGGTGTCATCGTCAACAAAGATTTTTTCGTCTCCCTCGCCCCACCAATTGCCCCATGAGGTGGACACAGGGCTCGGGTTATAGAGGTAAGCGGCTGCGCCAACCATACGCCCGCTACCCCTGGCCTTCAGATAGGGTATATCCACCGTCCGGGCATCGGTATGACAGGCAGTCAGGTTGTTGCTGCTGCTCCACCGGGCCTGGAAATGCATGGATTCGCCTTCATTCCAGTCATATGCGGAGGGTTTTAGCTGAGCCTTCAGATGAATTTTTTCGGTTGAAAGGTTTTTGATTTCAATTCGGGCCGATTTTTTAAATGGCATGATAAACCGGCAAATCAGGGTGCTGTCTGTCTCAACTGAAAATGGCACCGACTGAAAGGGATTCAGCCCGGGAGCTGCCCCAAAAAAGTCGCCGAGCGGAGACTGGACCTGCGGGACAGGTGCATCATCGAACCGGATCGTGAGCAGTGTCTGGCGAAGCGCATTTTCGAGGTACCGGGCTGCGATTTTAATCTGAAGAAATTCAATGGCCCCGGGACCCGTCAGCTCGTAAATATACTTGCTGTCATCGGGCTCAATAACGGTATCGATTCGTTGAAGCAGGGTGTGGTCGATCGGGTTAAGGTTTGCGGGATCAGCAAGAATGTGATTGATCTCCTCAAACTTTTTTATGTACCGGTTGAAGTTCAGCGGGCTGAATGTCTCGACACGAATTCCCGGGTTATAGATCCTGACACCGACATGGTAGAAATGCGGCTCCGCGATATTCCCGATCCATTCAATCCGGCAGCGTTTGGAAAAGGGTATTGGTAAATAGGTTGCATCGAACTGTCGGAATGTTTGAGAATAGAGCACGGAATCGCTTAATCCGGCAAGCATCTCAATCGGTTTCCAGAAGAAATCCAGGGCATCACCTTCATATACCGGTTTTTCCATATCATCCAGGTAGAAACGGATTTTCCCGCTGATGGCGGCACTCCACAAACGCTGCACTACACCCGGGTTGTTAATGTCGCAAATCAGATATTCGCCGGTTCTACCGGAATCGGGCTGTACCAGTACACTTTCGAAGTTGGGTATGGGCTCTCCGCCAAATCCATCCTCGTTGCAAAACCAGGTGGTGTCGGCTGCCGTTCTGCTGCGACGATCATAGGATGAATACTGAACCACCCGGTATTGTTTTTCCGTATTACTGGTGAGCCGCTGCAAATCGGTCATTTCATCAAGAAGATCCGCCATCGTGACCGGAGGCTGTGGATTCTGGCATGACGAAAATCCTAAAAGGATCGTACCGAAACATATCGAGGTAAATTTCATGGCCTCAGCTTACAATTGATTCCTCCTGAAAAATGCGGCGGCATTCTGGTAATACAGCTTGTCGACCACCCGGGCCGGAAGGTTCAGCCCCCTGATACCATTGACTACCGAATCCGTTGCGAAATACAACCATTCGCGGTGCCAACCTTTTTCGAGGTTATGGCAGGTCTCCTCCACCGATTTGCCGGGAATATCGTGCACCTCGCTGTCGGTTCCGTAAATCAGCCTGTCCTGATACCTGATCATAAAATCCCGCACTTTTTTGTAGTTCTGCCCCGATTGCAGCTGCAGGTGAAAAATCCGTGCTGCACAGTCGGCCATAAAACCGGGGTAGGAATCGAAACGTTTGGCCAGCTCGTCGATATTCCATTCCAGACTGCCCAGGTGAGCCCCTACAAACTGAAGGCCGGGGAATTTCTTGAGAACCCGGTCCCTGGCCAAAATTTGTGCCTCGTAGGATGGGACTTCAGGATGAAGGTACATGTGGTACCGGGGGTTATTCTTATAGTAGGAAGCATCCCCAGGATTATTCATTTTCTCAAGTGGAAGCCAGCAGTTTTTTGGCTCACCTAGATGAGCGACAACCGGAATCCTTTGGTCCTGAAGGTATTGGAAAACCGGATCAAAAGCAGGGTCGTCAATCATCACATATTTCCCGGTGCGGTCCCTGAGGGTCATCCCGATATTTTTCCAGATCTTGATTCCTGTTGCTCCCAGCATCATGCAGCGCTGGATGTGGCCGACAGTCCTTTCAGCAAAGCCGGGCTCATTGAAACTGTCGACCGGGAAGGTTCCAAAGAAGGCATATTCTCCCGGGAAGGCCCTTAAGGCTGCTTCAGACAGGGTTAGCTGGTTCTCAATCGTCACTTCATCGCCATCCCATATCGGAGTTAATAATTTGAAATTTAGTGACCTGGCCTTCTCCTGATATTTTTTTTCGGCCGTCAGATAGTGGAAATGTGCATCGATTTTTGGGGTCGATTTAAAGTCGGCCGATGAGTAGGTGGCCTGGTTGAAATCCTGGATAGTCAGCGAAACAGGCCGTTTAACAGACAGAATATCAGGCAATATGTTGTTCTTAAAGGGCGGAAGTGCATAAAAATAGGTAGTCAGGGCATAGTTCATCCGGACAGAGGCCCAATGCCACAGCTCGATATTGGAGCTTAGGGAAGTGTTGAACGGAATGGCATCCAGGGAGCGGTGGCGCATGTTTACGGTAACTCCCGCGCTCATGTTGCCAACTCCGACAGGCTGAGAAAGAAAAGGGTGCGAGAATGCCTCCTGCCGGGCAAAGGAGTATCCGTAATAGTCTTCGCTCCCGGTACCAAAGCTCGAAGGAAAAGCTTCCCCGTCGACAAAAATCTTTTCATCTCCTTCACCCCACCAGTGGTAGGTGCTGTTGAAAAGGTTTACCTGGTCGCCGGCATACACCCCCTTGCCGCTAAGGGTGATGAAATTAAGGTCGAAGGGGGATCCGCCTTCATCTCGCGTGCCAATCCTGTAATGCTCGTGCCAGGAGGACCCGAAATACATGCTGCCCGATTTCCATGCATAGGCTTCTGTTCCAATGGATCCCTTAACAGAGACTTCCTGTTGTCCGTAATTCACGAGACTGATCCTGCATTTCTCCCGGAACGGCATTACCCAGAAGGATTCCATCCTGCCATGGAGGTCACGGCTGTTCATCCATGTTTTATGTGTTTCGGTGGAATACCCGGCTCCAAAAAAATCACCAACAGGCACCCAGACGGTCTGCTGTCCATCAAACGAGATCGTCAGCACGGTTGACCGGAGAGCCTGGCTCATGTGAGAGGCGTCCAGGATAACTGACAGCCGGTTAATTGCAGTTTTGGGTGAGGTGATCTCCATCAGGATGGAATCACCAGGTGCCAATTTTTTCTCAAAGGTGCTTTCGGGTTGGGCCTCGGGCAGACCGGACAAAAGCAGGTTCCCTGTTTGCTCCAGTTCAGACTGTGCTTGTTGCAGGGCTTCCATGGAAAAGGATTCGACAGAAACCTTTCCAGAATAAGACCGGTAGCCGATATTGTAGAAAACATCAGGCCAAAGGTATCCCTGAGGTACTGGTGTCCCCTCATAATCGTATCGTGTAATAATGGAATCACACTCGTAGGTAATTTTGCAATGTTGCCTGTATGGTATGGGAACGTAGAGGTTATGATCGTAATCCCGGCCCTCCTCCCCAAGCGGGGCTCCAGCCTGAACCGATTTGGCCAGTGGGGATCCGGTGAGCAGGGTTCCGCTCAGCAGTTCGCCGGGGGAACCCTGAATAACCGGAAGGGTATCATGATCAATATAAATCCTGAGTAAACCGTGTTGAGCCTTGTAAAAGGTCATCCACCAGCGGACAACTGCCCCGGGTCCTTCGGCATCAAACAGTACAAATTCCCTCCTTCCGGCATTTTCTTCTACCCGGATGAAATGGGACATGTCGTTATTCTCAAACCAGCCCCGACTGCCCGGGGATACGGATGCCCTGTTATAGCTGCTGAATTGTTGAAGCCGGTAGTCGTCTTTTGGGAAATAAGTCAGGTGCTCCCGGCTGGCCATCTCCTTCAGTAAGGAATCCAATGACACAGTCCTGATGCAACCGGCCGTAATGAATATCAGCATCGCTATCAGCGAGCCTCTCCATAACTCAGTTTTTTTTTTCATGCCAACCGATGTCAGGCAGGCCTACCAGCCTGGATTCTGGACCAGGTTGCTGTTGAGCGTCATTTCATCAGACGGGATTGGCGAGAGATAGTCACGGCCGGGATTAAACCCGAATCCACCAGGGAGAAGCAATTGGTAAGGATCGACAAAGCCTTCTGCATCCACAAACAGGTTTACCCCAATTGTGATTTTCTGATTCCCCAGAAAGTCCTTGTAAGCACCATCCAGGTTGGTCCCGATATATTTGACGCCTTTAAGCCGCTTTCCTACGAGCAGGTGATGAGCTCTCCACCTGGCGAGGTCGTCCCAGCGGGTCCCTTCACACACCAGCTCAATCCTTCGTTCCCTTCGGATTTCGTTAATGACAGGAGAAAGACTTGGAAAGTCCCAGGCAGGATCAGGAGTGATATCGTTCAGATTCAGATGAACCATTCCTACCCTGTCCCTAAGCAGGTTGATCGACCTGTCAATATCAGCCTGACTGATGGTCCCCATTTCAGCCTTTGCTTCGGCGAAAATCAGTAAAGCCTCAGCGAAACGAAAGATAATGGAGCCCTGAACCCCAACATCATTGCTGCCCTGATTTGCAAAATCGGGGTTGACTCCTTTATAAAGGGCATATCCGGTAGTATTCCGGAATTCACCGGCTCCATCCAGGGCAGGCAGTTCGAATTTTTGGTTTTTTATCCCTTCCGGTGCATTGTTGGAGATATCGTACCCTCTGAGGAAAATGGTCTGGGCAAGGCGTGGATCGCGGTTGGTTACTTCCATTTGCAGCGAATCATAGCCCAGAAACGAAGGACTGACCGACCTGGGTTTTCCGTCTGTGCACAAATAACTATCAATCAAAGATTTAGAAAGCCCGACATTACCTCCTCCTCCCGACATGGTTCGGGAAACATTATTGACGATCTGAAGACCCAGATTGAATTTCTTCCAAAGAATTACTTCCGGATTGCCGGTATAGGTCAATGGATTAAACAATGACCAGTACTCCTTTCCAGCCGGACCGGCGTAGAGCTTGAAACGTGTGCTCTGCATAAGTTGTTCTGCGGTTTCTGCGGCTGCCTGAATGAAAGCCGACCCATCGGAACCGGTAACTCCAAAGGGTGTGCCGGCATGGTATTTTTCCCAGGTTCCTTCATACAAACAGACCCTGGCCTTAAGCAGCATAGCAGCTTCTTTGTTTATCCGGGATTCGCTTGCCGAAGCAGCCGGATTTAACAGGGCAATTGCTATGTTCAGGTCGGCAACAATTGAGTCCACCACAATTTTACGGCTGGTTCTTGGAAAGAATAGTTCGGGAGAGTTTGTGTTTAGCGGTTGATTGATCCACGGAACGTCGCCAAATGTTTTCACCTTATCGAAATAGAGGAAGGCCCTGAAAAATCTTACCTCACCGATATATTGATTGATTTCTGCCTGGGCTCCCTTTGCGCTGTCGCAATGGACCAGGAAGTAGTTTGCCTGGCGTATGTCGGACCATATCCAGCCCCCCTCCAATGCCGATGAAGGAAGCGGCCTTGTTCCGCCAAGCCTGGAATCGAAGGCGGCCGGTACCAGGTTGTCACTGTTTTTATCTACCATGAAGGTATTGGAGTATCCCTGATGCGCCGGCAATAGGGTGTAAAAACGGTTTGCAAAAAGCTGAAGTTCCTCCGGAGTCTTGAAATAGGCCTCCGGCGATAGTTCATCCAAGGGATACCTTTCCAGAAAATCCTTGTTGCACGAAACGGAGAATATCAGTCCGGAAATCAGCAGGTATAGAATATGTTTTTTCATGACGTTCAAACTTAGAAGGTTACGTTAAGTCCAATTGATAAACTCTTCTGGATCGGATAAATGGCTCCTGCACCGTAGAGTCCGCCGGTTGCTTCGGGGTCAAAGATTTTGATCAGTTTCGTAAAGGTCAGGAGGTTTTCTCCAACCACATAGATTCTAAGGTTGCCGATGAACACTTTTTTGGTAATAAATCCGGGTACCGTATAGCCGAGTTGCAATGATTTCAGGCGCAGATAGGCGCCATTCTGAAGGTATCTCGATTGCACCTGCTTGTTTCTGGAGGATTTATCCATCCGGGGGCCCGGGTAATAGGCATCAGGGTTATCTTTCGTCCAATAATCCATATGTTCCTCAAAGCCAACAGAGGTGTATATCCAACCAACACCCCAGAAATGGGGAGAGTTGAGCCAGAGGTCACGCTTGCCGACACCCTGCCATATCATATTCATGCTGATGCCCTTCCAAAGCGCATCAAACAGGAAGCTATAAGAATAGCGGGGCATGGAATTCCCGATGACAGACAAATCCCCATGATCTTCGAGGGTGTTTTTGCCTCTGTTGATCTTCCCGTCGCCGTTAAGATCCGCATACTGAACATCTCCGGCACGCCACACATCAGGAGAGATATACGATTGATCCCAGCCTTTTGCTGCCTCATCTGTTTGAAACAACCCAATGGTTGTATACCCCCAGATCTCACCCAGCGTTTGCCCCTCATAATAGGCAGCACTAAGCAGGTTCTGTGGATTCCGGTATTTCATGATCCTGGTGGTAGCATCCGAGAGCATGAACCTGGCATCATATTGGAAATCACCCTTAACATCCCTCCAGCCGAGAATGAACTCGAATCCGGTGGTCCTTAAATCCGCATTATTGGACTGAGGAACCGTAGCTCCAAGAGTTGACGGATAGGATTCAGCGGGGCCCAGCATGTCGTAGGTGTTGCGGATAAAATAGTCAACCGAGAAGGTGAGCCTGTTTTTCAGGAATCCTGCATCCAATCCAAAATTGGTTGTGTTAACCTTTTCCCAGGTAAGCCCCGGACTGATCAACCCCGACATCCCAACATAATTGGGCCTGTCGTTACCCAGGATATACGGAAGGCTTGTGTAAACCGGCAGCCGTTCGATGTAGAGGTAGTTAGCCACATCCTGGTTGCCCAGGGATCCGTATGAACTCCTGATTTTCAGCATGCTCACATAAGGCTCGATATTTTCCCAGAAAGATTCTTTAGAAACCAGATATGCAATGGAACCCGAAGGGAAAGTTCCCCAGCGGTACCCTTCCTCGAACTTGGATGAACCATCGCGACGGGCTGAAACCTCCGCCAGATATTTCCCTTTATAATTGTAGTTTAATCGTCCGAAAAAGCTTCTTGTAGCCCAGTGGCCAAGGGTTCCTGAAGCAAACTCCTTACCGGTTGCAGTTCCAAGGGAGGGTTTCAGGTCGCTGATTAAATCGTTTTTCCTTGAATAGGCTGAACTATAGTTGATCTCTTCTTGCTCAAACCCCGCCATAGCGGTAATTTCATGATTTCCAAAGGCTTTATTGAAAGTTGAATAGAGGTTGGGTGAATTGTACAAGCTCTGATACTGGCTTGTAGCATAATAATTGTTTGCGCGCAGGTAGAAAGGTGATCCGTTAACAAAGGTTCCGGCAACCTTAGCCTCATGGTTGGACGAACCATTTGTGTTCATTTTCCATCGATAATTGGCGAATATGACCCAGCCTTTCAAGGGTTCAATTTCGATACCCGGGACAACGGACAGCTCATTCGTGTTTTCCACATACCGGCCGCCTCTTTCCAACCATAACTGTTCTCCTTCATAATTCAGGTTTCCATCTGGAAAATAGACCCCGTTAGTTGACCACCTGCGGGCCATATCAGAATAAAACCTATCCTTATTATGACTCGGCCTGTCGAGATTGGTCCGGTTAAACTTGCTCAGAAAGCTGAATCGCAACCAGTTATAAACCTTGGTGTTAACCCGGGCGTTCAGGTTGTTCCTGAAAAAATTATCATTGCCAAACGTTAGAAGCCCTTCCTGATTAAAAGTGGAGCCCGATATGTAATACTGAGTCCTTTCATCGCCGCCACTCAGGCTGATATTATGGACCGACTTGGGAACCTTGTCTTTGTAATCCACCTTAAACCAGTCGGTATTTGCCCAGCCTCCGGAGTAGGTTAGCCAGAAATTTGGCGCCCAGGGTACCGGCATCGTCCAGTCTTTGATTTCACCGGCCTGGTATTTTTTCATCTGCTCGATAATAATGGGCTGAAAAACATTGGCAGCGCCGTCATTTGCTGCAGCGAGGTTCATGTACTCAGCAAACTGTATTGAATTAACCATTTTAGGCAAATGCATCGGCGATGCATAGGAGTAATTGGTTGAATAATTTAAGGTTACGCCATTTTTCTTGCCTTTTTTTGTGGTTACGAGAATCACACCAAATGCAGCCCTTGCCCCGTAAATAGCTGATGCAGCAGCATCTTTTAGAACGGAGATGCTCTCAACATCATCGGGATTGATATTGTATATATCCTGCTCGATTCCATCCACCAGAATATAGGGTGTTCCACCGGAACCACTGATAGATCCGATACCCCGGATATTCACCAGGTTCTTGCCGCCCAGTTCACCGCCTTCATTGCCGACGACAATATTGAGGTTAGGCGATAATCCCTGCAAGGCCTGCACTACGTTATTCACCGGGCGGCTATCGATATCCTTCGAGGAAATCACATCAACCGCTCCGGAAAGGTTCACTTTTTTCTGGATACCATATCCGATGGTGACAACTTCCTGGATCTGAAGAACCTCTTCAACCATCCTGACGTTTATAACCAGCCTGCCTGCAATCGGAATTCGCTGGGGAACAAATCCTACGAAAGAGAAAAGGAGGACTGAGGTACCTGAGGGAGCTTCAATGGTATAGTTGCCAAGGGCATCCGTGGCGGTGCCTGTGGTGGTTCCTTCAACCTGAACATTCACGATAGGCATCGGACTTCCGGTTGCCGCATCGACCGCCTGACCGGTTACTTTGAACAGGGGCTTCGGTCCCGCATCCGGCTTTACGGTCACCGGAAGTTTTGTTGCCGCAGGCTTGGTGGACTTGCCTACAGTAACCTGTCGGTCCCGGATAACATAAACATTTGCGGTTCCTTTAAAGACCTCGTCCAGCACTTCGGTTATCAGTTTTTCCCTGCTGTTGATGCTGATGGTCCTTTTCAGGTCAATTTCCTGATCCTGATAAAAAAAGATCAAATCTGTCTGAGCCTCTATCGCCTTAAAAACCTCTTTAATCGTAGCATCTTTAAGATCGAGGGTGATTCTAACATCTTGGGAGAAGCTATTCGTGCTAAAGGCTGCTGTTGCTCCCACAAAAAACAGAAGAAATGTGATCCTCATGGTACGTAAGAATTTGCAGAAATCCGGGGGACAATTTCTGCCATTAGGCATTTTTTCCATACTTTCGAAAGTTTTAATAATTAGCCGTAACAGGTTAGTTAATTCAAAATAAGCCGGGGTCTGTTTGGACGCACATCCCGGCTTTCTCATATCGGATCATAATCAATCCATAGGTTTAACGGTTTACTTTATATCCAGTACCATCCCGCGTAATCTTAACCCGGGAACTATAGGTTATGCTTTCGAGAACATCTTCAATATCTTCTTTAAGATCAAGTTTTCCCGAAAAGGTAATATTATCAAGGCCTTCTTCAACAGTTATGGCCTGATTATAATATCGCTCAAGTTTTTTGAAAATTCCGGGGGTGGGCTCATTTTCAAAAATCAGGTATCCCTGCAACCAGGATGTATAGTAGTTTATATCTGCCAGTTCTTTGGTAAAGACTTGTGATTTCTTGTTATAGACAGTCCTTTCTCCGGGCTTCATGTCCTCTGTTTTAGCCAGGAACCCGTTTTTGCCAATGGTCACTTTCCCTTCAAGCAGAACAGCCGAAAAATTCTCTTCATCCAGATAGGCCGAGATATTAAATTTCGTCCCTAATACCTTAATCTTGATGTCTTTGGTGATTACATAGAAAGGTTTATCGGCATCCGGAGCAACCTCAAAGAGAGCCTCCCCCGATAGATAGACCTCTCGGGATTTTCCCCGGAATTCAGTGGGATAGGATAGCTGGCTTCCAGAATTTAGCCAGATGTGGGAACCGTCGGCCAAGGTTATTTGAGAGCGTTGCCCATAAGGAATGATCACCTGGTTAAGGCCGTCGTCTGCTTTGCCTTTCTCCTTTAATACCCTTTGAATGGTGTCACTGTTAATCAGCAGTTCTCCTTCTGTGGTTTGGTTGATAACCGTCTCCTCGGTATTGAAGGCAATGGCTGAGCCATCGGGAAGGATGACCTTGCCTACCGTTGCGTCTTCAGGATTCAGTGCAAAGGTTGCAAACGGATTCTCCCGGACATTCATCAGGTATATGATTCCGGTTATCCCTATCGCACCGGCAATGACGGCAGCATACTTCAACAGGTTAACGAGCCTATGCTTTTTGTGGTCATTCCTTTGTGCCTCAATCCGCGTAAACAGGCTCTCCAACCTACCGGCAGGAATCTCCTGCTCAACCACCTGAGTCCCCTTAATGATAAAAACAGCATCCTTGATCTCTTCATCTTTTTCAGGGTACCTGGCAAGAAATCCTGACCAGAAAGCATCGCTCTCCCTTACCGGGTTCTTAACCCATTGGACAAACTTCTCGTCAAGAATGAAATCCTCTGTTGTAAAGACCCTGTATTTTTCAATATCCATAAATGATTCCGTTATATCAGCGTAAGACAATAAAATTGAAAACATCATCAGCAGTTACTCTTTTTTATCTGCCGCGATAGCCTCTTTCAACGCTTTAATGGCTCTGTATATTAAGTTGCGGCACGACTCCAGGTTCAGATCCATTATCTCACAGATCTCGTTATACTCAAGTTCAATCGTAAACTTCAGATAAATTGCCTCTTTCTGGCGGGGCGTGAGATTTCCAAGGGCTCTGGAGAATGCCTCTGCCCTCTGATCTCTGCTATCTTTTATAATCATCTCGTGCTCAATGGAAAAGGTTATGTCAAACACATAATCTTCCCCTTCATTGCGATGATCGTAACGTTTCTCGTGATTAAGAATCCTGAAGAGCTTAAACCGGAAGGACTTCATCAGGTATCTAAGAATGTGGCTGGTTTGCCCGATTGTCTTCCTGTTTTTGAGTAATTCAAAAAACAGTTCCTGTATGGAGTCCTCAATGAGTGTTCTGTTTTGGGTGAATTTAAGCCCGTAATGGTATAACCTGTGAGAATAGGTCGAATAAATAGCAGAGAAGCTCTGATCATCGCCATTCTTAAACCTGGCCCAGATTCTGGCATCATCCAAGTTGCCTAAGCTCATTTTATCCCCAAAGAGGTTGATTTATTTTTGGACTCATTTTTCAAAGTTAGCCGATTTTACATAGGGTAATCATCACCCTGCCAAAGAGTCCGGGTTATGTGTCCCCCGAATATTACCGGAACAACCCCGCAACCGGAACAGTAATGATCCTCCCGTATGGTTTTCCATACCGGTAGGTTACTACCCTGAAGGTGTCGGCATCCTTCGGGATGCTGAGTTTTTCACCTGGCTTGTATAGGGTGCTGTAGTTATCGGGATAGGTATTGTCGAAGGTATAGAAGAGCTGTAACCCTTCAACCTCGGTGCTGAGGCTGATGAGGAGGTTACCGGCCTCATCTTTTGATGTTTTGATGATGGCATCGCGGTAACTCACGGCATAATTGATGTCGGCCTGACCGAGTCTTGCCAGGTGCACTTCGGTGCGATCGAGAAATGAATTCCAGTTGCGGCTTTCCCTCGTCGACCATAATACCTCGGCCAGCGCGAAGGAGCGCGGCCAGAGCATGTATTCGGCATGCCGGAAGGTGGGAACGCTTTCCGACCAGAGGTTGCCCTGTCCGCCCAGGATCAGTGAAGGATCAATTCCCGCGGGAACCGGCTCAAATTCATATACTTTTTTCAGCCTGAGCATGCCGTAGGTAGGCGGTTCAAGTGCCGGATCCCCCTGATAAAGATCGATATAGGCGTAGTCATTCGGACTCATCACCACTTTATGCCCGGCTTTGGCTGCGGTGATTCCGCCCTCCATCCCGCGCCAGCTCATGACGGCGGCATTCGGGGCCAGTCCGCCCTCCAGGATCTCGTCCCAGCCCATCAGTTTCTTGCCTTTGGCCTCCAGGATTTTTTCCACCCGCTTGATGAAATAGCTCTGCAGTTCATCAAGGTTTTTAAGGTTGTTATCCTTCATCCGTTTCTGGCAATCGGGGCATTTCTCCCAGAAGCCCTTGTAGCATTCATCTCCCCCGATATGGATGTATTCAAATGGGAATAGCTCAGCCATTTCCGTAAAGACCTTGTCCAGGAATTCGAACGTGGTTTCGCGGCCCGGACAGAGGGAGTTGTCCTCGATGGTGTAAAATTTTGATCCCGGATTCACCTTGTAGGGCAATTTTGTGGAGGAGAGCCAGGGATAGGAGGCGATGGCGGCCAGGCTGTGGCCGGGCACATCGATCTCCGGCAGGATGTCCACATGCCGTTCTTTGGCATAGGCTACCAGGTCGCGGATCTGGTCCTGGGTATAGAAGCCGCCGTAAGTAGCCTTTTCCCCATCCTTTGGTGGTTCGCGGTCCCACCAGAGTCCGGTGCGCGGCACCCGCCAGGCGCCGGTTTCGGTAAGCTCCGGCAGACTTTTTATTTCAACGCGCCAGCCCTGGTCGTCAGACAGATGCAGGTGGAGCAGGTTGAACTTGTACATAACCATCTCATCGATCATCCGTTTAACCTCATCGATCGTAAAGAAGTGCCGGCTCACATCGAGCAGCAGCCCGCGCCAGCCAAAGCGGGGCTCGTCCCTGAGTTCCATGCTGTAAATCCGGGGATGGTCCCCATCGGGAAACAGCTGAAACATCGTCTGAACCCCGTAAAAGAGTCCTTGAGTTGTTTTGGCGCTGATCATAAAAGAGGGAGGAGCAGCCCATATATGATAGCTCTGATCGCCCGGCTGGCCCCCATCCTCCAATACCAATCCAATGGAGGATGTTTTACTGCCTTTCCCCGGGGTTCCGGCGAGCGTTAAGCTGATGCCGGTTAAGGACCGGATTCCGTCAATCATATATTCCGATAGGGATTTCAGCTCCTTCGTATTGTAAAAAACCGGCATTGAATCCTTTAAATCAAAATAACCGCCATACTGTTCCAGAAATTTCGGCTGCGGAATGATGTTGACCGGAGTAAGTGGTTCCCAAGTAGATATTGTCGCCACTTTCATCACCGACCGGCCCGGCATTTTTTCGACGTCCTCAGCGGTTATCGGGTAGGTGACCATCATGGTTTCTTTTTCGATGAGCGGTATTTTGTATGCGACGACCTGAGGTGTCCCCTTGGCTAGTTCCCGCAGCTTAATCTCAAGGTTTTTCTCCATGGATGTACCCTTTTTTATGGTAAAATCCTTTATGGAGATGCCTTCATATCCAACACTGTGAGTTGTCAGCATATAGGTGCCGTCTGGAATATTCACTACTTCAAATTTGCCATCCTTGTCCGAAGCAGCATCGGGACCTTGTTTTCCGTTTTTTTCAAGAAGAATTTTAACCCCCGGAATCGGTTTGCCGGTGATTTTATCAATGACCTTGCCGGTTATGGTTCCTGTTTGAGCGGATAAACCAACCGGACAGAGCACGGCTATCAGAATAAAAACAAATTTTCGGGACATGGTAGATGGGTTGAATGAAACAATATAAGTTGCGGGGAAACTGTGGCTGGATTAAAGGTAGTTTAAATTTGTCACTTCCTGAAAAACAATTCCTTCATACGCCGATTTAACTCCTCCCTCAAAAAAGCAGGCCAGATTTCCGTTTGGCAGTTCCACAAGGTTTGAGTAGGCTGATGGACCCGCATAGATCACCTGGCTCTGTTTCCAGGTTTTCCCCTGATCAAAGGAGAGGCGGACGGTCATGTTTGTTCTGCTCTTTGCGCTGGCCGGATTGGAAAAGGCGAGAACCGGTTTTCGCATCGGGCGGTGAATAGCGATCAGGCTGGCCTGGCACACGG
Organism: uncultured Porphyromonadaceae bacterium; assembly: GCA_964416825.1. Taxonomy (GTDB): domain Bacteria; phylum Bacteroidota; class Bacteroidia; order Bacteroidales; family UBA12481; genus UBA12481. Next base: position 18,667 of record CAYQFT010000051.1, read on the forward strand.
GCTCGATCAGGGTGGTATCGGGCTTCAGTTCCGACCAGGTCTGCCCGCCATCGAGGCTCACGGAGGTCTGCCGCACCCGCACCGACGTGTAATTCCGCATGTTCAGCAGCAGCCTGCCCCGGCTCAGTTCGGCGATGGTGCACTCATTCACCTGGTCGGATGGCGTGGTGCCGCCCAGCTCCCAGGTCTCACCGCCATCATCGGAATGAATCGTATGCGAATAGTATTTTTTTGTTCCGGCCTCGATATGGTCGCAGGGAATAATCAGGCGGCCCCTGAATTTCCCCGACCTCAACTGGATGCCGTTCACCGGTCCGGTTGCGTACCAGGTCCAGCCGGGTTTTTTCACCTCCGGCGTGATCTCCTTTGCGGCCGACCAGCTTCTGCCATCGTCTGCCGAGGATAAAACGAAAATCCTCCGGGTATCCTTGCTGGTGCCGTCGATGATCTGGGATTCATGATCGGTTCCCAGGTTCCAGGTGCTCAGCAGGAGTATCTTCCCGGTTTTCCGGTCTACCACGGGAGCCGGGTTGCCGCAGGTATTCGCGGCATCATCCCACACCACGCTCAGCCCCGACCAGCTTTTCCCGCCATCTTCCGATCTCTTGACTACCAGGTCGATGTCTCCGGCATCGCCGCAGTTGTTTTTCCGTCCTTCGGCAAAAGCCAGCAGGGTGCCGGACTGGGTTGCCACGATAGCCGGAATCCGGAAACATTGGTATCCCTCTTCGCCGCTTTTGTAGAGGTAATTCAGGGGTTCCTGGGCGGGGAGGGGCAGGCTTAGCAGAAGTATGCCAGAAAGTGCCAGATAACGGGCAAGCTTTTGTATAAACATAGTGTTCCGGATTAGAGGTACCAATATAGGAAAAACCCCTGCAAAGTGGGAATTTGCGGGGTTCTATTGTTTAACCACAATAGGCACATAGGGCACAATAGAATGGATATCGGAGGGGGTGGGACCAAATAAGATTGCGTAAGTAAGGACCCCTCTACTGGGAGCTCCTAATATGTTGCCCCGGTTTTCAAACCGGGGATGCGAATCGGATCAATTAATGTCACTTGTCCAGGCCTTTAAAGGCCTGGACAAGTGAGGTTTGTGGCTTTTGTCCTGATCCCCCGAATAAATTCGGGGGCAACATATTGGAGCACCAATGTTGTGCGGTCGTCCTCCTGCAATCTAGTTTTGTCCCTGCCGCTACTTTGGTCTATGTGCCTACTGTGGTGGTAAAAATGAAATTTGCCTAAATGAACCAAGATAAGTGCAACTGCAACCACGGCCAGTCATCGGTGGAAAAGTCCGGTTTACCTATTCAATAACCACTTTTGTGATCTTCAGCTCTTTCCCGTTGTTTACCCTGATATAATAAAACCCCCTGGCAAACCGGCTGATATCAATTTCATCCTGGTAATCAAAGACTCCGGCAACACGTTTTTGATAAAGCACCTGGCCGGTGAGGGTTATCATTTCGATCGTGAGATCGGCCGGGGTGCCGGTATTGACCGACACATTCAGCCGGTCGCTGGCCGGGTTGGGCCAGACGGCCATCCGGCTGCTGAGATCCTCGTTTTTAATGCCCGATATGCTTTCGAAACTCAGGTTCAGCAGGAAATCCATGTAATTGGGCGGCGGCCAGTTTGAAACGAGCACATAATAGGTTCCCGCCTGGATCTTCTTGCGGAAAGTGCCGCCCTGCAGGCCACCGGTGAAGGCCTTGCAATGGTCCTTCGTTAACTCCTCCTTCGGGCAG
>CAYQFT010000052.1:0-2293 GCA_964416825.1 uncultured Porphyromonadaceae bacterium
GGGTCCATAGACCTGAGGTAGTAGGCGGAGGATCCGGCAAATCCGGGCATGGTGCTGAGTTCGATGGGGTCGCCTTCGGCCGTAACCCAATTTGCGGCCCTGGCCAGCGGCGGCTCACCCTTTTCAGTAGGAAGAAAAGCATCCACCTCGGGCAGGCGCAAGGGTAATTCCTTCTCATCCATCAGGTGAGGAAGGCCGTCCCTGTAGTAGACGGGGAATGGTTCGCCCCAATATCGCTGCCGGCTGAAGATTGCATCGCGCAGGCGGTAATTGACCTGAACTTTTCCGATACCAAGTTTTTCTACCTCGATTTTGGTTTTTGCTATAGCCTCCGGAACTGTCAGCCCATTCAGGAAGCCTGAGTTTATCATGATTCCTTCCTTGGCATCAAAAGAGTCGGGCCAGGTGGTTGGATCCGTGGGCTCCAGTCCGGGCTCCAGAACGACCTGAACGATGGGAAGGTTAAAGTGAAGGGCGAAGCGAAAGTCACGGCTGTCATGAGCGGGCACGGCCATGATAGCCCCGGTGCCATAACCTGCCAGCACGTAATCGGCAATCCAGATCGGGATGTTTTCCCGGGTAAAGGGATTAATGGCATACGTACCGGTGAAAACTCCGGTGATCTTTTTCACCTCGGCAATTCGTTCCCGTTCGGTCCGTTTCCGGGTTTCCTCAATATATTTTTCAACCTCATCCCGGTGCCCGGGATCGGTGAGCAGGGGTACAAGTTCCGACTCCGGCGCGAGGACCATGAAGGTTGCGCCATAGATGGTATCGGCCCGGGTGGTAAAGATCTCAATGGTGTAATCTTTTCCGCTGACAGGGAAGAACATATTTGCACCCTCTGATTTTCCGATCCAGTTTCGCTGCATCTCCTTAAGCGAGTCGGTCCAGTTGATGGTGTCAAGTCCGGATAACAAACGTTCTGCATAGGCAGAAACCCGCAGCAGCCACTGTTTCATTTTCCGCTGCTCAACCGGATGCCCACCCCTCACGGAGAATCCTTCCTTCACCTCATCATTGGCCAAAACGGTACCCAGGGCGGGGCACCAGTTAACCAGGGTTTCGGCCAGGTAGGCCAGCCGATAATTCAGGAGGATTTCCTGTTTCCGGGTTTCCGTCATACCGGCCCACTCTGCAGACGAAAGAACCAGCGGATCAGAACATGCGGCGGCAAGTCCTTCTGTTCCTTGGCTTTCGAAGTGCTGAATCAGGGTTGCTACCGGCTCTGCCTTGTCGGTATTTATATTGTACCAGTGGTTGAACAGCTGCATGAAAACCCATTGGGTCCAATGGTAATAATCAGGATCACAGGTTCTTACTTCGCGGGACCAGTCGTAGGAAAAGCCAATTTTATCCAGCTGTTCACGATACCGCCTGATATTATTTTCCGTGGTGATGGCCGGATGCTGGCCCGTCTGAATGGCATACTGCTCGGCGGGAAGTCCGAAAGCATCGTAACCCATCGGATGGAGAACATTGAAACCGTTCAGCCTCTTGTACCAGGAGTAGATATCGGAAGCGATATATCCCAGCGGATGACCCACGTGAAGTCCGGCGCCGGAAGGGTAAGGAAACATATCGAGCACGTAAAACTTGGGTTTTGACGGGTCGACATGAACTTCGAAAGTCTTGTTCGATTTCCAATATGCCTGCCAGCGGGATTCAATTTCTCTGAAGTTATATTCCATGATTATTTATGTATCGGGCTCTCCGGAGCCGGGAAAATCGTTGGCGAAAGTATAAAAATCGCAGTTTTTATGAAAATGTTATACCTTTGCTCTGCTTTAAAAAAAGGAGAAAACCATGGATTTAGCTTTTGTATTGGCTGGTGTGATTGGTCCCACGGAATGGATTCTGATCGCTTTGATCGTTGTGCTGCTGTTCGGCGGGAAAAAGATTCCGGAGCTCATGCGTGGTCTGGGCAAGGGTATCAGGGAGTTCAAGGATGCCTCAAAGGGGGGTGCTGACGGCGTTGAAAAGACACAGACATCCGAAGACGATAAAAAATAGGGCTTTTGGACAAGAAAAAGCTTAAAACCAAGGATGCGAATGACATGACCTTTCTGGAGCATCTTGAGGTGCTCAGAGGTCATTTGTTGCGTTCACTGGCTTCCATCGGTGTTTTTGCGATCGTTGCCTTTCTGCTGAAAGACATCATTTTCGATCATATCCTGCTGGCTCCGAAATCATCGGAATTCTTTACCAACAGGATGTTCTGCAAGCTCGGTGAATGGGTCAATACCGATAAGCTTTGCATTAACGACATTCCGATCAGCCTGATCAATATCGA
>CAYQFT010000052.1:2303-20234 GCA_964416825.1 uncultured Porphyromonadaceae bacterium
GGATACACATGACAATCGCTTTTTTCGGGGGCCTGATTCTGGCAGCACCTTATGTGTTCTGGGAACTCTACCGGTTTATCATGCCTGCCCTGAAAGAGCGGGAGAGGAAACACTCCGGCGGCATGGTTTTTTACACCACCGCGCTGTTTCTTGTTGGTGTGGTGTTTGGTTATTTCATGATTGTTCCTCTTACGATCAATTTTCTGGGCAGCTACAGTGTGAGTGAACAGGTTGCCAATCAGATCAACCTAAGGTCTTATATCGGGACCGTTACATCGCTGATTTTTGCAACCGGGATTATTTTCGAACTGCCTATCCTGGTTTATTTCCTCAGTAAGGTTGGATTGATGACCCCGGGTTTCATGCGCAGGTATCGTAAGCATGCTATTGTAATTATACTGGTGGTTGCCGGGATTATCACTCCCCCGGATATTTTCAGCCAGATCCTTGTTACCATACCGATGTATCTCTTGTTTGAGATTTCAATATTTATTTCTGCGAGGATCGAGCGGGAGCGCAACCGGCGTGATGCAGAAGAAACAGCCGGATAACAAAAAAGGCTACCCACCAGGCAGCCTTTCTTGTTATTCAGAAGGATTCTTCTAGTATTTAGTATTAACCACTTTCTTCTTGGAAGAATAATTGATCTTCAATGCTTCCGCTTTTCTGAGTTCAGTTTTGATCTCATTGATAATCCCCATCTTGGTTTTCTCATCTGATTTCAGGGAAACGGTCATTTTAGGTCTGTCTTCTTCGGCGCGCTTTTCCCATTCACCTGCGATATAACCCCGTATGTCACCCACAACAGCGAACTTGTCATCCAACTGAATGCGTGATTCGGTACCATACTGAGCCGCGTATTCCCTTCTGGGGGCGCCAACGTAGATATAACTAACCAGAGATTTTTTCTCAAGTTTTGTGATCTCTGTTGCGAAGGGCATGTTCTGGGAAACATTAACTGTGTTTTCCCGAAGAGTTGTGGAAACCATAAAGAAGAACAGAAGCATGAACATGATGTCCGGCAGGGAGGCGGTTGTAATTGCCGGAACCTCTTTTTTACCGCCTTCAGGATTGAATTTTGACATGTTTAATTCTCCTATTATTTAATTTCCTGAGGCTCTGCTTCGGAGATTGCGGTAGGTACTGCCTTTTTCACAAGTTCCTGCTCCTCCTCGGTCAGTTTGTTGAATTTCCTTCCATAACGGTTAAACGAGAATTCGTCGCGGAGTTCATTAAACCCTTTAACCAACTCGTTCTGAACCTCAATATAGGCACCATAGTCAGTACCTCGGTCATTTTGCAATGAGACAATACCCTGAGACCTCATAATCAGCCCCAACCCTTCTATTTCTTCCTCCTTTTTTTCCGAGAGGTTTGGGTTGTTCTGGGGATTGAGTATAAATTCCTTCAGTTTGTCTTTAATCTCGGAAATCTGGGCAAATTCACCGTTAATGGCCAAATCGTTGTTTTTATTGATCAGGACAACAAATGTGTTCCTTTTATTGATTTTGGGAGCTTCAACATTCTCGACCCACTGGGGTAGAAGCCTGTAAATCCCGCTGTCAACATCCATCGTTGTTGAAACGATGAAGAAGATGATCAAAAGAAAAGCAATATCGGCCAGCGATGCACTTGGAACTTCCGGAAATGTTCTTTTTTTCCTAGCCATAGTGTTTGAATTTCATCGGGATGACGGACCGGAGGCTTCCTGTAACCAGGGTACCTCCGGTCATTATCCTTGATTATTTTAAAACTTTGCTTATTTCAGCATATAAAACCGCAACAACTGATGCGACCACCATAGCATACATGGAGAAAATCCCCATATCTGTCAACTTAAGCCGCGAGGCTATATTGTCGGGGCCATTATATCCTGCAATTTCCATTACCGTTCCATCAGAGAACTGATAGGCAACAAAGAGCAAGACAGCGAGAATTCCCACGGAGATGACCATTTTGATGCCGCTCTTAGGATCGGAAACAATATTAATCAGGGGTAAGCCAACCGCCAGGAGAACAGCAAGTGCTGCAAGTATATATGCCCAATAGAAGAATATGTCGAGAATGGAACCCAGATCTGAAATCTGTTTCAGAGCCGGATCATTGGAATCAACATTTCCGTTATTGATGTAAAACACTACGGTCAGTGCTACGCTGATGACTAAAAGCGCAATATAAAAGTATTGGCTTAGTTTGATGAGATATTTCTGTTTCATATCAATATCTCCCTGTTTTTATTTCTTGGACATGTTGTGGCGGATCATAATATCCATAAAGCTGATTGATCCGTCTTCCATGTCATTGGTTATGCCATCGATTTTTGACAGCAAGTAGTTGTAAAGTACCTGAAGGATCATAGCTACAATAAGACCGAATACTGTCGTTAAAAGAGCAACTTTGATACCGGCAGCAACAAGGGTCGGGGAGATTTCACCGGCTTTCTGAATGGCGTCGAAGGCCTGTACCATCCCGATAACCGTACCCAAGAATCCCAACATAGGGGCAACGGAAATCATCAGTGAGACCCAGGTAAGGCCTTTTTCAAGGAGGCCCATCTGAACGCTACCGTAGGATATAACGGATTTCTCAACCATGTCAAGACCTTCATCGTACCTCTCGAGTCCCTGGAAGAAGATACCTGCAACGGGACCGCGTGTGTCGCGGCAAACTTCTTTGGCAGCATCAATGCCACCGTCAGCCAGCGCTTTCTCAATCCGGTTCAGAAGTTTTGTAGTGTTGGTGGTAGCCAGTGAGAGGTAGATAATCCTTTCAATGGCGACGGCAAGACCTACAATCATGGAAAGGGCAATAATGCCCATAAATCCGGCGCCCCCTTCAATGAATTTTTCTTTCACCACCTGGTGCATGGATTTTTCTTCCTCAATCGGAGCAGCCTGCTGAGTGGTAACGGCAGCTGCGGCGGGCTTGGCCTTGGTTGTGTCAACTACCGAGGTGTCCGGTGAAGTGGTTGGCTGGTCCTGAGCCATCAGAACAAATGAAGAGGCTCCGATGGTTAGCATCCCGAAAATAGCTATCAAAGCAAGTTTTTTCATGACATTAAATCGATTGGTTAATACTTGTTTCTGTGTTTGTTAGTCAAAGTTAAAAATTCTCGCGGAGAAAGAGGGATTCGAACCCTCGATCCCACTTCACGTAGGATACGCGCTTTCCAGGCGCGCGCCTTAGACCACTCGGCCATCTCTCCGAAAATCGGGCGAAAATTACAAAAAAATCAATTGAATGGGTGCGGTTCATTCACTTATTTCGCCACTTATTGATTTATTAAGGTATACATTCAGCATATCCGGGTTGGCTGACTGTGAAAACAGGAACATTAATTTGGTAACTGCGGCTTCCGAGGTCATATCGCGGCCATTCAGGACGCCTGTTTCATGGAGCAGTCGGCTGGTTTCGTATTTCCCCGGGTCAACGCTGCCGGCCGGACATTGGGTCACGTTCAGAATCAGGATTCCGCGTTGAATCGCATCGTGTATTTCCTGGAGAAACCAATCAGCAGTTGTGGCATTTCCGGCGCCAAACGTTTCAAGTACAACACCTTTGAGCCCTGGCACCGATAACATTGCATGGAGAACGTCACGCCGCATTCCGGGAAACAGTTTGATCAGGGTTACATGGTCATCCAGACTGGTATGAACACGCAGGGGCCTTTCGTTCACGGGGTAGTGGATAGCACCATAATTATAATGTATCCGTATTCCTGCCTCGGCGAGGGATGGGTAATTCTCAGATCTGAAGGCATTAAAATATTCAGCATTGTGCTTGGTGGTGCGGTTGCCCCTGAAAAGTTTGTTCTGAAACAGGATGGTGACCTCAGGCACCATGGGCTGGTTATCCCTTTTCTCAGCGGCAATCTCAATGGCTGTGAGAAGGTTTTCTTTTCCGTCCGTACGCAGCACTCCGATGGGCAGCTGTGATCCGGTAAATACAACAGGCTTGTTGAGGTTTTCAAGCATGAAGCTTAATGCGGATGCTGTGTAGCACATGGTATCTGTTCCATGGAGAACGACAAAGCCATCATGTCGCAGGTATTCATCCCGGATCACGCATGCGAGCTTAATCCAGAAATCCGGGGTGGCATTGGATGAGTCAACCGGGGGATCGAATGTGTAAGTTTCCAGTTCAAGGTCAAATTTTCGCAGCTCGGGCAGCTGTGAGGAGATTTCCTTAAAATCAACTGGCACGAGCGCCTGGGTGGAAGGCTCTGTGATCATACCGATGGTTCCGCCGGTATAAATGATTAGAATGGATGTTTTGTCAGACACCGAAGAGGAGTTTAGAATTACGGGTTGTGAGTTCCGAAATGTGAAGGGGGGAAGTGGAAAGGAGGTCGGCTACCCGGCTCGCAATGAGGGGGATGTAGGATGGTTCATTGCGCTTGCCGCGATGGGGAGCAGGGGCCAGATAGGGTGAATCGGTTTCAAGCATGATCCACTTTGGATCCACATGGGGGAGGACCTGGTCGAGGCCGCCGTTTTTAAATGTAGCAACACCGCCGATGCCAAGATGAAAGCCGAGGTCGATCACTTCGCGGGCCTGAGCCAGCGTTCCCGTGAAGCAATGGAAAATGCCCTTCAATCCGGGAAGAGCGGCATGGTGAAGAATTCGCATGGTTTCATCAAAGCTGTTCCGCACGTGGATGATTACCGGCAGGCTTCGGGAATGAGCCCATCCCAGCTGAATCCGGAAAGCCTCCTCCTGTTGTTCCTGCCAGGTTTTGTCCCAATAAAGGTCTATTCCAACCTCACCAATCCCGTAAAAGGTTTGTTCCGATAAATACTTTTCGGCAATTTGAAGTTCAAGTTCAAAATTTTCCCCGACAGATGTGGGGTGAAGTCCCATCATGGGAAAACAGCGGCCAGGGTAATTGGCGGCAGCCGCCAGCATTGCCTGAGCAGTTGAACTGTCAACATTCGGCATAAATATGCGGTTTACACCAAGGTGTGAAGCCCGATCAAGCACCGAATCACGATCCGGGTCAAATTCAGGCAGAAATATATGACAGTGTGTATCTGTAAGTTCCATGAGTTGTTTCTGAGCTGGCAAAGTTAAAAAAAAGCTGCCCGCAGGGACGGGCAGCTTTAAACAGGATTTGTTTGGTCCTATACCAGTCCCTGGGCGAGCATTGCATCAGCAATCTTCACGAAACCGCCAATGTTGGCGCCGTTCACATAATTGATGAATCCGTCCTTCTCCGTACCATATTTTACACAGGTTTTGTGAATGTCAACCATGATGGTGTGGAGTTTCGTATCTACCTCTTCGCGTGACCAGCTCAGACGCATGGAGTTCTGTGACATTTCCAGACCGGATGTTGCCACGCCGCCGGCATTGGCAGCTTTTCCAAGGCCGTAGAGGATTTTTGCCTTCAGGAATACTTCAACAGCCTCCGGTGTTGATGGCATGTTGGCACCTTCAGATACACAGATACAGCCATTCTTGACGAGGGTTTTTGCTTCTTCCTCGTTGACTTCATTCTGAGTGGCGCACGGCAGAGCAATATCAGCCTTAACACCCCACGGACGCTGTCCTTCATGGTATTCGCAATTGAATTTGTCGGCATATTCGCTGATCCTGCCGCGACGGACATTTTTCAGATCCATTGCGTAGGCAAGTTTCTCAGCCGTGATTCCTTTGGGATCGTAAACAAATCCGTTGGAGTCCGACAAGGTAACGACCTTGGCACCCAATTCTGTTGCTTTTTGGCATGCATACTGGGCTACGTTACCTGAACCTGAAACGGAAACAGTTTTACCTTTAAAGCCGTCGCCCCGTGTGGCAAGCATTTCCTGCGCGAAATAAACACAGCCGTATCCGGTAGCTTCCGGACGGATCAGGCTGCCGCCCCACTCAAGGCCTTTGCCGGTCAGAACGCCGGTAAATTCATTCCTGAGACGCTTGTATTGTCCGAACAGGAAACCAATTTCACGTCCGCCCACTCCGATATCACCGGCCGGTACATCGGTATTCGGACCGATATGACGGAAGAGCTCGGTCATGAAACTCTGGCAGAAGCGCATTACTTCGGAATCTGACTTGCCTTTGGGATCAAAATCTGATCCGCCTTTACCTCCGCCCATAGGCAGGGTGGTGAGGGAATTTTTGAAAACTTGCTCATAGGCAAGAAACTTCAGAATGCCAAGATTTACAGTTGGGTGAAACCGCAGGCCCCCTTTATATGGTCCGATGGCGCTGTTCATTTCAATACGGAATCCCCGGTTAACATGGATTTCTCCTTTATCGTCCTGCCAGGGAACCCTGAACATAATGACGCGTTCCGGCTCAGCAATCCGCTCAAGAATTTTTGCATGCTTGTACTTCGGGTTTTCCTCAATATAAGGAATCAGCGATTCGGAAACCTCCAGCACAGCCTGGTGAAATTCAACTTCACTCGGGTTCTTGGCAATGATTTTTGCCATGAATTTTTCTACTCGTGGATCCATTTCAGATTAATAGTTAAGTTTTTACTAGGTTGTTTACTGGCACAAAAAGTAGAAGTATTTTTTAGATAAAAAAACGATTTTAATCATTTCTACAGCACCCCCTTATTAGTCTATCTTGTGTATTGCTGACCGGGGATGCTCTTGATTAATCCTTTGAATTCCAGTGATAACAGATGCGCCGATACTAATTGTACCGGCATTTTCACCAGTCGGGATACCTGATCCAGCAGGATTGGTTCGGTCGCAATTGTATCCAGAATCAGTTTTTCTTCATCGCTCAGGCTGGTGAACAGATCAGGCTGAGGGACGATTTTAGCCCGGTTACCCTGAATCCACCCCAGCGAATACAACAGCTCCTCAGAAGTATTAACCAGGCAGGCCTGGTTGGTCCGGATCAGGAAATTACAGCCGGTTGACATCGGGTCATCAGGTCTACCCGGAACCGCAAAAACGTCACGATCATAGGAGCCGGCCATTTCAGCGGTAACCATTGCCCCTCCTTTAATACCGGACTCGATGACCAGGGTGGCCTCCGATAGCCCGGCAATGATCCTGTTTCTGCGTATGAAATTTTTGGGTTCGGGCAGGTTGTAACTGAAGAAATCGGAAATCAGGCCGCCCTGGTTCATGATCCGGGCTGCCGTTGAACGATGGGCAGCAGGGTAAAGGGTATGGAATCCATGCCCCAACACCGCTATTGTGAGGAGCCCTGATTCCAGTGCTGCCTGATGCGCCTGTATGTCAATGCCGTATGCCAGTCCGCTGACAATCACCACGGTTGGATCCCGGGCCGCTATTTCAGCAACCAGGTTACGGGCGAACTGTTTGCCCTGGGTACTGGGATTGCGGGTGCCCACGATACTCAACGTCCGGCGACCCGGCTGCGGTATTTCGCCTCTGGAAAAAATTATGATCGGAGCATCCGGGCACTGTGAAAGTGCAGGCGGATAATCGGGGTCAAACAGGAAATGGGCTGAGATTTTCTCTTTCTCCATAAACCTGATTTCCTGCTCGGCCCGACTTCTTAATTCTGAGCAAAGAATGCGGTCGGCCAGCTGGGTTCCGATTCCCGGGATGGTGAGGAGATCTCTCTTCTTCAGGCTGAATATCGATTCTGCGCTTTCACAACGCGCCATGAGTGAGCGCGCGGTTCCTGCACCAATACCGGGAATCAGGGCAAGAGCCAGTTTGGGGATAAGGTTTTTGGTGTCCATACAATGAGTATAGACGACAGATTGGATGCAGAATGGAAAAAAATCAGATGGCTGGATTGATTTTTTCTTTCAGGAGCCGTTGAAGCGCAATCTCAACCAGATGTTTCCTTTGCAATGCATTCAATCCGGGTGCAGTGGATGAAATCCTTGACAGTTCGTTGTAGGCAAGCCGTGCTTCTTCCTTCTTCCCTGCCTCGATAAGGATCGAGAAACGATGAAAGTGGTATATCAGGTTGTTGGGATAGGACTTCAGAAGCTCATCTGCTATTTCAAGGGACCTTTTGTAATTATCCTCCAGCTGGTAGTTGATCTTCATGAGATAATACAAGGACTCATTCCGGATGACCAGATTGTCCATCTTTGTGCACTTGTTGAGAAGGGTAAAGCCTTTTTGCCTGTCGCTGGCAGGGGCAAATGAAAAGAAAGGGAGAAATACCGGGTACTTCGATACCGTAACGGCAGCGAAATAATTATAAAGACCGGATACCAGCATGTACTTGTCGATCCGGTCCGAGTTATTAAGTGCCACTTTCAGGTAGCTTAAGGTATGCCTGAGGTTGACAACCCCCGCAAAATAGCGATCCAGGTAAATATCTACCCGTGTAAGATATGCATACGCATGGATCATGGTAAATACTTCGTCGGGGCGCATTTCAGCAGCGGATTTTTGTCCGAGCCTGCCGATGATCCGATTCAGCACCACTGTCATCTGGTTTTCATAATCCCTCGAATCATCGCCGGAGATTAACCACCACCACATCAGGTTGGCATGGGTAAGATCGATCAGGTTCGGATCGATCTTCGTGCTATAGAGTTTTTTAAATTTTTGCTCTGCTTCGGGAAGGTTATACCGGTACATCGCTTCAAAAACAGCAACGACTTCAGGGGGCTCCACAGAAATGGTTGTCTGGCTGCTGCCAGGCTGGTTAAAGCCTGCCAGCAAACCTGCTACCAGTAAGATATGTGTAACGATTCTCATGGAATAAGGGTCCCGTTGCTGCTTAAAACCATTAATATCCGGTCAAAAGTCTGACTTCTGTTTTCAGCGCGCTTTTGTTTTGCAAATTCTTCGGCTCTCGTGAATCCACCCTGATAATAGCGCTGGAACCAGGGAAGAGCCGTTAAAATTGCATCAAGGGGCGACGATGTGACAGCCAGATAAAAAGCTAAAGCCACAAAGGAGCCGGTTAGAAGCATGGAATTAATCCCGTCCACGATTTCTCCGGTATAAATCTGGCCTGAACCCGGGATGAAAATGCTGAGCCATGAGGCGAGTTTCGGATTGGGCCGGTTGAAGTTGTGCGGGTCGGCAAAGATCGCCTGAATCCTGGCGCGCTGATCCTCCGTTTTCGCTGCCTCAACAAAACAGTGGTTCGATTGTGGGAAGTCCTCAAGTCCGAACCAGCACATTCCCATGTAAAAATGCAAACGACTGGAAAACCAGGAATCGTTTGTATCATCAAGAGAAAGAAGTTCAACAAGTGCAAGGTTATATCTAAGTGTTTTTATATAACAAGCTGCCTTTTTAAAGAGTATTTCCACTTTCAGACTGTCCGAGTTTTCGGCAAAATAGCTATGGTCGTAATACTCCAAAGCATGATTGAGGTCATTATTGGCAAGGTAACAGTCGGCAATCTTCAGGAGAAGCCCTGGGTCAGTCTTCTGCCGGTCAAAATATGCAATCCGGTGATAAGAAGATAAGGCAAGGGAGTAGTGACCATTAACAAATAGCTGATCCGCGAACCTTCGCGTTTCTTCCAGGTTCTGACCCATGCCTGGCGATAAGGCCAGAAGCAGGTTAATGGCTAAAAAGCAACCCTTCAGCTTCATGTTTAATTTTGTCGGTTTGGCGGGCATTGTATTCTTTTGCGGATTTCCAGGATCCGAAGAGATTCGCCGTATAGAATCCTGCCGCGAGCGTGCCGAATGCCCATCCGGTGACGCTGCCGATCCCGTTTTTAGAAAAACCGCGATACGATTGCCAGACGTTTGTTGCCACAAATAACAATGTCATCAGGCCATCCTTCCAGTCGCGGGAATAGATTTTACCCAGCCCCGGGATGAGTATCGACAGTGCAACGGCTGTTGCTGGATTCTTTTGGTTTATCATCAGGCTCCTGTGATACAAATTCAGAAGGCTGGAGTCTTGAGCGGTTGATACAATGGAGGGTAAGGCAGGATATGCCTGCCGGGTGATCCATTTATCCTGCATAAGCCAGGCTCCGAGGCGGTAGTCGCTGGACCGTCCCGGGCTGATTCCGGAAGCCCGGCTCAGAATATTTTCAAATCCCTGAAAATCATTTTTTTGAAGACTCAGCTGAATTCCTTCCAGTGAAAGTCCGGCGGAAAGGGGGCCTTCAGGATGCCACCGGATCAGCCTTTGCCATGCTTCATCGGGATTTCCTGCGAGGCGATAGGATTTTATGAGGTTCAAGCGTGCGGCCGTATCCCCGGGTGAAAGAAACAGAATCCGTTCCCACTCTCCGGCAGCCAGGCCGAAATTGTTCGTCCGCATCAGGTATCCGGCAAATTCACGGCTGTGCTTCAGGTCATACAGGTCCTGAGCCTTTAGCGTGAACGGCAGCGTCAGGAGAAAAAGGCTAACGAGTAATTTTAGGTACCGGGTCATAATATCGCTGACTGTGTTCATGAATCGGATATTTTTCCGGGCTCAGCCCGTTGCATCTGGTCAGACGGTCTATCGCGTCGAGAATTCCAAGCAACCCGTTTGTTTGAATAGTCCCAATTGCATAGGAAGAACAACTTGGGTAAAAGGTGCAGACCATTCCGTCCTGGGAAGACACAAATGTTTTATAAAAGGCAAATCCACCTGTCAGGATTAGCCGAAATTCGTTTGTTGGATCAATGTTCAGGGAATAATCCGGATTGTTCATTGCGGGCCTTAACAGTCCGCGGAAGGATCTTATTTCATCGGATGATTGGGAGGCTGCCTGGTTAGCGAAGGCTGCCAACAGGATAATAGTATAGGTTATCGTTCTCAGATTCATCAATGACAATATTTTTAAAAGTGGTAACCTGGTAGGTTTCTGATCCGTTAAAGATATTGATTTCTACGATTTTTCCGGGGAATGATAATCCGGAGATGATCTGATAATCCTCGAAGAACTGTTTTCTGATCAGAACTCCTTTCGGATCAAAGAATACGACGCCAAAGAGTTGCTTGTTACGGGCCGATACCAAGATTTTGCCTAATTTATCGCTGGAATGCAGCGGGGGCATCCAGGTGGTAATGACCTGATCCCCTTCGCGGGTTACGGTTTTAGGCTCATATTTGGTAAAATTCAGCCCGAAATTCTGAAGGTGGCTTGAAAGGGCCAGATGAAAGACCGAGAAATCAGCCATGGATGGGGAGAAGGTCCGGCTGATTACCTTCCCGTTTTGAATCCTATACAATATAGTATCTGCACTGACCCAGGTTTCCGGTTCAGGAAAAGTAAGGTTGTAGATAATCTGCCTTAATCCCCTGTCGTAATAAACACGCCCCTGAGACAGGGATTGCCCTCCTGAAGGGGATTTGATCTTGACGGTGAAATCCGCACTGACACGGTGGTAATTTTGGCTAAGCGCTTCACTATTTGAAAAGCAGAGAATCAGTATCGGGATTATAAATTTTATCATAGTGTGATCGAAGGAGGTGGAAAACGAAGGTCCGGCAGAAATTTGTTTTCAGCCGGACCGACAGAAGTACTTTTATAAGCCGGTATTTACACCTGGCTAAAATGTTCCGCCACCAAGAAATCCTGATAAAGCACCTGTTAGCTGAGCTGCGACGCTTGTTCCGATTCCGAGGAGCGATCCGACAACACAACCCAATATGGCTTGTTTTGTCTGAACCGGATCTTTGCCAACCAGATAAACTACCAGTATGCCCACCCAGTTCAGGCAGCAACCCCAGATAAATCCTGGAATTCCCAGGGTCTTGTCATCCAGGAGCGTCAGTCCGTTTATTCCATAGGACTCCCCTACGGTCAAAACAAGCGGATTGCTGGTGCTGGTCATCTGGCTCAGAGTCATGCCCGGATTGTCGAGTAGAAATGCTTCCAGCTGATCCAACTGTGCCATCTGGTTCTCAACGGTAACCGCATCATAGCTAAATAGATCTCCATCACCGGCGGTGGCTTTGCCGGCTCCGATCGCAATCAGAATACCAGCCATCAATAAAATTTTTTTCATTGGCTTATGTGATTTGCTTATTAACAGCGGAAAGATAGGAAAAAGGTGATGTAATCAATTCAGATTTTGTTTATTTTTACTCATCAACTAATCCTAACATGTTCAACTAATCCGCATTACTTATGAAAAAGACAATTGTTTTGTTGACTGCCTTGCTTTTTTGCGGTGCTTTTCTGTCTGTTCAGGCAGGAAATTACCGAATCGATCAATCGAAGGTGGACCAGATGATGTGTTCTGCTTCCAGCATTACCGCTGTTTCTGTTTTTAATCTGCCTGATCCGGTTGTTCCAGACAATGCAAAGATTACGGCGGCAAAAGATCCGATGGTCGCTTTGCTGATCTGCATTGTTTTAGGATGGTGCGGCGGACATAGGTATTACCTGGGGACCGAATTTAAAATCCTGATTTTTTATTTTATCCTCCAGTTTGTTGTAGTCGGCCAAATCCTTTGGGCAATCGACGCGGTCATGCTCTTGATGGCGGGGCTTAATAAATCGGACATGAAGGCCTATATCAATAATCCGAAACTGATTATGTGGAAAGGTCAGTTGTAGATTCTTCGTGTCCTGATTACACTGGTTGAACCGGCCGGCAGTTTTTTTCGAAGAAATCAACTGCCGGCCGGTTTTTTTTTATATTTTCGTTCCACAAGAATCTGTTGCGCCTATCTTTTGTTTACCATTATTAACTAAATATTTAAATTCTATGAAAAAAGCTTTGACTCTTTTTGGTCTTTTGCTATTGCTGGGTTTTGGATTTCAGGCCCAGGCATCCAAGTACAAAATCGACCAGGTTAATCTGGACCAGATGATTAACAGCGGCCGTCAGATTGAAACGCTATCGGTTTTCAACATGCCGGACCTGGGTATGACCCCGGATAATCAGGTACTTACCGAAGGGAAAGATCCTATCATCGCCCTCGTTCTTTGTACTGTAATTGGTTGGGTTGGAGCTCACCGGTATTATCTGGGCACCAATATGATCAATGGGTTGTGGTATTTTCTGCTTTCAATGGTCGCCGTTGGTGGGATTATTGTATTGGTCGACTGGGTCATGCTGCTAATGGTTGTGATTGATAAAAAGGACCTGGCTCCTTTCATCGACAATCCGAAACTGATCATGTGGAAAGATCAGTTGTAGAACTGAAATACTAAACAAGGCCGGCGGGTACTGTATCTGCCGGCTTTTTTATTTCAGCTTTTTGGCATCCGCCGGGATCGTATAGTCAAACCCTTTCGTGTCAGCCTGAGTCCCCCATTTCAGGTTCGTATAGGTCGACCTTCTTATGGTTGAATCCTTCGGACTCACAAAAATGATCTCTGTTACCCGTGATGGTACCATAGACTCACCGGTTCTGACAAATCCCTCATAATAAACCTTCAGGGTTACTGCTCCTTTCGTATTCCGATATTCAAGGTAGACAGGCAGATGGTTTTCATGCACCAGGTCAATCTTGTCCACCTCCTTGAGGTATCGGAGAGGCGCCTGCCATGTGGTAATCGTATAGGAATCCTCATTCCTGATACCCTCTACCCTGAACCCCATACCCTGCAGCCCCAGATCATAGCCTTGCCCGTTAAGAAAAAACCAAAGATTATTGTTGCGTGTGCTGAAAACAAGATTCTTATTGGTTACCCGGCTGTTTCGGGAAGGATAGTAAATATCTGCATTTCCCTCAATATCAGACATGTAAATAAACTCCTCCGGAGTTGTTGCCATGGTTATGATCCGGCCTGCGGTTAGGTCGAAATACATTTCCGAAGATGATTTAATGACTTTGCCATTATGCAGACTCTCCTCGAGGGAGGAGAGAGAGAGACGGCGGGGCTGGGCTCCGAGGCTGGGAAAGTTCAGCAGTGAGATGGCAAAAATAGCTATTGTGGACAGTGGAAATGTGAGAGTGTGATAGCGTTTCATTTAGGGGAGCTTGGAAAAGTAGATTTGATTTTTTTCAGGTCTGCAGCAGAAAAGAGGCGGACAGTGATGGGCGGGTAGGTTGCTCTTGAACCCGAAGCTGTTTCATACAAGAGAAGGCTGATTCGCAGTCCGCCCATTGTTTCAGATATTTCGCCACCTGCAAACTGATCTTTACGGATCTCAATTTTCTTGTAATTGCTGCTCAAAATCCGTATTGGGTAATACATCACCGTGATTTTGTCATCGGAAATTCGCAGCCGGACAAACATCAGCCTGAGAAAAAGAGTCACAAGCCAACCTATAATGACCAGCCCGCCCGAAATAATTACCGGGAGCCAGGTGTGGATAATCAGGAAAAGGGCGAGTATCCCGGTACCCAGGAGCAGCACCACCGGGATGTTGATGAGGAAGAGTTTTGCGAGAAAAGTTCCTTTTGAGTTGTCTATCTCCATTGTTTGCATTATTAACGGGCGAGCGCAGCTCGCCCTTACGGGGACGATTACCGGGACTTGCGGCGACGAAATTCGCGACGGGCGAGTTCGAGTTCGCGGCTGGATTGACCGGCCACGGCGGTGTTCTCTTCCGCCCGGCGGATGAGATAGGGAAGTACATGTTTTACGGGTCCGTAAGGCAGATATTTTGCCACATTGTATCCGGCAGCGCCGAGGTTGAAACTGATATGGTCGCTCATTCCAAACAGCTGGGAGAACCAGATCCGGGAGTCATCCTTTGCAATTCCTTTGGCAGCCATCAGTTCGGTAAGCAGATGGTTCGAAGCTTCGTTGTGCGATCCGTTAAAGGTGCTGATACGGTCAATGTGCTGTATCGTAAACCTCAATCCGTCGTCATACATCCGGTCGGTGGTCTGCTTGTCGGGATTAATCGGGCTGGGATATCCATATTTTGCTGCACGGGCGCGTTCACGCTCCATGTAAGCCCCCCGGACAAACTTAATCCCCAGAAAATAGTTTCCAGCCACGGCTTTGTCATAGGATTCCTGCAGGAAAACAAGCCGGTCGGTGCGGTACATCTGGAGGGTATTGTATACCACTGCTTTTTCCTTGTTGTATTTTTCCATCATCGAGGTAACCACCTCGTCAATCATCGGCTGGAACTTAACATCCTCGGCATCTACCATGACAGGTACATCCGCTTCATAAGCAGCCTTGCAAAGAATTTCCACCCGACTGCGGAATTTTTCGGCTTCGGCGAGATCATCAACGGCCAGCAGCGTGCCGTTGCTTCCCTTTTCAAGAATGTGCTCGAGTGTAAAAGCTGTAGGCTTGAATACCGTAAAGGGGACGTTCCTGTTAATTCGGGCATTTTCGATGGTCCGTAATGTTTCGGCAAGTGCGGCATTAATGGCTTCAGCACTCTCGCCACCCTCTACTGAATAGTCCAGAATGCACCTGACTCCGAATTTTTCAATTTTTTCTGCAACCTTCATGCACTCGGAAATATTCTCACCCCCGCAAAAATGCCGGTAAACGGTTGGCTTGATCAACCAGTTTACAGGGAGGTGAAGCCTCAGACAGAAGTTGGTAAGTGACTTACCCAGCCTGACCAGACCCGGGTTGCCTACCATCCGGAAAAGCCAGTATGCGAACTTTAATTCACGGTTGTTTTTGTAGCGGAATGCGGTCTCCAGGTTGTTGAAATCTACCATATTCAGAATTTTTGCCCCAAAGGTAGCGGATTATTTGGTTACCTTTATCCGTTTTTATTCCCATGGAATCAATCTTCAGAAATACCGAAGTGAGCCTTTCCCGCGACCTGCACGGGGACCTGTGTGAACTTTCAGCAGGCTATCCTGACGAGAAAATCTATCTTGTTTATGAGGAGAATACCTGGAATTTCTGCTCGCCGCTGCTGGAAGGATTTCGGGACATTCCTCATGAAAACAGGCTGATTCTGGAAGCTGGCGAGGACCAGAAGAGCATCGGGCAGGTTATGAGGCTCTGGGACTATTTCGGCGGGCGGGGAATCGACCGTTCCTCTCTGATCATTAATGTGGGCGGCGGGATGCTGACCGACCTCGGAGGATTTGCTGCCGGAACACTCAAGCGTGGAATACACTATATTAATATACCCACAACTCTCCTGGCCATGGTTGATGCCAGCGTCGGGGGCAAGTCGGGGATTAATTTCCGGGGTCTGAAGAATGAAGTCGGAATTATCCGGCAGCCTCTGCACGTGCTGCTCTATCTGCCTTTTCTGAGAACACTCGACCAGCAGAATCTTTTATCCGGATATGCCGAGATGCTGAAGGCAGGACTGATTGCTGATGCTTCCCTCTGGAATGAACTGATAGAGTTTGATTTATCCCGATATAATGAGGAGTCCATGGGCCGGCTAATATGGCGGTCGGTTGAGATCAAGAAGGAAATCGTAGATTCCGATCCTGAGGAGAGGGGCTTGCGGAAATCCCTGAATTTCGGCCATACCATCGGGCATGCTTTTGAAAGTGAATCCCTGCATGCCGGCCATCCCGTTCCGCATGGGTTTGCGGTGGCCTGGGGGATGATCGCGGAGGCAAGGCTTTCCGCGGAGCTATTGGGTTTTTCGTTGGAATCGTTACGCGTGATGCGTGAAGCGATACACCAGTTGTATGGGAAGCCACCGGTGGAGTTTGCAAATGCGAATCAATTAATTCCCTGGATGAGGTTTGATAAAAAGAATACCGACCACCGGATAAATTTCACGTTGCTTGAACGGATCGGAAAATGCAGGGTCAACTGCACGGCCTCAGAAGAGGAGATTCTCAGAAGTTTGAAGGGAGAGATTTAAACGTTGAGATTCGAGCGCAGAGTGTTGAATGTTGAAATCTCAGATTTAGGTAGAGACGCATTATTATGCGTCTCCATTATTATGCGGCTTTAAAGCAAACCTGAATCTAATTTTCAACATTCAACACTCTGTGTTCGAATCTCAAAATTCATGTTGTCCTAATCTGATATTCAACTCTTTCAGTTGTTCAGCGTCGATCTCCGAAGGGCTATCCTGCATAACGTCCCTGCCCATGTTATTCTTTGGGAAGGCGATCACATCGCGGATGGAACTTAGCCCTGCGAACAGGGAAACCCATCGGTCGAATCCAAAAGCAATGCCGCCGTGCGGAGGGGCACCATATTTAAAGGCATTCATCAGGAACCCGAAACGATATTCTGCCTGCTCGGGTGTAAAGCCGAGAACCTCGAACATTTTGGCCTGCAGAAGCGAATCATGAATACGGATTGACCCTCCTCCAATCTCCACACCGTTAATTACCAGGTCATAAGCGTTTGCGTGTACTTTCCCCGGATCCACATCCAGCATCGGGATATCCTCGGGTTTTGGGGCGGTGAAGGGATGGTGCATGGCGTAAAAGCGCTGCGTTTCATCATCCCATTCAACAAGCGGGAAATCGACTACCCAGAGGGGCACAAAAGCATTCTTGTCCATCAGGTTCAGCTGCCGGCCCATCTCAAGGCGAAGCTCGCCCAAGGCCTTCAACGTCTTTTCCTTATTACCCGTCAGGATCAGCAGGAGGTCGCCGGTTTTGGCGCCGGCGACCTCAGCCCATCCCTGCAGTGCGGCTGCATCGAAAAACTTATCGACCGACGACTTGATCGTGCCGTCTTCATTATATTTTACATAGATCAGCCCTTTGGCTCCGATCTGTGGTTTCTTAACAAATTCTGTCAGTTCGTCGAGCTGTTTGCGTGTGTAGTTTGCACATCCGGAAGCGACGATACCGCCAATGTATTCGGCTTCTTCGAAGAGCGGGAAAACGTGACGCGTGACGCGTGAAGCGATATCGGTTATGGGCATGTCGAAGCGCAGATCAGGCTTGTCAGAACCATACCTGGACATTGCTTGTTCGTAAGGCATGCGGAGGAAGGGTTTGTCAAAATCGACATTCAAAACAACTTTGAACAGATGTTTGGCCATCCCCTCGAAAGTGGAGAGGATGTCGTCCTGTTCCACGAATGCCATTTCGCAGTCAATCTGGGTGAATTCGGGCTGCAGGTCGGCACGAAGATCCTCGTCGCGGAAACATTTGACAATCTGCATGTATCGGTCATAGCCCGATACCATCAGGAGCTGCTTGAACATCTGCGGCGACTGCGGCAGGGCATAAAACTGGCCGGGATTCATCCGGCTGG
>CAYQFT010000053.1:0-20056 GCA_964416825.1 uncultured Porphyromonadaceae bacterium
TGCTGAGGCTCAATCGGAGCAAAAAAGCCCGTAGTGTCACTCTCAATCTCAAAAGTTCCCAGCTTAAACTTGTGCAGGGTAGTGTTCCAGCCAAACCGGATCATGTTATTGGTATTCGGATACCAGGTATAATCCTGCTTGATACTGTAATCAATGATCCCAGATGTGAGCCGGAATGCAGCTTTCCCAAAGGCAAACTTGAATCCGTAACTATAGTCACTGTAAACCAGCGATGTATTCAGAAAAAGCTCAGTGTTGTAAGAATGGTTCCAGCGCGCCGTCAGCGTTGCATTCCCCGAATCAAATCCGGCCTCTTTGCGGGTGAAAATATCCCGTCCCAGGTAGCCCGATATAAAGATGCGGTCCCTGGATCCAAGCTCATAACTGGCTTTCAGGTTAAAATCATAAAAATAGAATGTAAGACTGTCCGCGTCGTCGGTAACCGCCTTGAGAGCCACATCGGCATAGGTTCGTCGGCCCGAAATGAGAACAGATCCGCGATCCTTCACAATCGGACCCTCCACCGTCAGTCTGGATGAAATGAGCCCGATGCCGCCCGTTGCGGTCCACTCCTTCGAATTGCCGTCGCGCATCCGGATATCCAGCACCGATGAGGCCCTTCCGCCATACGCAGCCGGAATCCCGCCCTTATATAACTTAACGTCCTTGATGGCATCGGAATTAAAAACTGAGAAGAATCCCAGAAGATGCGAAGGGTTGTAAACCGGGGCCTCATCCAGCAATACATGGTTCTGGTCGGCCTCGCCCCCGCGGACAAAATAATTGCTGCTTCCCTCGCTGCTCGGGCTAACCCCGGGCAGCAGCTGTATGCCTTTAAGTATATCCCGCTCGCCAAACAAAACGGGAACCGACTTCAACTGCTTCATATCGAGCTGTACAACTCCCATCTCAAGGCTATTCACTGCCGTTCGCGCGCTTTTCCCTGTAATCAGCACTTCCGCAAGGCTGGTCGCTTTTGGAGTCAGCTCAACATCTTTATGAAGAGGATTTTTCAAATCGATTGAGGCATCCAATGGTTCATATCCCAGGTAGGAGTACCTCAGGGCATAGGTTCCGGCTTGCAGCTTAAGGGAATAAAATCCGTACTGATTGGTGATGGTTCCTGAACCGTTGTTAAGAATGGATACCGTAGCCCCTATCAGCACCTCCCCGGTTTTGGAATCCTTGATATGGCCGCTGAGCGAGTAGCGCTCATCCTCTCCAGCCTGGCTCACCACAGGAAGAAACCAGAGGCCCAGGAATACACAATAAAGGATAGTTTTCAATTTCATGCCGTTAAAACGCATAAGACCTCAGATTGTTTTACAAACCGAAAAGGCCGGACACGGAAAGGATTTTGAGAAATTCAGTTCGCTCGGGTTCTTTAAGGTCTGCATCTATCAGATCCATAACCGATTGCAGATTAACAATGTCGGAACCTCTTGAGATTCTCAGATCGGTAAACGTCGCGTCGAGGATCAGGTATTTTTCGGATCCGGTGGCCGGATTCCAGGGAGCCCATTCCGGCAGCAACTCTCCATTGGGATTGCCGGTTCTGGCAAAATTCGCCAGATAATCCATGCATAGATCGGTGAGCTTTTCCCGGCCAGGCCGGTTCTGCACCGAGAAGGTGCGTCCGGCAAGCAGTGATAGCTGGCTCGACCCGGTACCCAGAAAAAACGGGATTTCGGCATAATGGTGCGACCCCATCAACGCGCCGAGTTTGCCTGGCAATACACTGATTCCCTCCGCATCCGGGCTACCCCAGTCGAACCTGTAGGCATAGACGGGAGGAACGCGCCGGTTGGACGTCATGGCAATAGCCACCGTATCCAGTCCATAGGATCGCCACATCAGGGACTGATATCGCGACAGGAGCTCATAAAATCGGGTACCCGGTTCGGGGTCCTTGATCAGAAATCGGAACAACTTCATTTCATCCTTGTTTACCCCGATAAGCAGCGGCACTTTATTCACCCAGGTGCCGCTGGCAAAAACACCGTAGCCGGAAGCCGGGAGTACATCGCCATCGTTGAACAGGGAAGGCCACTGCGCCATCCCCCCAACCATGGTGGGAATACCCCTGAACAGCTCAGCCGGCGTTTTCAATCTCAGGTACACATTGATATCATATGGGCTCATGGATAGGGCAAAAGCCTTGGCTGCCTCAAAATCCGGAGCCTTGCCTTCCTCAACCAGAAGATTGGCCAGGAGCGTCAAGCTCCTGTTTTCGGCCTCTTCGGTCGTCCTCATAATGGCCAGTCCGCTTTCCGCAACTGCCCGGTGGAAAAGGCCGGCCGCGGCCGGCGCCGTGAGCAGGGAGAGCACGTTCATGGCTCCGGCCGACTCCCCGGCAATGGTAACATTTCCCGGATCGCCTCCAAAAGCGGAAATATTATCCCGGATCCATCGCAAGGACTGGATCAGGTCGAGGGTACCAAAATTTCCGCTCTGATCTTCGGCAGACCCATAACCGGTGACGGCCGGATGCCGGAACCATCCGAACACTCCAAGCCGGTAATTCACGGTCACATACACCATCTTTCCCCGGCTTGCAATCACATCGCCCGAATAATCGGGTGAAGAGCCGGTGCCGATCGAATTTCCGCCGCCATGGATGAAAACATAAACCGGCAGCCCGGTCTCCTTCCCTTTTGGCCGCCAGATGTTCAGATACAAGCAATCCTCGGAGCCCAGGTGCCCGATAATCGGCAGGTACTGGGCTGCGGAACTTGCATACTGGAACGCATACCGGATACCATGCCAGTACTCAGGTTCCACAGGCGCCTTCCAGCGCAGGGGCCCCTCGGGTGGTGCAGCATAGGGAATTCCCTTCCACGACCAGGTGGTGTGTTTATCGGTTAATCCCAGAATCTGGCCGTGACGGGTTGTAACCGTGGGCCGGTTAACCCAATTGCTGATTTCTCCGGATGCAAATCCCCGGGAAGAGAGCAATAAAAAAGAGATCGCAATACCCCCAAAAACGCTGAAACTGCTCTTTATCATTTGATTTCCACCGGCTCTATTTCAGCGGGGTTTTTGTTTATTCTGATTTTTAACACAAACGCTGATGTTCCCGGAATCGTATCGGGAATGCGTATCAGCAACTGCCTCTCGCGGTTATCATAACTCACCGATTTTCCGCCCAGCAGGCTCACCCTGGTAGCTTTGACTCCCTGAGGCATCGGCAGCAAAATTTCTTTAACCGACCGGTCCATCACATGGAGATAAATGACATTCCCCTTGTGGGTCGATGCCATCCTGTCGTTCGGCAGAAACGGCCCGCCCCGGGTTCCATAAACTCCTTCCCCATTCACCTTCAGCCATTCCCCCACACCCCGCAAAAGATCCACCTGCTGCGGTTCAATCCTTCCATCCGGCATCGGACCCACATTCAGCAACAGGTTTCCATCCCCGCCCACCGTCTTGATCAAAGTCTCTATTATCACATTTACACTCTTCAACTTTTCCACTGGCTTAAAGGCCCACTGTTCCCCAACCGTAATGCACGATTCCCAGGGATAATCCCGGTTAAACCCGCCAATCTGCTGTTCCGGTGTTCCATAATCCCCGGCGTACTTTGCAATGCTGTCGGTCATGCCTGCCATCCCCTTGAAACCCTTATCCACCCGGTTGTTGATCAGGATGTCGTCGCGCAGGTCGCGGATGTATTTATAGAGTTCCATCCCGTCCTGATGCGTCCATGAAGCTTCCCACTGCCCGTCGAACCAGAGGATATTCGTATTATAATCCACGATCAGTTCCTTCACCTGGTTGAACAGGAACTCCTTGTATTTCTTCATGTCCGATCCTTCCACCGGCCGCGGATCGCGATACCGCGTGGTATAATCCGGATGCTTCCAGTCGAGGATCGAATGGTAGGTGCCGAACATTACCCCCTGCTTTTCACAGGCCAGCTGCATCTCCTTCAGCACATCCCGCTTGAACGGCGTATTCTCAATATCATAATCGGTATACTTCGAGGGCCATATCGAGAAACCGTCGTGATGCTTCGAGGTGATCACGAAATACTTCATGCCCGCCTCCTTCGCCACCGAAATCCATTCATCGGCATTAAAAAGTTCCGGATTAAACTTCAAATACAGGCTGTCATACTCCGATATCGGCACCTCCCGGCCCCTCGACCAGCCAATCTCCGTCCCCTTCAGCGAGATCGGGCCCCAGTGGACAAACATGCCGAAGCGCATGGATTGCCAGGCCTGCAGCGAAGCGCTATTCGTCCTGAGTTGGGGATTTAGCTCACCGCCCCCGCCGGGAGGCTCAGGCATTTGGGATGTAGAAGTACACGCCGCCAGCCACAATGTGAAAAAAGTGACTAGTGAATAGTGAATGGTGAATGGTTTTTTAAAAAAAGATGCCTTCATAATTCCATTATTGTTAGTTCTTGACGTCAATATTCTATAAAGATAACTCATGATTCACAAAAAGCTGGAAGTATGGAAGAAATCAATGGACCTGGTTGTAGTCATTTACAAGTTGACGAGCTATTTTCCTCCAGGTGAGAAGTTCGGACTAACCAATCAAATGCGCAGGGCTGCTGTCTCAATCCCTTCCAACATAGCCGAAGGCTGTGCACGGAATTCGTCAAAAGAATTAAAGCAGTTCCTTTACATTGCCAGAGGGTCCCTTGCAGAACTTGAAACACAGGTTCAAATTGCACTCCGCCTGGAATTTATCAAATCCGTCAAAACCGAGGTTGTCTATGATATTGAAATACTTGCAAAAATGCTGAACTCTCTGATCAATAAAATCAACACCTAATCACCATTCACCATTCACCATTCACTATTCACTATTCACTATTCACTATTCACTATATCTCCTCACCACCTCCCTCATCTCCCCAAACTGCCCCTCCATGCTTCGCAGCAACTTAAACTGCGCCCTCGCCCGCTGCAAATTATGCTCTGCATGCTTGACCTTGAAATAATTGTCTCCGTCAACATAGTCGGTCAGGAACCGCAGGCCGATCATGTAGGGAAGCAGCTTTCCCGAGAGGGCCAGATGATCCAGCTCAACCGGGGTAAGGGTTTTGCGGGTCTCCTCCAGGAATCCTTTGGTGTACCCTTCAAAAAGGCGGATATCCATTTCAACCTTCGACAGGTCCGGATCATCCTCGGCACCGGTGTTGGTGGAGGTCCGGATGCTGTCGCCGAAGTCGTAGTGGACATATCCGGGCATCACGGTATCTAAATCGATCACGCACAGCCCTTTATCTTCTGATGTAAGCAGCACGTTATTGAATTTGGTATCATTATGGGTAATGCGTGAGGGGATCTTTCCCTCCCGGCCCAAACGCAGGATGGTTCCCATCTCAAAGGCGCGCTCCAGCACAAATTCCGTTTCAGCCTTCACCAGACCGGCCCGGCCAACGGGATCGCGCTCAAGGGTTGTACGGAAAGTCTCGAGTCTCCATTCGATATTGTGGAAATTCGGGATCGTCTCATTCAGCGGACCGCCCGGCAGATCGGCAATCATCGCCTGGAATTTCCCGAACATCCGGCCGCCCATGTATGCCTTCTCCGGCGAATCCACGATATCATAGCTCCGGTTATCGGAAATGAAAATATACACGCGCCAGTAATTCCCCTCCTCATCCTGATAATACATTTTCCCGTCCGTGGCCGGAATCAGCGTCAGGCCCTCCCGGTTGGGATCCGCGCCCGGAGTGTTTTCAAGCTTTATCCTGATATGCTTGGTAACCCTTTCGATATTTTCCATCAGGGCCGGCACATTCTTGAAAATCTTATGGTTGATCCGCTGCAGGATATAATCAAAATGATCCGGCTCAACAATACCCACCCGGTAGGTATCATTGATATGTCCTGATCCGTAAGGAGCAATGGATGAAACGGTTCCGGCGATGCGGAAGTTGGAGATGATGTGTGGAAGGTTGGTCATGTTGCGGGTTGTTGGTTACTGGTTGCTGGTTACTGGTTAAATCTGGTTGCCGGTTACCGGTTGCCGGTTAGGCCGGCGCTAAGGCCGGCCGGTACGCTGGAGCCGCCATTGGCACATTGGCACATTCTCCGATTGGCACACTAATTCTTTGGCATCATCATCATCGGGCTGGCGAAAGTGGCAAAATTAGCGGCTGGCACGGGCTGTTTTTCACTGCCCTTAACCGACCAGCTGAGCACAAGGCTCTGCGCGCCGGTGCCCTGGAAATAGCGTACCTCAAGCAGGTGCCACCCTTCGCCCAGTGCCGCTTCACCGGATTTCTCCTGGAGGCCGTGCGGACCGTCGTTGTCAACCACCAGCCGGTCGCCGATCATCAGGGTGGAACCGTCGTCCGACTTCAGGTAAAACCGGTAAATGGCCGGCTTATCGATTTTCAGGTATCCCCTGAATACCAGTCCGAAATCAGTTGCCGGCAGGCTATCCGGGAGCCTGGGCGAGTCAAGGGTTCCACTTTTAGTGCGTTCGGCTTTGTCGATCTCCTTAACCGCAGAAAATGCCCCATTAAAAAGGTCATAATCGGTTCCCGGATATATAGGACCCAGAGTCAAACCGTCAACCATCTCCTGAAGATCCGTTTTAATTTCGACCGGAACCGAGGAGTGCCCCGATTTCATCCGCGTAACTGCCTTGATCAGAAGGGATTTCCTGACAATAAGGGGCTCGGTGTAAACCTGTCCGCCGGTCAGCGGATCAGTGCCGTCAAGAGTGTACAGAATCTCGGCTCCCAGAACGGAATTATGCAGGCTGACAACAAGGCTGTCGGTGAAAACAAAGGATTCAGCTTTGGTCACGGGCGTGGGAACCCGGTAATTAACCTTCATCTGGTCGAGCCGTTCATACTGGCGGACCATGCGGTGGGTAAATTTCTCATAGTCCCGCAGATTCTTCGGCGTCCAAACCACTTCCGCCATGGCGCTCATCCGCGGCAGGACCATATATTCCACCAGCTTCTCGTCAGAAATATATTCGGTCCACAGATTGGCCTGGGCACCCATCACATGCTTTGCCTCTTCCAGGGTAAGCTCCTCCGGGGTCGGCTCATAGGAATAAAATTTTTCAAGGGTGAGATACCCACCGATGGCTTTGGGCTCAACCTTCGGGTCGCCCTGATAAAAATCGAAATAACAATGCGAAGTGGGCGACATGATCACATCATGCCCCTGTTTCGCCGCCTCAATCCCGCCTGCCACTCCCCGCCACGACATCACCGTGGCCGCCGGCGCGATCCCGCCTTCGAGAATCTCATCCCAGCCTACCAGTCTCCGTTCTTTGGTCTCCAAAAACTTCTCAATCCGCCGGATAAAATAGGACTGCAGCTCCATCTCATCCTTCAGCCCCTCCTCTTTCATCCGTTTCTGACAAGCGGGGCATTTTTCCCAACGCACCTTCGGACATTCATCGCCTCCGATGTGGACATACTTGAACGGGAACAATGCAATGACTTCCGATAATACATCCTGGTTAAACTCAAAAACCTGTTCTTTCCCGGCACAATAAACGTCATCGGATACCCCCCACTTGGTGCGCACCTCAAACGGACCGCCGGTGCACGAAAGCTCCGGATAGGCGGCCAGTGCGGCGACCGAATGGCCCGGCATCTCGATCTCAGGCATCACATCGACAAAACGGCTGGCCGCATAGGCAACTACCTCGCGGACCTGATCCTGCGTGTAAAATCCGCCATAGGTTCCTCCATCGGCCGTTTTCCGGATGGAACCGATCTCCGTAAGTTTCGGGTATTTCTTGATCTCGATGCGCCAGCCCTGGTCCTCGGTAAGATGCCAGTGAAACACGTTCATCTTGTGCATGGCGATCAGATCGATATATTTTTTGATAAACTCAACCGAAAACAGGTGACGGCCCACATCGAGATGCATCCCTCGCCAGGCATACCGCGGTTCATCCTGAATATTCACAGCGGGGATCCGGATGCCGGCCTGCTTTTTCAGTCCTCCTTCGGCGTAGACTTCAGTGGGAAGCAACTGCAACAGGGATTGAATACCGTAAAAAACGCCCCGGGCGCTGGAAGCCTGAATCGTAACGCCATCCTTGCCCGTGATCAGTGTGTACCCCTCCGGACTTCTGCCGGCTACTGGTGCAAGCAATTCGAGGTATATGCATTTCCCCGGATCAGGCACCCCGATCTGGTAGCCGTGAATACCGAGCTTTTCGCCGAGGTAGCCCGCGGCTGCTACCAGCATGGAATCATCGGAAGAGGTGTAAATCGGCTGATTCACCGGAAACCCCACCATTTTGGACTCAATGGTCATGCTGGCGGGCTCAGGAATGATCCTGACGTCGGGTGTTTCACGGTTGCATGCGGTGAAAACACCGATAACTAACAGAATAACAGGAAGTAAGCTAAATTTCTTCATCGGACTACTGCTTCTTGAATCGAATCGCAAATATATGCCATCCGGCCTGATCTGCCGACCATTTTGTTGTGAAAAGATTAACATTTTCACTGTCCGTGGATGCAGTGCCGTTATCCAGGCTCAACGACTCCACCCGGTATCCGTTTCCTGCAAAAACCAGCTCCATCGGCTCGCCCTGAATCAGGTTGACCTCACCGGTTAAAACCATGGTGCCGGCATCCCAGCGGATCCCTCTGGTCTCAAGCATTCCCTGCATAACGTGCCGGTCGGTCGACAGCAATTGCGGAACATCCGACTTCTCCCGGATCGAAATGATTTTGGCCTCCCCGGCACGCAGGTCGATCCGGATGGAGTCACCGCCGGAGAATTCCCCGACCAGGCGGTTGTCCCAGAATTCATAGGCATAATAACGCTTATCAGGATCAAGTTCAAAAGCCCCGAAATACTCAGGCGCCGCCGGCTTGATGGTTTTGGTAACTGCACGGGTATCATCGGGATTATAAATTACCAGCTGTTTCCACCCGGCCTGGACATCGAAAACAAATATCTCCGGATATTTTGAGCTGAACGCATCCACCGGCCGTGCCGATATCCAGGTATCGGGGTAGGGAAAGATCCTTGAAAGGTCGTGGACCAGCTCGGGCGACAGGCGGTCGAAGCTGTTGGCCATCAGGAACCTGCCGCAGGTGGTGTACATCAGGGTCAGTAATTTCCTTACCCCGTCGCTTCCGGCCGGCTGGGCCTTCAGCAGGTTCTTGGCGTCCATGTCGTAGCTTACCACCTTCCGGTTCTTGTACCAGCGCAGCGCACCGCGGGAAATCATCAGGGGCGACATCCGGTCGGTATCCCCCCAGATCCGCTGGGAGGAGACGATGCCGAGCGTGATATCGGAACCGTGGTCGAGGTTCCTTTCATCCAGAAAAGCTTCAGGCCCCAGCCCCGTTCGTGCCAGCTGGAAAACCGTGCGATAGGCCGAAGCCGTTGTGGAATAAGCATCCTCCATCCCTCCGAAGGCCGCCCAGCCGGTATAGGGATAATCATACATCAGCCCCTTAACCCCGCCGTCATGAAGATTTTTATAGACCTCCCGCATGTGTGCCAGAAAGCCGGGATCGGTAAAATCGTAGCTGCCCTTCCCCTTTTTCATCCAGTCCTGATCCGGTACCGTGGCATCGGACCGGTTCCAGAGCATATGTTCAGGGAAAGCCTCCGCATAGTCATCCGACCGGCGGCCGGTCTGGAAGTAGGTGAGCGGAATCCCGCCCCGGTCAATAATCGCCTGCGCCCATTTCGCCGTGGTCTCATAGGGCTTTTTGTAATGGCCCGGCGCCACATCCACGTTCCCGTCCGGCGGATTCGCGAACTTTCCGGTGCCATACATCTGCCAGTGCTTCTCGTCCCACCACCCCTGCTCGTTGTTCTCCTCATAGGCATCCGGAACCAGCCGGATCGAGACCGGCGCATACCGGAGGAATCCCGATTGTACCGCCCGGTCCATCTCGGCCACTGCGCCGGGTGCATCGTTCACCGAAGGTCCGTCGCCATATCCCTTGTGCTGGGCATACCACAGGCACACGGTTGGAAAAGTATAATACTCAAGATCAATCTTTTGAAAATCCTTCAGCACGTCGCCGTACTGTTCCAGCGCCTCAAAGGGATTATTATGGCCCACCGAAACATAAAACGCATCCTCAGGGAACCAGGATTTTCCCGGATCCACCCGCTTGCCCACCGGGTCCTGCGCATACAGGTTAAGCCTGAGGTTTTCCGGTTCCGCAACCTCCGAATTAACCGGTTTCGCTACCCCGCTGAGGCTCTCCTTTACCTCGCCTTCCGTCACGCTAACGTCACACACCACCGCATTGATTCCGCCCTCATTGACAATATGTATCAGCACCGTATCACCTGTGATCGCCTCGGCTGGCAAATTGAAATGTATCTCCTCCGGACTCTCGCCGGCTCCGTGCGACGGCAGCTTGCGGGGCTCCAGCAGGGTGTGCAGCACCCCGTCTTTACCTTCCCAGGCCACCGACTGCCTCCTCGTATCCGCATCATCGCTCCACGCCAGGTGCAGCACATAATCCTTCCCCGGTTTTAACCCTGATAGGCCCAGTACAACCTCCTCCTTATCGTACAATATTTCATCGTATGTTTTTCCGTATCCGGTTTCCCAACGGTATGGGTTGCCCCTCACGATCTCAACCTTCTCAACCTTCTCAACCTTCTCAACCTGGCCCGGGCGCACACCGCGCGCCCCTACGGGAACGGGCGCCCGCCGGGACGCCCCTACGGGCATACCTCCCTTAACTCCCTTAACTTCCTTAACTTCCTTAACTTTAACAAACTTCTCCACTTCGGCGTACGTAATTCCCCCCGCCACCAACACCTCCCGGCGGTCCGGCTTTCCCCATGTCAACAAAAAATTGTTCCGGCACTCCAATTCCGGCTTCTGTGTAACCCGCGTATCCTCGCCCCCGCCGTTGCCATCCAGCATGCGGAACCCGGGCGTAAGCTTCCGGCCGCCATACAGCAACCCGCCGGTCAGCACACTGATCTCCCGGATCTGCATAACATCGGTGCCGGTATTCATGATCCCGCCGTCGATCACCACGAAATCCCTGCCCGGCAGCAATCCGAACCGCAGTCCCAGCCCCGGCTTCCCCTCCATCGAGCTGGTCACAGTCAGGTACTTCCCCGACTCACCCCCATGCACAAAATCCGACAGGGATTGGTCGAAATTCCGGCCCGGCTCATTCGTTGAATCCTGATCAATGCGCAGGTAGGCCTCACTAACAACCATTTTTTGGGGGAGACGCATGTATGCGTCTCTACGGGTTCCCACTCGCCAGATTTCGTAGATTCCCTGCGCCGGTTTCACAACCACACTGACAACCCCGTTCGAAAAAATCCACCGCGAGGTGCCCCCCACGAAAGTGATTTCCTGATCCGTTTTGGATTTACAACCGGACAAAAGCATCAGGGAGCCTGATACTAAAAGAATTAGAAATTTTTTCATAAATGTCTTATCTTTATGCAAATACATTAATACCTAAACATCCGATCCACCTCACCCCCAACCCCCTCTCCCGCGCTCGCAAGCTCACGGGAGAGGGGGGCGCTCCGAGGGTAACCCCTTGCGCCCTAAACCTCAAAACCCAAACCCCAAACCTCAAACCTCAAACCCCACACCTTGTTCCACCCCCTTAAAATAGCAATTCGCCGGCAAAAAATCCCCTATCTTTATTCACCTCAACCTCTCTCCATGGCACACCCTCTTAAAATCTTGATCTCTTTTATCTTTCTTTCGCCTTTCGCCTTTTATCTTTCGCCTTCTTCATCCGCTCAGCCCCTCACAACCATAAAACTCTGGCCCTCCTCCGTTCCCTCCGAATCCCATCCCAAATCCACCGATGTACTCAGCTCCGACCACGGCGGGAATGTTACCCGCATTTCAGCTGTCACCGATCCGGTCCTGGAGGTTTTTGAGCCCTATGGCGGAAACACCACCGGTGTCGGGGTTGTGGTCTGTCCCGGCGGCGGATATTCCATCCTGGCCATCGACCTCGAAGGTTACGAGGTAGCCAGCTGGCTCAACAGTCTCGGGATCACCGCCTTTGTCCTTCACTACCGCGTTCCCGGCAACCCGGCCGGCGCCCTGATGGATGCACAGCGGGCCCTCCGGGTGGTAAGAAATGAATACTGCAACCGCTCCCCATTCCTGAAAAAGATCGGGATCATGGGATTCTCGGCCGGCGGCAGTTTGTCGGCCAGAGCCAGCACCCGATATCAGGATAAAACATACGAACCTGCCGACGAGGCCGATAATTTCTCTGCCCGGCCCGATTTTACTATGCTCGTCTATCCGGCCTATCTCGATCAGGGACCCGGTCGAAGCCTGACCCCGGAATTAAAGGTAGATGCCCGTACACCCCCGATGTTTCTCTTTGAAACCGCCGACGATCCTTACGGCAACAGCGCCCTCGTGATGGCCGGCGCCCTGCGCGATGCCAAGGTTCCGGTCGAGCTCCACTTTCTCCCCAAAGGGGGCCACGGCTACGGCGTTCGCCCCGGCAACCCGGCCGCCGAAACCTGGCCCGACCTGGCCGGGAGATGGCTTAACCAGTTTGTCACCCTGCCGGATCCTGCCAGGCCCTTCAATAACAGCGCCTTCATGGATATCGATGGCATGAAGCTCCATTACCGGATATGGCCCGGATCGGGCCAAAACGATTCCCTTCCCCGGGTCCTGATGGTTCACGGCATGGGAGGTTCCACATGGAGCTGGGAAGAGAGCGCCCCCGTGCTGGCGGCCGCCGGATTCACCGTGGTGGCGGTCGACGTGCCCCCGTTCGGCTACAGCGACAAAAACCCCAACTTCGACCAGTCGGTAACCAACCGCGCCGATTTGCTATGGAAACTGGTCAATCAACTTAATTCCGATGTCCGCTGGATTCTCACCGGCCACTCCATGGGCGGCGGCATCGTCCAGGCCATGTCGATCCTGCAGCCCGATAAGGTTGAGAAGGTGGTCTTCGTCGATCCGGCCCTCTTCAGCACCCGCGAGGAGAGGGGTCCGGTAAAGCTCTCTCTCCTTAAATTCCGTCCCTTCGAATGGATCGCCTCCGGGGTTGGGAAAGCCGTTCTCATCCGTCCGAAAAAAATCCGCGAACTTCTCCTGTCGGCCTATTCCGCCGAACCGGATTCCGCCGATGTAGCCGAATATTACCGCGCCCTCTCCCAGCCTGGCACCGCCCGCGCCCTCATCCGTTCCAGCGCCGCCTCGCCTTCAGCAGCTGCACTCGATGGAAAGAGATTCAACACACCTGCCCTGGCCATCTGGGGCGAAAAAGACACCTGGGTGCCCCTGCAGCGCATGCAGCCGCTCCTGAATCAGCTCCCCACCATCAAGGTCTCCGTCATCCCCGGCGCCGGCCACTGTCCCATGGAAACCCATGCGGAAAAATTTAACGAGATCGTTATTGATTACCTTCGATGGAAATGACATATGACTGACAACCGACGACGGATGAAAGAAAAAGATACTTGAATCTCAAACCTCGTAATTCGGAATTCTAAATTCGAATCTCATATCCTAACCTCTCACCTCATGACGAACCGTGAAATTCTCTCAACACCTTCCAATAGCCGCAGCGCCTTTTTGAAAGAGCGATATCTGAAGGCACCCTTGATGGTTGATATTGAGTACATCAAGCACCTCACTCATTCCCACCAGCAGACGGATGGCATGGAGATCCAGGAGCGCCGGGCGCTCAACCATGCCCATGCGCTGGAACATATCACCCCGGTGATCCATCCACAGGATCGCCTGGCCGGGAACAAAACCCGCTATATCCGGGGAGCCGTTCCGTATGCCAACTACGCAGCGGAACCGTTCCTCCGCGAGATGCGAAAGCAGGAGCAGGACGCCCAGGCCAAACACGCCGAAACCGGTCAGGGCGGCGGCGTGGCCCGCGTGATGCAGGAGGCTGCCGAGAAAGGGCTCCGTGTGATATCAGGAAAATTCCTGATCAGCGAACCGGACCTGAAAGATTTTCGGGAGATCTGCGAATATTGGGAAGATAAATGCTTCATGGCCCAGGGCGACAAGCTCTGGAAAACCCATTTCAGCGAAGCCGGATTCATCGAAAACGGCTGGAAAATCGGGCTATACACCGCACCGCATGAACCCTGTCCGGAAGGCCGGCTGATCCTCGATTTCGATACGGCCATCCGAAAAGGCTATAATACTATCATTCAGGAGATTGAAAAGCTGATCCGCGATTTTCAGCCCGAAAACATTGCCGAATCCGGTAAGCTGCATTTCTGGCGGAGCGCCATAACCGTCCTCAAGGGTGCCATCGCCTTCGCAAAAAATTACGCTGACGAAGCCAGCCGGCTGGCCCACGCCGAGACCGATCCCGTCAGGAAACATGAACTCCTGCAGCTGGCCGACGTATGCGGCCGCGTGCCGATGGAGCCGCCGCGGAACTTCCGCGAGGCGATCCAGTCCTTCTGGTTCACCTACCTCCTCGGACACATGGAGGGCTCTCACCTGGGGTATTCACCCGGGAAGCTCGACCGGATCCTTTTCCCCTGGTTCAAGTCCGATGTAAATGCGAGCTTTCCCGAAGCGGTTTCCCTGTTCGAGGAACTGTTCGTAAAAATGACCCAGATCGAATACATCGCCAGCCTCAGCTGGCAGGGACTGGGCCACGGAAACCTCTATCAGAACCTGATCCTCGGCGGCACCGACGAACACGGCAATCCCGCTGCCAACGAGATCTCCCGCGCCATCCTGCAGGCCCAGATCAACATGCAGATGACCCAGCCCACCCTGTCGGTCTGGTACGATGACCGGCTCGATGAAGGGTTCCTGATGAAAGCGGCGGAATGCGTGAAAACCGGCGTCGGGTATCCGGCCTTTTTCAATCAGAAAACCTACGAGCAGCACGAGCTGAAAACCAGCGGACTGCCCATTGAGGTGATCCGCAAGCACTGCGCCATGGGCGGCTGCACCGAACCCACCCTCCAGGGCATGTCGTATGGCATCGTCCAGGCGGGCTTCGTCAACCACGGCAAGATCATCGACCTGGTGATGAACGGCGGCATGGATCCGGTCACCGGCATCCGCGTGTTCGAAGAGCGCCGGCTCACAACTTTTGAAGAGATCCGTAAGTATTACCTCGATATTATGCACAGCGCTGTGCGTAACTGGCAGCAATACTGGAACTTCGTGATGCTGGCCCACCGCGACACCGTCCCGCTTATCTTCTGCAGCGTGTTCGTGCAGGACTGCATCGGCCGCGGTAAAAACATGGACGATGGCGGCGCCATCCTGAACCAGTCCATCACCACCCTTTCATCCGGCATGGTCAACGTGGCCAACTCGCTGGCGGTAATCAAAAAGCTCTGCTTTGAGGACCAGGCCTGCACTTTCGACGAGCTGCGCTATGCCGTGCAGGACAACTGGCAGGGATTCGAGGCACTGCGGAGGAAGGCGCTCTCGGTGCCGCATTGGGGCAACGATGAGGAGTATGTCGACTCGATGTTCCTCGACCTTTTCAACGAATACTGCACCTGGGTACGGGGCCAGAACAACTACCTGGGCAAGCCCTACGATCCTTCGATGCTGGCCATCTCCACCCCGGTGCCCTTCGGCAAGGTCTGCGAAGCTTTTCCGGATGGGCGTCTGAAGGGCGAGCCGCTGGCCGACGGGGTCACATCACCATTTCCCGGCTCCGACAAGCTTGGCCCGACCGCCGTGATCCGCTCTTCCTCGAAGGTCGACCATACCCAGATCCGCGGCGGGCTCCTGAACCTGAAGTTCCATCCCTCCGCCCTCACCGGCGAGACCGGATCCAGAAACCTGCTGGCCCTGATCAAGACCTATTTCGAGAACCCTGGCTTTCATGTCCAGTTCAACGTAGTGGACTCCAACATGCTGCGCGATGCGCAGGCTCATCCGGAGAACTACCGCGACCTGGTCGTTCGCGTAGCCGGATTCTCCGCCTACTGGGTGGAGATGAGCAAGGCCCTCCAGGATCAGGTCATCTGCCGGACGGAACACCTGCTGTAGAATGTCGCAGGGCACGCTTTTCGATATCCAGCATTTCGGCGTCCACGACGGGCCCGGCATCCGCACATTGGTGTTCATGAAAGGGTGCCCCCTCCGATGCAGCTGGTGCTGCAACCCGGAGTCACACTCCGCCATTCCGCAGGTCCGGTATATCCGTTTCCGCTGCAAGGCCTGCCACCGATGTGCAGAAGCCTGCACCCAGGGAGCAATAACCCCTATAAATGATTCTGTATCTATTGATTATGAAAAATGCAGGGTGTGCGCCTCCAGAACCTGTCTCGAAGCCTGCTATCATGAAGCCCTCAATCTCACCGGATTTTCGCTCAACCCGGAGGAACTGCTCACTATCGTCTCAAAGGACCTGGCCTTCTACCGGAACTCCGGCGGCGGGGTCACCTTCACCGGCGGGGAACCGCTCTCACAGCCCGATTTCCTCCTGGAATCCCTCCGGCTCTGCAAAGAAGCCGGCATCCACACCGCCATCGAAACCTGTGGATACGGCAAACTCTCAGACCTAAAAAAGATTGCCCCGTATACCGACCTGTTCCTCTTCGACATCAAGATTATCGATCCTGCTCAACATCAGGCCCATACCGGAAAATCAAACGATATTATATTTAAAAACCTCACCTACCTCTCTCAACTCCCTCAACTCCCTCAACTCTCTCAACTTCCTCAACTCCCTCAACTCCCTAAACTCCCTCAACTCCCTAAACTCCCTCAACTCCCTAAACTCCATCAACTCCCTCAACTTCCTCATCCTCCTCCCTCCCTCACCCTCCGCCTCCCCCTCATCCCCGGCATCACCGATACCGATGAGAACATCGGAGAAATCATCGGGTTAATGAAAAAGCTGAATCTGCAGGAGATCCAGCTTGAGCCGTATCATACGCTGGGGGAAGGGAAATATGAGGAGTTCGGGGTGCTGCATGCAGGGAATCACATCCCCGAAATTCTAAACTACCCGGTCGAAACGGTTATGGAGCGTTTCCATACTGCCGGGATATCCTGCGAGGTGGCTTAGATGCGATCCACCTCACCTGCAGCGTCGCTTTGATGTCGCGATCCACCGTCTGCGGTCTGCGGTCTGCGGTCATCCGTCCTCCGTCATCCGTCTATCTCACCCACACCAACAACCCCTTCCCCGCCTCCACCTGAAAAGATTCCCCAACCTTCAGCTTCCCCTCCGCCTGAAACTTATCCACCGCAGGTACATAGAGCTCCGCCTTTTCCGGATCGATCCCGAGCGCTTTCCAGTCGATCTCCAGGTTGATCCTCGCCGGACCCGCAGCCCAGGAGGCGATCGCCACTAATGATTGTCCGTCTTTTTTATACACCGTTGCAGGTATATCAGCCCTTCCTGTTTTCACCGGGCAACTTTTTACCCAGTACCCTATCATTTCCGACTCCGTAATCCGGAACTGGTCCTGGATCTTCCAGATATTGGTTGGGTTGCCGGCCCACGGAAGGCGCGCTGTCATCCCGTAAACCATGCCCCTCCACTGGTTTCCGCCATCCTGCAGCATCTCGCCCATCAGTCCGAACGGTATGCCCGCGACCTCAGTCATCCAGTACTCCGGGTTCGCGTTGTAGTCAAAATACTCCCCGAACCAGAGCCGGTCGAGGTAAGGGAAATGCTCCAGATAGAGATTGGCCGAGTTGGTGAACCCGTCGCGGGGATTAAACTGGTTGGCCGAGTGCAGGTCAATCCGCGAACCGGGATTGGTTCGCTCCAGCACCTTCCGCACGCGCTGCATGATGCTGCGGTCAAAAGCCACATCATCGATATAAAGCCCGTCGATACCCACATTCTTCGTCAGCCAGTCGAGCCCCTCAAGGTAGTAATTGTGCCACCGGGAAGTTCCCGTGTTAATCACCGCCGCATCCCGCAGCTCAGGCACAAACCAGGCGGGGATGTAGTTCCCGTCGAGATGCTCCTGCAGCCAGGAGTAACCGCCCCCGGGGCCGTATGACAGAATCTCATCGCCAAGGGATTTCAGCGCCCAGATCTCGGGACAGATATTGGTCAGTTCCCGCACGGTATAGTAAATCTTCACCTTCATGTCACGCTTGTGAGCGGCATCAATGTAGGCCTTCATCAGGTCGGGCAGCATGAACGGATAGTTGATGTAAGGATTGATGTCCGTGGCATGGTGCACGTTGATTGTATTGGCGCCGGCCTTCTGAATGGTATCCAGCGAGATGAACTTGTGATAGTAACGATCGTGCCACTGCTTGGCCACATCCAGCGTCCGGAACGGGGTGATCAGCATGTTAATGTCGAAATGCAGGGTATCGCCCGGTTTCAGGGACCGCTCCCCGCTGAAGGCGCTCACTTCGTATTTGCCGCCTTCTCGCTCCAGCCGGATCCCGCCCTTGCCGCCGTTGTACCACGATGGCGGCATTTTCAGGGGTTTCTGCTGATAAAAGTTGGTATTCAGCGGCCGCTCATAATTTTCTGCACGGAACGTTGCCTGCAGGCCGGCATTCACCGTCCCCAGCCACGGCCCGTCGCAGTTGAAATAGGGATCCCAGGTGTAGGTATACTCCGATGGAGCAAATCCGCCCTTCTGGCCCAGCCCCAGCATGTACTCAACCTTGTCGCCGCGCATCGGTATAACAAATTCCATATCCGATAAATCAACCGTTTGATCCGTCGTTACCGCAATCCGGTAGGTGAGAAATCCATCGAACTCAAGCCTTCCTTTCAGGTCAAATTTTACGTTTCCTGCTTTCCATCCCGATGTCCATTCCGCTGCGCCCTCAGCCTGTTTGGTTATGCTAAAATTCCCTTTCCCCGATTTTACTCCTTTCCCTTCCATCTCCACCTCAAACCCCATCCCTTCAACCAGAACCGGCTCCGGCTTTGCCGCCAGCTTCGTCATCTCAGGTGCAAACCAGCTGTAGATCTGCTCCGGCAATCCCCTTGAATCGAGCTTCACATCCCGACCCAATATTTTAACGAGGCTCCCCTCAACCTTAACCGGCTCATAGCCCGCAACGATCCCATCCTCCATCCCGATATCGGAATTCAGCCACCGCAATCGCGAATGATTCTCCGGCTTGCTGTCCCCCCGATCCCCCACCACCCC
The DNA here is from genome assembly GCA_964416825.1 of uncultured Porphyromonadaceae bacterium. GTDB lineage: Bacteria > Bacteroidota > Bacteroidia > Bacteroidales > UBA12481 > UBA12481. The sequence continues at coordinate 19,026 of CAYQFT010000053.1, forward strand.
CTCCTTCACCCACAAATCAACCCCCACCACCTCGTCTTTAAATCTTATATCTTCTCCCCCTTCTTTCGCCTTTCGCCTTTCGCCTTTCGCCTTAATCGTAACCATCCCCTGATACAGCCCCTTCGCCAACCCCTTCGGCACATCCACCCCGATCCACAACGGCTGCACCTTTCCCTTCGCCACCGGCACAACTTTGGACAGAGACTTCTGGTCCCAGTTGTTCCCTCCCTTGTTGAAACAGGTGAGGTTGCCGGCCGGAATTCTGCCTCCACCGGGCATGGTCAGGTCGGAAAACACCACCTCTAAATCGGAAATATCTTCCTTCGCCGCATATACGGCGATCTGGAAGGAGTAATATTCAAATTGCTGCACGGTATCCTGAATTTTCTTCACTGCCCCGCGCTGGATCCATCGCAGCGGCAGATCGGTCCACATCTTAACCGGATATTCACGGTACTCCGGAAAGAGAAGGAAATCCGATTCCGGCGAAGAGGTCAGGAAATTCGCGGTCTCACTCCGGGTGGCGATCACCTCCATGGGCCAGAACGAATGGAACCGGTTGATCGACTGCATCCCGGTAGCCCGGGCATGCGGCAATTCGCCGGCCGGCCTGAGAGCCTTTGCACGCCAGGCCGCATCGCTCTTATCCTCCGGCTTCAGGTAATGAACCACCGGATAGTACCCGCCCCCGCTCTTGAACGGCAGATAATAGAAGTAGTAGGTCCCGGCACCCGCAGCCGGCTCAAAGATCATCTCCCCATACTCCCGGTTTATCTCCAGCCTGATGACGTTAGCGATCCTTTTCCCGCCGTTCGCCGGATAAACGAAGATCTCCTTATCCTGCGGATTCATATCCTTCCTCCGCCACGGGATATTCACATATACAGCATCCCCCGCAGCCGCAACCTCAACAACAACTCTTTGGTTACCAAGCGAATCAGCATTCCAGTTGCCTGTGGTGTACGAAAGTTGGGCGGAGGCACCAGCGCTGAGGCAGGTGAGGAGGAGGAGGGTAAGTAGGTTTTTCATGG
>CAYQFT010000054.1:0-9689 GCA_964416825.1 uncultured Porphyromonadaceae bacterium
CCAAATGTCGTCTACCTCATCAGGGCCGAACATCCTCTGAAGAAATTCGATACGGGTGCGAAGGAATCCTACGTTGGTAAGGCCGGAGTCGAATGCATCCCGCGCACCTTTCCACATGCGTGCGCCTTTTATATCTATTCCGATATAGTTCCGCTCCGGGATCCGGCGGGCCAGTTCCACGCTATACTCCCCCCGGCCGCAGCCAACTTCGAGAACAATGGGCTGCCCGTTTTTAAAGAACAGCTCATTCCACCGGCCTTTCAATTCTATGTCACGGGTGAGAATCTCCCTGCCATCGGGTTCAATCACATGCGGAAAGGTCCGCATTTCATCGAAACGCTCAATTTTGTTGATTCGGGCCAAACTAATTCGATTTTTGGATTCGGATACCGAGATCCGTAATGTGGTTCAGGACGGAAGTGCGCATACCATGTTCAACCTCGATCAGGTACATGCCGGAATTTGGGAAACGGATGTTATACCGATACGGTATTTCAAGGCTGTACCGGCCGCCGGATCCCCTGCCCAGCCAACGGCCCTGCTCATCGGCAAGCTTACATTCAAGGGTATCCCGGATCATGGCCCCGGTTGGGGAATGGGTGGTGACGAAAAGCCAGAGGTTCGAATTCTCGTACCTGCCGTCATTCCTGACTTGCAGATACATATTATAGGGATTTGAAGTATCGGCAACCGGCACCTCAAACCGCATGATTTGTTCCACCGTCCAACCCTCACGACCGATCGGGACATTCCTGAGATATAAATTCCTTTTTGCGCAGGAAGCTGTCAGGACCAGCGTCAGCACCAGGATTCCTATACCCCAAGCCCGTTTCATCTAAGTCGGGTTATTCCGTTTTTTTGGCCTGAAACGCATCTTGTTGTCGGGCCTCTTTTTCTGGTCGAACCGGGTAAGGCTCTCCTGGCCGGCGGCATTCATATAGCCGATCTCCTCCACCAGTTTGATGCCATCCCCTTCAATCAGTTTTTCAACCACAACACCCAGCCGGTTTTGGCGAATGATCTCTCGGATCCGGTCAACCGGAACCGGGATCAGATTGGTAGGAGCTGCCGAATCAAAGGAATACCACATGATTCGCTTGAAAATATCGGTTTTCTGATGATAGGCTTTCCCTTCCATGGTTTCGAGGATAATCTCGGACGACGGGAAGTCCTTCTGAGCATCCAGGTAGGCGCCGACCTCATAATTCAGGCAGCATTTGAGTTTGCCGCACTGTCCGGCCAGCTTTTGAGGATTGAAGGAGAGCTCCTGGTTACGGGCTGAAGTGGTGGTGACTGTTACAAAATTCGAAAGCCAGGTGGAGCAGCATAGCTCCCGGCCGCATGAACCGATGCCTCCGATGCGTCCGGCCTCCTGGCGTGCACCGATCTGGCGCATTTCGATGCGGATCCGGAACTCCTCCGCCATAACCTTGATCAGTTCCCGGAAATCCACACGGTCATCGGCAATGTAATAGAAAATTGCCTTTGTCTTATCTCCCTGATATTCAACGTCTCCAATCTTCATATCGAGCCTCAGGCTCTGAGAAATCTTACGCGCCCGAAGCATGGTGTGATGCTCCTGGGCAATCGCTTCCTTCCATTTGTCAATATCGGCAGGCTTGGCTTTCCGGTATACTTTCCGGAATTCATACTCGGCCGGATCAATTTTATATTTACGCAACTGGTTCCTCACCAGCGGGCCGGTGAGCGAGACCATGCCGATATCATGTCCCGGAGAGGACTCAACGGCAACCATTTCACCGGGTTTGATATTCAAGCTGTTGACATTAAGATAATAGCCCTTTCGCGTATTCTTGAACCTCACTTCCACCAGGTCGTCTTCCGAAATTGAATGCGGAATATCGCGAAGCCAGTCGAACACACTCAGTTTGGTGCATCCACCCTGATTTGGGCAGGCCTTGCCCTCTGTATCTGTATCTATATGGGGACAACCCCTGAACAGTATCGAATCCTGTAATGTATCCATGGCGGTAAAGATAATGATTCCACTGCACAATCAGATGCAACGGTGTCGGTCAGCCCGTTAGCCAGCTGCCGGCTGCCTGAGAAGGCGGCTTACCTGCAGGCTCATATCGGTCAAAAGGATCTTGGGATTGGCATTCATTGAGATTTGCGAAATGGCATCACTGAACTCTTTCATCAATCCCTCAATGTTATCCTGATGGATGAAGGTGTTAAACCGTGAGGAGAAGGCCTGCTCTTCGGAATCAAACATTGCCAGTTCGGGCAAACCCCGGTTGAGAAGGAAATTTTCCCGGACCATTTCCAGTCCGTACGTTAGAAAGAGTTTCTGCCGCTCGCGCCCGATTCCGCACATTTCGTCAACCCAGCCGATGATCTCAACCACTTTCAAACCGTAGCAAATCCGCATCCAGCGGATAAAGCGGTCGCGGTTGATTATGGCGCTCTCACTCATGCTGATCATGCTTCGGGCCGCGACATAGTCCCCCTGCGCTTTCCGGGCAATCCCCTCAAGAGCGGGACCTTCATCGGGATAATCCTTCCTGAGCCGAGCCAGCAGGTCTTCCCTGGCGATGCCGGGCACTTTAAGGAGCTGGGTCCGGGAAAGGATGGTGGGAAGAATTTCGCCGGGCGACTCGGTAACGAAAAGGAAAACAGTATGATCGGCGGGTTCCTCTATGATCTTCAGGAGTTTGTTGGCTGCGGTGACGTTCATCTTTTCCGGGAGCCAGAATATCAGAACCTTATAATCGGCCTGGTAGGATTTAAAGGAGAGCTTGCGGAGAATTTCCTGCGATTCTCGCTTGAAGATACCCGCCTGCTTGTTTTCGATCTTCATCGCTCCATACCACTCTTCCAGAACCGGAAAAGGATCTTCAATGATAAATTTACGCCACTCCTCGATCAGGTCGTCACTTGCCGGCTCACCCGGATTATTGGTGGTGCGGGCAACGGGAAAAACGAAATGGATATCGGGATGAACCAGTCCGGCGGCCTGATGGCAGGATGGGCAGGCTCCGCAGGAATCTCCATCTGAGGGATTCTGGCACTGAAGGTATTGAGCGAAGGCAAGCGCCAGCGCATAATGACCCGACCCAGCGGTTCCGGAAAAGAGCAGGGCATGGCTTACCCGGTTGGTTTTCACCGACTGTACGAGGCGGGCTTTTACTTCATGCTGACCGGGGATTTCCTTGAATTGCATAGAGCCAAAAATAGCCAACATTTTTTAACTTTACGGCACTTTTCAATGACGCAAAAATCCTACGAAACATGGAAACAATGAACACTTTCAACTTCGCCGGCAAACGGGCGATTATCCGGGTCGATTTTAACGTCCCGCTCAACAGCAACTTTGAAATTACCGATGATACCCGGATCCGGGCAGCCATCCCAACCATCAAGAAAATTCTTTCAGAAGGAGGGTCCGTGATCCTGATGTCACACCTCGGAAGGCCAAAAGAGGGCCCCACCGACAAGTACAGCCTGAGGCACCTGATTCCCGACCTGAAGGCCAAGCTGGGCGTGGATATTAAATTTGCTCCCGATTGCATCGGCGAAGAAGCCAAATCCCTGGCTGCAGCCCTGAAACCCGGGGAGGTGCTTCTTCTCGAAAACCTCCGCTTTTACAAGGAGGAAGAAAAAGGCGACACGGCTTTTGCTGAAAAGCTTGCCGGTCTGGCCGACGTCTATGTGAACGATGCATTCGGAACCGCACACCGGGCTCACGCATCCACAACGGTTATTGCCCAGTTCTTCCCCGGCAATTCCCTCTTCGGATATATCATGGACAATGAGGTCAGCAGCATCGATAAGGTCATGCGCGATCCTCAAAAGCCTTTCACGGCTATCCTGGGCGGAGCAAAAGTCTCCACTAAAATCACCATCATCGAAAACCTCCTCGACAAGGTAGACAACCTGATTATCGGCGGCGGCATGACCTACACCTTTATCAAGGCAATGGGCGGCAAGATCGGCAACTCGCTGGTTGAAGAGGATTTCGTTGAGATGGCTAAAAAAGTTATGGATGCTGCCAAGGAAAAAGGCGTGAACTTTTATCTCCCCATCGACGGTGTTAATGCTGATAAATTCGATAATGAAGCAGCTACCTCAATCTCCCCGATCGACGAGGTACCCGACGGCTGGATGGGATTGGATATAGCTGAAGGCTCGATTAAGAAATTCTCCGAAGTAATTGAGAACTCCAAAACCATTCTCTGGAACGGCCCGATGGGTGTTTTCGAGATGCCTAACTTCCAGAAGGGAACCGTTGAGATTGCCAAGGCAATTGCCCGGGCAACTGAAAAAGGCGCCTTCTCACTGGTAGGCGGCGGCGACTCCGTGGCAGCCATCAATCAGTTTAATATGGCCGATAAGGTCTCCTACGTCTCCACCGGCGGCGGCGCCCTCCTTGAGTATATTGAGGGACAGGTACTTCCGGGGATCAAGGCGGTGAGAGGATACTAGCCCCTCCCCATGGACAGGAAGGCTCCGTCGGCAGACATCAGTAACCCCGGCCTTCAGGCCGGGGATTTCATCGACCGGGCGGCCCTGCACCTCTTCCGTCTCCAGGCTGCCGGAAACCCGGTATACAAAGAGTACCTGGAACTTCTGGGATGTGATCCGGCCGGCGTTACCAGCGCCGACCGGATTCCGTTCCTGCCGGTACGATTTTTTAAAAGCCACAGGATCGTAACCGGACCCGGACAGGAAGAGCGCATTTTCGAGTCGAGCGGAACAACCGGAGCGCAAACCAGCAAACACTACCTCCTTAGCGAATCGGATTATATTGACAGTTTTTCATCGGGATTCCGGCAATTCTTCGGCGAACCTTCCGGCTGGTGCATTCTCTCACTTCTTCCCTCTTACCTGGAAAGACAAAACTCCTCCCTCGTTTTCATGATGGACCACCTGATCCATCAGAGCGGCCATCCGTTGAGCGGATTCTATCTCAACAACCTCGATGAACTGGCCGGTAACCTCACGGCTCTGGAAAAATCGGAACAAAAAACCATGCTCCTCGGAGTTACTTACGCCCTCCTCGACCTGGCCGAACGGTTCCCGATGCCCCTCAAAAACACCCTGATCGTGGAAACCGGGGGCATGAAAGGTCGTCGGGAAGAACTCACCCGGGAGGAATTGCATGATAGACTGAAAACAGCCTTTGGCGTTGAATCTGTCGGCTCGGAATACGGGATGACCGAACTCCTCTCCCAGGCCTGGTCACAAAAGGATGGGGTTTTTTATACCCCGCCGCAAATGAAGGTGCTGATCCGTGATCCCTACAATCCCTTCCGCTACCTCCCGCCAGGAAAAACCGGAGGAATCGATATCATCGACCTGGCCAACCGGCATTCCTGCGCCTTCATCCAAACCGAGGATCTTGGGCGATTGCATCCGGATGGGGGCTTTGAAGTGCTTGGCCGGTTTGACAATAGTGAGATCAGGGGTTGCAATTTGCTTAGCTAAGGCATAGGGCAGAAGGCAAAAGGCAGAAATCAGGAAGAAGGATCAAGAAGGAAGGCCAAAGGAACTTCTGGCTTTACTTTGTACCTAAGTCATCTTACTTCTTACTAATTTCTGCCCTCTGCCTTCTGCCTTCTGCCTTTTTTTCTATTTTTGCCTCAACGGGTTACGCTTATGTCTTTCAAATCAATTAAGGATTACCAACCTTCTGATTTTATTCTGGCCAGGCTGATTAAAGGCATTGCCAAACGGATCTCATTTACCTTTTCCATAGCCCTGTTTTCAGTTATCGGCTCATGGTTTGCCGTTCTGTATGCCACTCTTCTGGTGATCAGCCTTCATAAATTCACTGACAATCTTAAAGACACGGCCATTTTAATTGGGGTGGTTACCACAACCTGCACAACCATCCTCCACTTCATCCACTATGGGCTGCTCAATCATTGGGGTATCCCCGGTTTCTTCAGAATTCCCCGTACTATTAATTCCGCACTCTCCCAAGGAACAGACTGGGAACCGGTTGAAAACCTTGACAATAAGACGTTTGCTAAATTTGCCAGGGCGGTCCTGAGGCTGCCCCGGGATAACTTCTACGTTTCCCTTGTTTATTCCACTCTTGTGGGTCTGATTCTATGCGGTTATGTTTTTTATGAAACGCATGACAGCAGGCCTACTCTGATTATCGGAGTCGGAGCCATACTGGCCATCGGAATTTACACGTACTATTCTTACCTGATCACTGATTTCCTGGCCGGGCCTCTGAGGACTAAAACACTATCGGAAATCCGTAAAAGGGGCATCTCCGTTTCCTCGCCCCGGACCCTCTCCCTGCGCCTCTCGTTTTCGTTTATCGTGATACTGGCTACAATCGCTGTCATCATTACCGCCCTTTACGTAAGGAAGAATTATGACAACCTCACCCCGGTTCTGATATTTGCCGGGCTATCTGCCTTCCTTGTGGGGCTTATCATTTATATACACTATGTATCGGTAAACCTTTTCCTTTACCAGATCCATGAATCAACTTCAAGACTGGTAAAGGGGGAACCAGGCACCCTGTTCCCCTCCTCTGATTTTCGGGAAATCCGGCGCTCCACGGATAACTTCAATGATGTAGCCGATGAGTTCTCCGAGTTGCGGCGCGATCTGGAGGAAAGGATCCGCGAAAGAACCTATGATATCCTGAAAGCTAAAGAACAGGCAGAGTCGGCCAATCAGGCAAAAAGCAATTTCCTTGCCAACATGTCACATGAAATCCGCACCCCGATGAACGGAATCATTGGAATGACAGAGATCATGATGAAATCCGATATCAGTCCTGAACAGCAGGAATACCTCAGGATTATTGAAAACTCAGCGAACACCCTTCTTGCGGTTATCAATGATATTCTTGACTTTTCAAAAATCGAGGCCAATAAGCTCGAACTCGAATATGTTCCTTTTAGCCTTTCCCGGGTGTTGGAGGATGTGGCCGATAACATGGCCATCAAAGCCGCGAGCAAAAAGCTTAACCTGGTTACCGACCTCGACATCCGTTTGCCCCGGTCGGTCATGGGAGATCCCCTTCGTCTCAAACAGGTCCTGCTCAATCTGGCCAATAATGCCATTAAGTTTACCGAAAAGGGTGAAATTCTCATTTCGTGCAACCTTGCAGAAGAGATTGACGGTCAGCTGCATTTTATTTTCAAGGTATCGGATACCGGTATCGGTATCAGTCCTGAACAGAAGGACAAACTCTTTCAGTCATTTTCCCAGGTTGACGCATCTATAACCCGGCGTTTTGGCGGAACCGGCCTCGGCCTGATTATCAGCAAACGGCTCGTAGAAATGATGCATGGGACCATCCACATCGACAGCCAGCCGGGAAAAGGCTCAACTTTCTGGTTTTCCGCTCAGTTCGACCAGGATGTCAACTTCTCTGATCCCGACCTTCCGGATAACGGTGACCTGAAAGGCCTGAGAGTATTGGTTATTGATGATAATGAAACCAACCTTCAGGTGTTCCGGAAATATCTCGAATACTGGCAGTGCATATCGGAAGAGCTTACGGATGCCGAGGTTGCACTCAAAATGCTCAGAAATGTTGCCGGAACAGCCAATGAGTTTGACCTTTTACTCGTTGACTGCCAGATGCCCGGAATGGATGGAATAACCTTCGCCAGGACCCTGATAAATGATCCGCTGATCCGCCATAATAAGCTGATCATGCTTTCGTCAATAGCAGATATCGTCACCACGCATGAACTCATTAAAACCGGGTTCGCCGGTTACCTGAACAAACCGGTCAAAATATCGGATCTGCATTCCATCATCTCTAAAACGATGAAAACTCAGGTCGTGGATGAGTCTCCCATGGAGCCTGCCGAGACCGGTGCAGAAGAGGATTTCGATCCGGAAAGCGTTGAGTTTGAGATAGAAGGATTTGATGTTGATTATGCCTCTATCCTTCTGGTTGAGGATAATAAAATCAACCAGCGCATTGCAATGCTTAACTTAGAGAAACTCGGTTATCGGGTTGACCTGGCAGAGAACGGCGAAGAAGCGCTCAGTAAATTCCGGAAGAAAGAGTTTAACCTGATTTTTATGGATGTGCAGATGCCGGTGCTCGACGGCCTGGAAGCTACCTGCAGGCTCCGGCTGATTGAAGAGGAGACGGGCAGCCACAACCCGGTGTACATTATTGCGATGACGGCCAACGCTATGAAAGGTGACCGTGAGCTCTGCCTCGAAGCAGGAATGAACGATTACATCTCAAAGCCATTCAGGGCGGAAGAGCTGCGGGATATCCTGCACAAATGGCATGTCTACAGGATGGGATAGAACGCGTTCCGGATATGGCTGATGCGGGGCTTGCCTTTTTCATAAATCACATAAATAATATCGAAACGCACCTCCAGCGGAATGCGCCGGTAGTGAACGAATGCATTTGCCGCTGAGATCAGAAACCGCTGCTTCGTTCGGTTCACCGCCTGTTCCGGAAGTTCCAGCACAGGAGCATTGCGGCTTTTCACTTCAACCACCACCAGGTCATTCCGATCCCGGGCGACAATGTCGATCTCCTTGTGCCCGAACCTCCAGTTCCGCTCAAGAATTACATAACCCTTTGATTCCAGATGGTCCACGGCCGCCTGCTCTCCGGCTTGCCCCAATTCCTGCCTTTCATCCATTTTCTTTCGTATTTTTGCCCATTCGTAAATCGTAAATCGTAAATCTTCAATGTCAGATTACAAGCGCTTCCTCGTCACTGCCGCCCTTCCATACGCAAACGGTCCGGTCCATATTGGCCATCTTGCAGGAGTATATGTCCCCGCTGATATCTATACGCGCTATTTGCGCCAGAATGGAAAAGATGTACTGTATATTTGTGGCTCAGACGAACACGGTGTTCCTATTACACTGAAAGCCAGGGCCGAAGGAATTACACCTCAAGATGTTGTAGACACCTATCACCGGATCAACAAGGAAGCATTCCGTGACTTTGGGATTGCTTTCGACATCTATCACCGCACCTCGGCTCCCATCCACCATGAAACAGCCAGCGCATTCTTCAGGAAAATGCTGGATCAGGGTGATTTCATCGAAAAAACCAGTGAGCAGTTTTTCGACGAGGAGCATCAGCAGTTCCTGGCCGACCGGTATATAACCGGCACCTGTCCGCATTGCGGGAATGACAGGGCATACGGGGACCAGTGTGAAAAATGCGGTACCTCCCTGAGTCCGATGGACCTCAAAAACCCGAAATCCATGCTGAGCGGCAATCCCCCGGTTCTTAGGGAAACCCGGCACTGGTATCTGCCGCTCGACAAGCATGAACCCTGGTTACGACAGTGGATTCTGGAAGATCATACGGAGTGGCGTGCGAATGTATACGGACAGTGTAAATCCTGGCTCGACCAGGGGCTTCAGCCCCGTGCGGTTTCCCGCGATCTCGACTGGGGTGTGCCGGTACCTGTAAAAGGAGCTGACGGCAAAGTGCTTTATGTCTGGTTTGATGCTCCCATCGGCTATATTTCGGCAACCAAGGAGCTTACACCTGATTGGGAGAAATACTGGAAATCAGAGGATAGCCGGATGATCCATTTTATCGGAAAAGACAATATCGTTTTCCATTGCATCATCTTTCCTGCCATGCTGAAAGCGCATGGCGAATTCATCCTGCCCGACAATGTTCCGGCCAATGAGTTCCTCAACCTGGAAAACGACAAGATCTCAACTTCGCGCAACTGGGCCGTGTGGCTGCATGA
>CAYQFT010000054.1:9699-19411 GCA_964416825.1 uncultured Porphyromonadaceae bacterium
GCATGAATATCTGGAAGAGTTTCCCGGCAAGCAGGACGTGCTGCGGTATGTACTTACAGCCAATGCCCCGGAAGCCAAGGACAACGATTTTACCTGGAAGGATTTCCAGACCCGCAACAACAATGAACTGGTAGCTGTGCTGGGTAATTTTATCAACCGGACCCTGGTCCTGACTCAGAAATATTACAACGGGGTTTGTCCGGAAGCCGGCACCCTGACCGATTACGACCAGTCGGCCCTCAAGGAAATCCCGGCCATCCGCGCCAGGGTGGAACAGAGCCTTGAAGCCTTCCGCATCCGCGAAGCCCTGAATGAAGCCATGGGGCTGGCCCGGCTCGGGAATAAATATCTGGCTGAAACAGAACCCTGGAAACTGATTAAAACAGATCCCGCCAGAGTTGAAACCATTCTCAATATCAGTCTGCAGATTACCGCCAATATCTCGGCCCTGTTGGAACCCTTCCTTCCCTTCAGCATGAATCAGGTCAGGACCTGGCTGAATATCAACCCATTGCCCTGGGCATCAATCGGATCTCAAAACCTGATCACCGCCGGCCACCGGATGAACCCGCCCGGGCTGTTGTTTGAGAAGATCGAGGATTCGCAGGTTGAATTTCAGGTGAATAAGCTTCAGGAGACCAAGAAAGCCAACGAGGCAAAAGCAGCGGGACTGCCCGAGGCCAAGGCGGCAGTTTCGTATGATGATTTCTCCCGGATGGATATCCGTATTGCAACCATCCTGGAAGCAGAGCGGGTTCCGAAGACCCAGAAACTCATGAAGCTCAGGGTAGATACCGGTATTGACGTGAGAACGGTTGTTTCGGGAATTGCAGAACATTTTGAGCCTGAGCAGATTATCGGGAAACAGATCACCCTTCTGGCCAATCTTGAGCCCCGGACCATCAAAGGAATTGAATCAAAGGGTATGATCCTGCTTGCCGAGGATAACCTCGGCCGGCTGATCTTCGTCAGCCCCGATACGGCAATCCAGAACGGGTCGATTGTTAAATGAATGTTGTAGGGGGGTGGGATAAAAGGCAAAGGGCAGAGGGCAGAAGGCAAAAATTAGTAAAAAGTTAAAAAAAGGATAAAGATATAAGCACTACATTATTAATTAATTACAGTATCAACTTCATTCTTATTTCCTCTCCCTTAAAACTAATTTCTGCCTTCTGCCCTCTGCCCTTTGCCTTTTTGTCCCAGCCCCTATAGTGTATCCCCGATCGGGTATTCAATAATCCTGGCAGTATCTGCTGGAACCGGATCCGGGTAATCGAGCCGGAACAGCGAGGGTTCAGGTGCCAGGATCGTGCGGTTTTTTATGAGAATGCGGGTAACCTTTGAATTATAAGGCATCAGCATGAAAATCAGAAGCAACGGGATGGCGACTAAAAGCCTTCGTACGGTCCGGCTTTTTTCAACCGGAAGCGTGGTGCCCGGCAAAGCCGCGGGAGCTAAAGCCTCTGCCTGACGGAATATAGGCGATGTCTTGAGAATGGTATCATTTTCATTGTGTATTTCCTTCAGGTAGAACGGCACAAACCCAAAGGAGTCAAGCAACAGGTTGGTCCCGGCTTCGACCTGGAATTTCGCATTGCCCTGTGCGTCGAGATAGAAAAACCCGATTCCCTCAAGAAAAACACGGTCGCCCTCATGCAACCGTTTCAGTAATTCATCTACAAATTTGCCGATACCAGCCAAAGCATCCTCGGTGGAAATTCCCGTCATTCGGGCCACATGCCCGGCCAGCATGCCATCATCCTGCCTCACTTCGGGATTGAAAACAACTTCCTTGGACGGTGGAACGAAAGTGCCCGATTCAGCGTGAATCTCGGCAGGCCGGTATTGCGAGATAAATCCGCCCAGGCCGGGAATAATCAGTCCCTCTTCGCGGAATAATAGTTTTCGTATAACCGGCAATAAATCCATAATCAACAAAGTTATCAACTAATACACAGGCTTCCAAATTTTGGAAACAAATACTTTCCTGTTTTTTTATACTTTCGTCAAAAAGCCACGTTTACATGAACCCTGCACGATCTGTCGAAATGGTGGATATCCGTTCACAATACCACCGTCTTAAACCTGAAATTGATAAAGCCCTTTCGGATGCCCTGGAATCATCCGTTTTTATTAATGGTCCCGATGTCAAAGCCTTCCGTGAGGAACTCGCAGCCTACCTGAACGTACCTTTCGTCATACCCTGCGCGAACGGAACTGATGCCCTTCAGGTAGCCCTTATGGCCCTCCCCCTGGAACCGGGGGACGAAGTGATCACTCCCAATTTCACGTTCATTTCAACCGTTGAGGTGCTCGTCCTGCTCAAACTCAGGCCGGTTCTCGTGGATGTCGATCCCGTGACTTTCAATATCAATCCCGATAAAATCCGTGCGGCAATCGGACCGAAAACCCGGGCCATCATACCGGTCCACCTGTTCGGACAGGCGGCTCCGATGGATGAAATCATGCAGATCGCACGCGAAAACAATCTGTTTGTGATTGAGGACAATGCTCAGTCTCTCGGGTCCTGGTTCGTTTCTCCGGATGGATCCCGCACCCGCACCGGCAGTATGGGTCATATCTGTTCCACCTCCTTTTTCCCAACCAAACCCCTGGGCTGCTATGGCGACGGGGGAGCCCTGATGACAGCAGACCCGAATCTGGCCGATATGATGCAGATGATTGTCAATCATGGCGCCAAGGTCAAATATCATCACGAGATCATCGGAGTAAACTCCAGGCTCGATACCCTGCAGGCGGCAATCCTAAGAGTCAACCTCCGGCATCTGGATGATTTTATTATCCGCCGCCAGTCGGCCGCGGAATATTACAATGCCCGGCTCGGCGGGCACCCGAAAATCCGGATACCCGGACAAACCCTTTACGGAACCCACATTTATCACCAATATACACTCATACTGAACGCAGTGAGCCGGCCGTCGGTCCAGCAAAAACTCAAGGAGGCCGGCATTCCTTCGATGATCTACTATCCGGTTCCGCTCAGCCTGCAAAAGGCATTTGACTTTGCCGGATATAAACCGGGCGATTTCCCGGTTACGGAAAGTCTCTGCGAATCGGTCCTCTCTCTTCCGATCCATACCGAGATGAAGGTGGAAGAACTTGATTATATCTGTACCACCCTGCTGAAAATCATTGACAATGAGCGATAAAAAATATCAGGCCCATGAAACGGCCGTGATCGACCCCGGATGTGAAATCGGGGATGGAACCCGAATATGGCATTTCACCCACATCATGAGCGGCTGCCGGATCGGCTCAAACTGCAACCTCGGGCAAAACGTGGTGGTCTCACCCGACGTTGTCCTCGGCAATAATGTAAAGGTCCAGAACAACGTCTCGATCTATACGGGAGTTATTTGCGAGGATGATGTATTTCTCGGTCCTTCCATGGTATTCACCAATGTGACCAACCCAAGGAGTGCAGTCAACCGGCGCGGTCAGTATGAAACCACCCGGGTTTGCAAAGGCGCCACCATCGGGGCTAATTCCACCATTGTTTGCGGTGTAACCCTCGGGGAGTATTGCTTTATCGGAGCCGGGGCCGTGGTTACAAAAAATGTAGCCCCGTATGCGCTGGTCCTTGGAAATCCTGCCAGACAGGCCGGCTGGATGAGCGGCAGCGGGCACCGGTTGCTTTTTGACGAAAATGGCCTGGCCGCCTGCCCGGAGAGCGGAGAAAAGTATAAATTAGCAAATGGTACCGTACTAAAACTCATCCCATGAAGAACCTGATCCTTGTTACCGGCGGAACCGGATATATCGGCTCCCATACAGCCGTTGAACTGATTAATGAAGGGTACGAGGTGGTTATCGTCGATAACCTCGCAAACTCAACCACCGACTCCCTCGACGGGATCGAGCAAATCACCGGTGTGAGGCCGGCTTTCGAGGAGTTTGACCTGTGCGACAAACCCCGGCTGGAGAAGTTCTTCAAGGACTATCCCGGCCTTAAAGCGATCATCCATTTCGCCGCCTATAAGGCTGTTGGTGAATCCGTTGATAAGCCCCTGATGTACTACGGGAACAACCTGGTGTCGCTTATGAACCTGCTCGAATGCATGAATACCTACCAGGTTCCGTCCATGGTATTCTCATCGAGCTGTACCGTTTATGGCCAGCCAAAGGAGCTGCCTGTGACCGAAAATGCCCAGATCCTGCCTGCTGAATCTCCCTATGGAAACACCAAGCAGATCTGTGAAGAGATCCTTCGCGATTATATCCGTTCTGTGAATGGCATCAAGGCTATCGCACTTCGGTATTTTAACCCGATAGGCGCCCATCCATCCGCCCTCATCGGTGAGCTGCCCCGCGGGGTTCCGAATAACCTGGTTCCCTTTGTCACCCAGACGGCAGCGGGTATCCGCGGGGAACTCAAGGTTTTCGGCGATGATTACAATACCCCCGACGGATCGGCCATCCGTGATTACATTAACGTGGTTGATATTGCAGCCGCCCATGTTAAAGCCATCAGCCGGATGCTAAAAAATCAGAATAAATCGGATTTTGAATTCTTCAACCTGGGTACGGGAAAAGGATCATCGGTACTGGAGGTGGTTAACACATTCGAGCAAGTGACCGGCGTGAAGGTAAACCACAAAATCGTTGGCCGCCGTTCTGGCGATATCGAGCAGGTATGGGCCGATACCACCAAGGCAAACGAAGAGCTTGGGTGGAAAGCAGCCCGGTCGCTCGGTGAAACCCTGCTGTCGGCCTGGAATTGGGAAAAGAAATTGCGCGGAATCAAATAATCCCGAAAAATCATGAAAAAAGCCATTCTAATAACCGGAGGCGCCGGCTTTATCGGCTCTCATGTAGTCAGGCTCTTTATTAATAAATACCCTGATTATCAGATTATTAATCTTGATGCCCTGACCTATGCAGGCAACCTTGAAAACCTGACTGACGTGGACAAGGCCCCGAATTATACGTTTGTTAAGGCCGATATCCGCGATGCAGAAGCAATGGATGAGGTCTTCAGCAAGTACGGGATTACGGGAGTCTGCCACCTGGCTGCAGAAAGCCACGTGGACCGGTCGATTGCCGAACCGATGGCCTTTATCACCACGAATATTGTGGGGACTGTAAACCTTCTGAATGCCGCCCGGAAATACTGGAACGGTGATTTCGAAGATAAAAGGTTCTACCATATCTCCACTGATGAGGTGTATGGCTCCCTCGGCGCGGAGGGTTTTTTCTATGAGAACACCCCGTATGATCCGAAAAGTCCCTACTCCTCTTCCAAAGCCAGTTCCGACCATCTGGTCAGGGCTTACTGCCACACGTATGGCCTCCCGGTCGTAATCACCAACTGCTCTAATAATTACGGACCAAATCAATTTCCGGAGAAACTGATCCCGCTGGCAATCAACAATATAAAAAACATGAAGCCCATTCCGGTTTACGGGAAAGGCGAAAACATCCGCGACTGGCTTTACGTGGTTGACCATGCCCGTGCCATCGATCTGGTCTATCATGAAGGCAAGACCGGTGAAACCTATAATATCGGCGGGCACAATGAACTCAAAAACCTCGACCTGATCCATATTCTTTGTGAGATCATGGACCAGAAGCTGGAACGTACACCTGGCACCTCCGCCTCACTGATCACTTTTGTCAAGGACCGCGCCGGCCACGATCTCCGCTATGCTATCGATGCCACAAAAATTCAAAAAGAGCTGGGCTGGACCCCATCGCTTCAATTTAAGGAAGGATTCGAAAAAACGGTCGACTGGTATCTTGCCCACGAAGAATGGATGAACCGGATAACCTCCGGGAAGTATCAGGCGTATTACGAGCAGCAGTACGAGAGGAGGTAGTTGCTGGTTACTGGTTGCTGGTTGCTGGTTGCTGGTTAAGCCAGAACTGTCATCCTGACGGAAGTCAGGATCCCAAGCCTCGGAGCACTTTACAGGAGATTCCGGTATACACCGGAATGACATCAGAGCGGAACCAGTAACCAGCAACCAGGAACCAGTAACCAGCAACCAGCAACCTCCTCTCACTCCACCGTCACCGATTTCGCCAGGTTCCTCGGCTGATCTACGTCGCATCCGCGCAGGACGGCGATATGGTAGGCGAGTAATTGAAGGGGTATAACGGACAGAAGTACTGAGAATTCCGGGAGAGAATCAGGAACTTCGATGGTGTAGTCGGCCAGTTTCGAGATTTCCTGGTCTCCTTCGGTTACAATCGCTATGACGGTTCCCTTGCGGGCCTTGATTTCCTGGACATTGCTGACGACCTTGTCGAGGGTCTGATCCTTTGCAGCCACCACCACCACCGGCATGTTTTCATCGATCAGGGCAATCGGACCGTGCTTCATTTCCGCAGCTGGGTATCCTTCAGCATGGATATAGCTGATTTCCTTTAATTTGAGAGCGCCTTCGAGGGCAACCGGAAAGAAAACACCGCGGCCCAGGTAAATGGCATTCTTCGTATGCTGAAAGACTTTGGCGATTTCCAGGATTTCAGCGTCCTTTTCGAGGGTCTTCCTGAGTTTTCCGGGTATATCAACCAATTCGGCTATGAGTTCGGCATATCTTTCCTGCGTAAGGGTTCCGTTATTACGGCCGGTCATCAGGGCCATCATGATCAGGACGGTGACCTGGGCAGTAAATGCCTTGGTGCTGGCCACCCCGATCTCCGGGCCGGCATGGGTATAAACGCCTGCATGGGTTTCTCGGGCGATCGAGGAACCCACCACGTTGCAGATTCCCAGAACCGTGGCGCATTTCTCTTTTGCCAGCTTGATGGCTGCCAGCGTATCGGCGGTTTCACCGCTCTGGCTGATGGCCAAAACGATGTCATCAGGCCCGATGATCGGGTTCCGGTAACGAAACTCTGAACTGTATTCCACCTCGACCGGCACTCTTGCCAGTTCTTCGAAAAAATACTCTCCCACCAGCCCGGCATGCCATGAGGTACCACAGGCGGTGATAATAATTCTTTTGGCGGTAAAAAGCTTCTGAAGGACTTCATGGAGCCCCCCCAGCTGAATGCCTGATTTGTCGGGAAGAACGCGTCCCCTGAAAGTATCCTGGATGGCTCTTGGCTGTTCAAAGATCTCTTTCAGCATGAAATGGGCAAACCCTTCCTTATCGAGTTCCCCGATCGACATGTCAAGCTCCTGGATATCTGGCTTATGTGCTGAATTTCGCAGCGAACGCAGAACCAGTTGGTCGCGGCTGATAACTGCGAAATCTTCATCATTCAGGTAAATGACATTCTGGGTATGTTCAACCAGTGGAGTCGCATCGGATGCAAGATAATATTCACCCTGGCCCACTCCGATTACCAGAGGACTTCCCTTTCGCGCGGCAAAGAGCTTTTCCGGCTCATCCTTGCAGGCCACAACGATACCATAGGCTCCCTCTACCTTGTTCAGGGCCATCAGGATAGCCAGTTCGGCCGAAAGATCGCCCTCAAGATAGAGATGCTCGATCAGGTTAACCAGAACCTCTGTATCGGTGTCGCTTGTAAAGGATACATTCCTGGTTTTCAGGTGCCTTTTGATGGAAGCATAATTCTCAATGATGCCGTTATGCACCAGGACAAAATGCCCCTTATGGGAAGTATGGGGATGGGCGTTTACAACGTTGGGTTCACCATGGGTTGCCCAGCGGGTATGACCCATGCCGATGGTTCCGCTCTTGGGCTTTGAAATGCCGACCATCTCCAGGTCGGCTACCTTACCCTTGCATTTCTGAACATTGAATCCTTCGCTGATAATGGCAATTCCCGCAGAATCATATCCGCGGTACTCCAGGCGCTTAAGCCCGTTAATCAATATGGGGTAGGCCTCACGGTGCCCGATGTAACCGACAATTCCGCACATAATGGTAGTGGTTCAAAAGATTAGACGGTCGCTAATTTAGCGGAATTGTCTGACTTCGAGCCGGGAACGGCAAAAAAACACAGAATCAGTGTAGCGGTGTGTACGTAAGTACCAGCTTCATGGCCCCGGCGCCATTCTTAAGAATCAGCCGCGCTGCACTGGTCCGCTCCTCGGCGAGCACCAGAAACAAACCATTGTTTGTAATTCGCTGTGCCGAATCCGGGTGCAGGAGATTTTGAACGTGCCTTCCGATATTGAACCGGTAGGTCCCGGTTTTTTCATCATAAATTCCACCGTAATAGGCTTCTCCGAGCGATAGGTCGTCGATAAACTCATTCGTCCCGTCAGCACGGGCATTAAATACCCTCAGAGATATCGGCCGGGCGAAATTCGCCACAGTCGGGTCTTCAGCAACGGGAAAGACCAGCTCAGCCCGATTTATGGCAATGCCTTCCTGAACGAGATCCATCAGGCTATCGGGAAATTGAATTTTCACATGGGCGCGCACTCCAGCGGTGCCCTGCAGATAAACATCGGGGTGAATGTACAGGGAGTCATTGATGACCGGGGTTATCGAAGCGCTGCTGTAATCATGCCGGAACAAGTTAACCCATGTGGAATTGCTGTTGATCAGCACTTCATACTTCAGGGAATCGTTGGCTGAATTGTGATAATAGAGTGTCATTCGGGATTTGCCGCCGGTAAAATTATAGGCGATAACAGACCCGCCTTGTTCAACAGGCAGAGCCTCAAGATATAATCCCTTGAAGTACTTCAGCCATACCGTATTGTTCGAGAGAAAGGCGGTATCAGTGTCGATGAGTTTCTGGCCGAAATCATCTGACAGCCGGATCAGCACAGAATCCTTGTCAGGCGTCGGCCTGTAGGAAAACGTGCCAACCGGAGAAGCAGCATCGTAGAATCCGGACACATCCATATTGGAATAATACGTGGAATCAAAATAGAGGTCCTGCTTAAGCTCATATATCCTGATATCCTGCTGCGCGGTGGTATCACCGAATGAGTTCTGATACTTCAGCAACAAAACAACCGAGTCGATACTTGCGCCTGCTCCAAACTCAACATCGTTCGAAGAGAGCCGCAACTGGGCGAGCAGGTGCGCATAGGTCCGGCCAAATACCGGGTCGTTCTGGCAGCCCAGCAAAGCAGAAGTCCTTTTTTCCGAGGTCAGGGAATCCTGCCTCAAAGTAGTGGCAGTTATAACTATCGAAGAATCAATCCTATAGCGAAATCTTTCCCCCTGAGGAGTCAGGTTCAGACCAATCTCTTCGCTGTTGTTGCAGCCGGAAAATAAAACGAGGGCAAGGCACCCGGTAAACAAACCAAAGGCAGCCTTTCGGATAATCGTATTGACCATCGAACTAAATTAATTTTATCAGACCCCTAAAATATCCCGATAAAAATCAGAGTAAGCATCAGCGTACTTCTCCGTACCCTGATATTCCAGAAACGGTTTTCCGGATGCTCTCAAATATTTATCGATCTCCGGATCGATCACCTGACTGCCGACAACCAGTGCATCCGAATGCGAAATGGCCATCTTGCTGACGTGGACAAAATCCGGTACCTCTAGAACGCTGACATCGGAGGGATTGATACCCGGCATCAGCAACTTTTCTTTAAACTTCTCATTCAGAGGAGTTTTAAATCCATCCTGATATAAAGAACAAACAACTTTCGCGTTGCTAAACAAGGGGTCATCATGAAATACCCTTTTCAGGTAAAGGGGAATAATCGAAGTAAACCAGCCATGGCAGTGCACCAGGTCGGGAGCCCAGCGAAGTTTTCTGACTGTCTCCAATACGCCGCGGGCAAAAAAGATTGCCCGCTCGTCGT
>CAYQFT010000055.1:0-19100 GCA_964416825.1 uncultured Porphyromonadaceae bacterium
GGTTACTGGTTGCTGGTTACTGGTTACTGGTTGCCGGTTGCCTGTTACCGGTTGTAGAGACGCATCATAATGCGTCTTTACCTGAATCTCATTTTCAACATTCAACACTCTGTGTTCGAATCTCAACATTCAACCTGCAAATTTAAATACCACCATAAGCCGAATATCCGCCATCTACCGGAAGGATAACTCCGGTAATGAACGACGATGCTTCCGACAAAAGAAATAGCACCGCCCCCTGCAAGTCCTCAGGCTCTCCGTATTTCCCCATGGGGGTATTAGTAATAATTTTCTTTCCGCGCGGGGTAGCCTCACCGGTTTCTTTATCGGTCAGCAGGAAGCGGTTCTGGTCGGTCAGGAAGAAGCCGGGTGCGATGGCGTTAACCCTTACTCCGGTGGGAGCCAGGTGAACCGAAAGCCACTGGGTAAAATTATTGATGGAAGCTTTGGCTGCTGAGTAGGCCGGGATTTTGGTCAGCGGCCTGAAAGAGTTCATAGAACTGATATTTAAAATCACTCCGCTGCCCCTCTGTGCCATGGCCTCACCAAAGACCTGGGTAGTCAAAACAGTGCCGGTGAAATTCAGGTCAAAAACAAACTGAAATCCCGCCTGATCCAGATCAAAAAACGTTTTCCGTCTGTCATCCGTCATCGGTCGTCTGTCATCCGTCATCAGTCGTCCGTCATCTGTCGTATACGTCTCCACGGTCGTCGTCGCCTTTGCCGAATTTCCGCCCGCCCCGTTGATCAGGAAATCCACCGGTCCCAGTTCAGCAAGAACCTTCTCCTTAGCTTTCTCAAGAGAGGTGCGGTCTAAAACATTGGCCTCAATGCCAATGCATCGGGTTTTAAACTCAGACTGCAGCTCACCGGCCAGCCGTGTAGCCGATTCATGGTTAATATCCAGAATGGCAGTCTGGATTCCTGCTCCGGCCAGGCCCTTGCAGATTGCCTGCCCCAGGATGCCGGCTCCCCCTGAAATTACACAGGTCCTGCCTGCCAGACCGGGAATAGAAAAATTGTTGGACATCATGTTTGGTAAAAGTCAATATTCTCTTTCGTGATAATATCAATCGGACTGTATTGGATTTTTGCTGGCAACAGCTTAAATACCAGATTTCTGCATAAGGTCATGATACTATTATAGCCCTGGTCTTCCGGTTTCTGGCTGATCAGGAAATCAATTGTGCCCTTCTTTAGATAATTCCGGTTCGCCTCTGTCAGGTCATACCCAATCAGGATAATTCCCTCTTTATTTCGTGATTCCAGATATTCGGCCACCACGGATGCCCTGGAACTGGTGACGAAGATCCCGGCTAGATCCGGTTGTTCCGCCATGGCCCGGTTGAGACTGTCTTCCGGCTCACCGGGCGCAGTCAGGTCAATGGTCAGGGTTCGGATCGAAATATCCTTGCCCCGCTCGCTCCTGCCAAAATATCCAGTGAATCCTTTTGCCCGGCGCGAAAGGTGATGTATGATACCATCGGGTCGGGCAAGCTTTAAAAGAAGGATTGACGAGCCGGGCCGGATGCCGAAGCACATGAGCCGGGCTGCGAGGAATCCGCTTTTAAAGGTATCCTGACCAAAAGCCGATAAAAAATTTCCCTTCCGCAGCCGGGAATCGATCAATACGCACGGAATGCCCTTGTCATTTAATTCTTTGAGAAATTCTGCTGCCCGATCCTGAAAAACCGGGGCCAGAACCACTCCATCGGGATTCGATTCAAGAACCTCCCTCAGCCGGCTTTGAAACGAACTCTGACTGTCCATATCGAACCGGTAAATCTCGACCCCGGTGTTGTAATCAAGGATCTCCCGGGCTGCCCGTCGGATTCCCTTGATCGGCATTTTCCAGTAAGGATTCAGACTGTTTCCCTCAGGAATGAGTGCTGCAATCCGATAAGGGTTGCGGTTGGCAAGGGATTTGGCAGCAAGGTTTGGTGTGTAGTCGGATTCCTGAATCAGGCTGAGTATCTTATCCCTTGTCGCCTGACTGACCTCCCCGCGGTTGTGCAACACCCGATCGACGGTTCCTGCAGAAACCCCGGCCTGAAGGGCAATATCCTTAATGCGTATTCGATTGGTCACGGATCCAATGTTGAAATTGCAAAATCAAAAATAAGCAAACTTCAGGTTCCGTGTGCGCACACGGAATCTTATTTTTTGTTCTTCCAGGGTATGACGGCTGACTCAAAACATTGGCCTATCTTTGTTGGTGAAAGATCGGAATACCAAATGCATAGAGTTTTAGCATGACCAGAAAGATTCAAAACAGGATATTACTATTGCTGGCCTTGATTACAATCGGTATTGTGGGCGGCATTCTGGCATCATGGCACCTTGATAAGCAGCGGATAACTAAGCTTCTTGAGAAGGAAAAGAGTGATCAGAGTGCATTGCTTCGCCGCGTAGTCGACTTCAAATCGGCGAGTTTAACGGGTTTTGCCTATGATTATACCTATTGGGACGACTTTGTGCAATACATGAAGGAACCTGATCGTCAATGGGCGTTTGACAATATTGAAGTATCCCTGAAGACTTTCGATATCGATTATGCCTGGGTTTATTCGACGGATCTGGATACTGTTTTTACTTCAAATCCTGGAAAGAACAAAAACCTTTCAAAGGTTCCTATAGGTGCGAGCGACCTGAACTGGGTGGTTGCCAACGGCCCGTTGTATAACTTTTTTGTCCTGACCGATTCAACCATCATTCAGATCAGTGGCGGGTCGATTCATCCCACCTTCGATGAGAAGCGCGAAACCCCGGCAACAGGATACCTGTTTGTGGGCCGGATCTGGAAAGATGAATATCTCCAGGAGATTGAACAATTCACAGGATCAACGCTTAAATTGGACACTCCTGTCAGCGGGTTGGCCCCCCGGGATTCGATTGACCGCAAGGAATTCCGGGCACTTGTTTTCATGCCCCTGCAAGGATGGAATGACAAGCCGGTTTCCATTCTGGGTTCTGAAACCAACGTGGAGATCGCTCGGGACTTTTTTGCGTCTACCCGCAATAAAATGGCTGTATTGCTGGGGTCCATGCTCATTGCCCTGGTTATTGTCTCGATAATCCTGATCCGCTCGATTAACAGACCACTGCGGAGCTTGATAACCAGTTTGATGGATGATGATCCCACACCCATAGAACCACTCATCCATGAGAAATCTGAATTCGGGCAAATTGCCAGCCTGATGGACCGGTTCTTCCTGCAAAAGAAGAAACTGGTTGAGGAAATCACCGAAAGAATAAAGGTTGAGGAGGAATTGGTCATTGCAAAAAACCATGCCGAGGAGAGCGACCGGTTAAAAACCTCATTTCTCAATAATCTTTCCCATGAAATCAGGACCCCGATGAATGCAATAGTCGGGTTTTCAGAATTGATCGATGAACCAAAGATATCCCAGGAAGAGCGGAGGGAATTCACGGGCATCATTCGTGACAGCAGTTATCGTCTGCTTGGGATCATAACGGACCTGATCAATCTTTCAACGGTGGAATCCGGACAGGAAGTTGTATCAGAAGAAAAAATCAAGCTGAATCAAACGTTAAAGGACCTTCACCTGGAGATCAAACCGGCAGCGGATCAGAAAGGCATTGATTTAATTCTTGATATGGCTTTAAAGGATGACCGGTCAGAGGTTATGCTGGATAAGCAAAAGGTTCATACGATTTTAGTTAACCTCCTCCGCAATTCAATCAAATTTACGAAAGCTGGAAGAATCGATTTCGGTTATATCATCCGGACCGCTGAAATAGAGTTTTTCGTGAGCGATACGGGAATGGGCATACCCGAAGAAAAATTCGACATGATTTTTGCCCGTTTTCAACAAGCCGACGACTCAATATCGCGTAAATTCGGCGGAACCGGTCTGGGACTGCCAATCTCCAAAGCCTATGTTGAGCTTATGGGCGGCCGCATCTGGCTGAAATCTGAGGTGGGCAAGGGAACGAAGTTCTTCTTTACGATTCCCTATAAGCCCGTCTGAGAAGGACCGATGACGGATGACCGATGACAGACACCCGTTGACCAGCCGCAACATTCACCTTGCGAAAAACGGTTGGATATAAGCCGCATGATCCAACAGGGTTGCTTCATTGGTCAGGAGGACCTCCGATACGACTGTGTATTCGTTATCCTGACGATTGAGAAATGCTGAGCCATCCGTCAAAATGATGCGGTTTCTTTCCAGTTCATATACACGGGTTTTCAGGTCGTTCCCTAATTTTGAGTTACTCCCGTAAATGTGCAATGTTAGCGCCGGCTTATCGGATTGATTACCCATAGCATGAATGAGGGATCCTGTGACCCCCACTTTAATACCGGGAGGGATGGTTGCCGCCTGTTTCAGCACCAGGTGGCCGTTCTCAAGGGCATACAGACGGTGTGCCATGTTCCCGAAGAACAGAACTGCACCCCATTCGTCAGGTTCATGATCATGTATAGCAGTGAAATCTCCCGGATTCCATGACATCACAAATATCTTTAACCGTTCCGAGCGAAAAACCTCCCTGCGCCCATAACTCTCATACAAGGGATGATTGAAAAAGCTATACGACTCGATATCCTCCACACGGATAGGCAGCTGAGCAAGAAAATCCAACAGAAGCTCATTATTCATTATCGGGGTACCTTCAATCCTGGCAATCAGTCCGGATAGGGTTTCCGGCAGATAATTCGCAGTGTTCATAGGGATTATTTCTATTGTCAATCGATTAAGTGAACAATTGCCGAAAATATGATAGTTTTGTTTATCGACATTCAGTACAAAAACCTATTCAATACCAGGATTTATGCTGGCGATGAAAACACGTTACGCAATGGTTGCTTTGACACACCTTGCGAAGGAATACGGGAATGGTCCTGTTCAGAGCAGCCGGATCTGTGCTGAGGAAAAAATGCCACAGCGGTTCCTCGAGGTGATCTTGCTGGAACTAAAGAAAATGGGGATTCTGGGAAGTAAACCCGGCAAGTCGGGCGGATACTATCTGATTAAAAAACCCGAAGATGTCACGCTCCAGGATATCGTCAGGCATTTTGAGGGAGCCATCGCTATGCTTTATTGTGTATCCGAGAAGCATTATCAGCCCTGTGAGTTCTGCAAGGATGAATCCAATTGCAATATCCGCAGGGTTTTTCTCACCATACGGGAGAAAACCAATGAAGTCTTGCAGCAGACCAGCCTTCGTGAGTTAATCAGCTAATCATAACTTATATAATTTTTTACATGAAATTTACCAGCCTTGCCATCTCTGATCCGGCCAATCTCATATTTGGTAACGCCCCGAAACCCGTCCATACGAAACGGGGATTGATTATCGGTGGCGGTCTTGTATATCCTGAACTGAACTTTACCCTACCGCCCGTAGAGGTTAGTAAAAGCAATCTCGATGAACTGAAAAGGCATTATGCGGAGATCGCAAACGGAGCCCTGACCAGGGCGGTTGACTTAAACAGCCAGGGACTGATACTTGAATTTGAAACCGTAGTTGAGATGACCCTGGATCCCAACATCGGGGTTGAGTTGGTTAAGGTAATGAATGAAATTTGTGAGGATTTTTATGCCCGTGAGGGGCTCAAAAGTGAAATTCGTCTGACCCCCAATGATCTGCGGGATTTCGACCGGCCGCCGAGGCAGCGGACCTCAAAGTATCTTGAACCGATGTTGGAATTGTTTGAGCGCGGTGCCATTGCCGGTGGTGACCTCCTTTCCATTGAATCTACCGGAGGCAAGGAGCTTTCAGACGATGCACTCATGATGTGCGACATCAGGCAGTTTATCTTTACTCAGGCAGTTCTCGGGGTGCGTGACATGCACATGTTATGGTCAAAAATCGTTTCGCTGGCCAATCGTCTTGACAAAATTCCCGGTGGTGATACCGCATGCGCCTTTGGAAATACCGCCATGGTACTCGCTGAGAAGAAATTTATTCCCAGGGTCTTTGCCGCCATCGCCCGTGTTGCCACGGTTCCACGGTCTTTGGTTGCATATGAAGAAGGTGCCCGGGGACCGAACAAGGATTGCGGCTACGAAGGGCCTTACATGAAGGCCATTGCAGGGGTTCCGATTTCTATGGAGGGAAAAAACGCAGCCTGTGCCCATTTCAGTCCGGTCGGAAATATCACGGCAGCCTGTGCGGATTTATGGAGCAATGAATCGGTGCAAAACATCAAACTGCTGGCAGGTATGGCGCCTACGGTATCCCTAGAACAGCTTGAATATGAAACAAGGCTGATGAACACGGCAACCCGTAAGGGAAAAATCTCTGCAGAAAACCTGAAAGATCTATACATTGACTCCGATATTTATCATGATCCTCAGGCCTTTGTGCTGGCACCCGATACGGTTATACAGGTTTCGCAGGAAATCGTATCCGGCCGGAATTATCTGGAAAGCACAGTCAATGGATGTAAAAAGGCGGTGGAACTGATCTCAAAAGCAATGGAAGAGGGACGGTTGAAGGACGATGCAAAAGAAACCGCCTGGATCCCCATGATACAGGCAGCTCTGGAAACAATCCCATCCGATGAAAGCCAGTTTATCGAGGAAATGATGCCGGTTATTGACAGGGAGAAGATAAGTTTTGCCGAGTACGGCTTGTAATTGTTACCGGTTGCCGGTTGCCGGTTGCCAGTTAACCGGTAACCGGCAACCGGCAACTGGCAACTAAGCTTTCACTTTCCCCACCTTATTCCCCCAGAAAGCGAAGTACATGATAAACAGGTAGCACGGAATTACCATCCAGTATGCCTGCTGCCTGCTGATCGCATCGGCCAGCTTTCCGTACAGGAGCGGAAGGGTTGCGCAGCCTGCAATACACATAACCAGGATGGCGGAAGCGATCTTGGTAAATTTACCCAATCCATCGAGGGTCAGAGGCCAGATAGCCGGCCACATGATGGCGTTGGCAAAACCCAGAAGTGAAATCAGGTAAACCGAAATATTTCCTTTAATCAGAACTGCGGATAAGCCGAGCAAAACCCCGAGGATAGCTGAAATACCCAATGCCTTGGACTGTGAAATGGTTCTTGGAATCAGTGCGATACCCAGCAGATAACCGATGACCATCGAAAAGAGGGTATAGGAAGTAAACACGATAGCCCGGCTGGTTGCAAAGCCCTTCTCCATCGCATAGAGGGCAACGGTGTCACCGGCGATCACTTCACAGCCTGCATACAAAAACAGGGTGATCACGCCCAAAACAAAATAGGGGTACTGAAATACATGTTTTTTTGCCACCGCTCCCTCATTCACGTGCTGGTCCTCCTTATCGGTATCAATATCCTGCAACGGTGAATAGCGGACCAGAATAGCCAGACCAGTCAGAACTATAGCCATGATTATGTAAGGAACGATTACCCGGCCAGCGAGTTCGTTAAGCAATTCCGATTTTACAGCTGCATCTGCGGTGGCAGCAACCTGCTCCTTAATCTTGTCCACATTTTTCAGCACAATGGCACCCAGGATCAACGGGCTGAGAATCCCGGCGGTTTTATTGCAGATCCCCATGATGCTTATTCGCTTGGCCGCACTTTCAATGGGGCCCAGAATAACGATATAAGGGTTGGAGGCAGTTTGAAGCAGCGACAGACCGGCTCCCTGAATAAAAAGTCCCGTAAGAAACAATCCAAATGTTCTCGACTGTGCAGCCGGGATAAATACGAGGCTGCCAAGTGCCATCACAAACAATCCCAGAGCCATCCCATTTTTGAATCCGGTTTTGTGCAGGATCCACGAGGAAGGTATGGCAAGAAAGAAATAGGAAATATAAAATGCGAACGTTACAAAATACGCTTGGAAATTCGTCAGCTCACAGGCGATGGTCAGGAACGGAATCAGTGTGCCGTTCAGCCAGGTGACAAACCCGAAAATAAAAAAAAGCGCCCCGATAATCGAAAGCGACATAATGTAGGAATTCTTCTGCGCCGTTGCGTTCGCTGTTGTAGCCATGATGGAGTTGTTGGTTGTTTAGGAGCGAAAGATATAAAAAAATGACCGATGACCGATGACCGATGAGCGACGAAAGGAAATGTAACGAGCCAGAATCACTATTTTTGCACCATGAAATCAGCCAGGAATCCATACATCCTTCTCTTTATCCTGATATTGGCCTTCGTGTCCTGCAACCCGCGCAGAGTTCAGGACCCGACCTCTTCGGGCGAGGAAACTGCGGTTAACACGGAGGAGGAATCCTTCTCCGGGGACGATTCCGGTATTCCCTACGCGCTACTGGTTTCGCCTGAAAACCCTCAATCCGGGGAGTCTTTTCGAGTAATGGCGGTCGGGGGCAAAGGCATCAGGAAAGCAAAAATTGAGATCGAAGGCCCTTCATCAAGCGGTAACTCCGGGCACACCAGACAGGGCGACGGCCTACCATTCTGGCGCGTTGAACAGTTTGAAGCCGGCGCAACCGGGCAATATCGGGCTAAACTGATAGTCAACAGGCAGGAAGTCAGTAGTCAGGAGTTCAGTGTTTTGGCTGAAAAGATTCCGGCCAAGTCTTCAGGATCGATATGGCGAACCGAACGTGGCTGGGATGGCCAGTACGAAGCCCTCTACTCCGCCTGGGTAAACGCCCTCTTTATAAGTGCTGGCGAAGGGGATTCCTGGCCGGCCCTGCACGAAGTGACCCAGGACCCGGAGAGGAATATCCTGCATAATTATTTGGGCTGGGGTGAAGATGATGCCG
The DNA here is from genome assembly GCA_964416825.1 of uncultured Porphyromonadaceae bacterium. Lineage (GTDB taxonomy): Bacteria > Bacteroidota > Bacteroidia > Bacteroidales > UBA12481 > UBA12481. The sequence goes on from CAYQFT010000055.1 coordinate 8,695, forward strand.
CCGGTAAAACCCGGGTGATCATGGAGCCCGACTGCGCCGATAATCCCTTCTATTTCAGGGCTTATTTTGCCTGGAAACTTGGACTTCCGTTTGGCTACCATGAATCGGACCGGGGCTGGCTCGGAAAGGCACCGTCAACCGGACGTTGGATTACCAATGAAACCCCTACGTCCAGGAGCCATCCCGTTCTGTCGTTCAATGCCTTTCTCAGGCGACTGATGGATGGGGTCCATTCCGGAACTGCAAGGGCCGCATTCTCCAATGACAATGCCGATTATTACCCGGTTCCCCTTACCCGCGAAGCTCTCAGGCCGGGTGTTACTTTTGCGGATCCCTACGGGCATACGCTGATCCTGGTGAAATGGGTGCCGCAATCCGGAAACAAACCTGGAATGCTTCTGTCAGTTGATGCCCAGCCCGATGGTACCGTGGCCATCAAGCGCTTCTGGAAAGGGAACTTCCTCTTTGCCACCACCGACGTCATCGGCGAACCCGGCTTCAAAGCATTCCGCCCCATTACCCTCGATGCCAAGGGGTTGCATTTGATACCGAACCACCTCATACCCCAAACCCCAAACCTCATACCCATTTCCATGCAGCAAAAGAGCATGGACCCCGCCGATTTCTACCTCACCATGGACCGGGTCATCAATCCCAAACCGCTGGATCCCGAGACGGCACTGCTCGACCTGATCCAGGCCCTGCACGAACAGTGCCTGACACGGGTCAACTCTGTTGCCAATGGAGAGCAGTATATGCAGTCCCATCCCGGCGAGGTGATCCCGATGCCTGGCCGTCCGGCAGGAGTTTTTCAGGCCGGAGGGCAGTGGGAGGATTTCTCCACACCCAACCGCGATCTGCGCCTCCTGATAGCCATGGATGCCATATTGGATTTTCCCGACAGGGTTCTTCGCACCCCCCAGGATTTTAAGATGCCCAAACTAAGCAGCCCCGAACAGGTCAAGCAGAAACTCGAATCCTTATCAGAAAAGAAAACCAGCGAACTCTCGATCACCTATACCCGCACCAACGGTTCCGAACAAAAACTCACTCTCTCCGAATTGATCAGGCGCAGGGATGCATTTGAAATGGCATACAATCCGAACGATGGAGTTGAAATTCGCTGGGGAGCCCCCGAAAACAGCGAGGAACGGTCAACCTGCAAACGGCATGTTTCCGGCTACCAGAAGGAATTGATGCTGAAAGTGAGGCCGTGGTTTCAGAAGAGGCTGCACCCACCAACCTGAACGACGGATGACAGATGACGGACGACCGATGTTTTGCGTCCGTCATCCGTCATCGGTCATCGGTCTACCCTCATCGGTCGTCGGTCATCCGTCGGCTTCCCATATCCAGTATAACCGTTCCACCCCCGGCAATGTCTTTGTGGCTGAACCTGTAGTTCGATACAGCCTGCCCGTTAACCGTAACCCCGTGCACATATTTGTTTTGTGCACTTGCGCCTTGTGCCTTGATCCTTAATACTTTATTGTCTCCGAGATCAATGGAGACCTCTTCAAATATCGGGCTTCCGATCACATATTCCGGTTTCCCGGGAGTCATCGGGTAAAAGCCCATGGCGGTGAATACATACCAGGAGGAGAGTCCGCCGCCGTCTTCGTCGCCACAGATCCCCATCACGTCATTGCGGAACCAGGCGTCCATAAGCTGGCGAACCCGCTTTTGTGTTTTCCAGGGCTCACCGGCATAGGTGTACAGATAGGGAATATGAAAGGTGGGCTCATTGCCAGTCACAAACTGCCCAACGATACCCGACGCATCGGGCTGATTGGCGATAGTGGTCCATTTGGCATATCCGTTGAGAGATTCTTCAAACAACTGATCGAGTTTGGCGGTGAATTTATCTTTACCGCCCATCAAGGTGATCAGGCCGTCAATGTCATGCGGTACGAACCAGGTGTAGTTCCATGAGTTTATTTCGGCAAAATAATCGCGGCACCCGATGCCTCCGGATGTTTTGGGATCAAAGGGCTCCACCCAGGATCCATCGGCCTTGCGGGGCGACATGAACCCTGTAGCGGGGTCGAATACATTTTTGTAGTTGGCAGAACGGGCCATAAAGAGCTTCTGGTCATCCGTCTGCTTCAACTCACCGGCGATCTGGGCGAGACACCAGTCGTCATAGGCATGTTCAAGCGTTACAGCTACAGCCTGCCGCTTTTCAAAGGGGCCCACCTGTTTCACTGTTTCGGTTTCACCTGGCGACAGGGCAGGGAACCAGCCTTTTTCGCGGTAGAATTTATCGAGTTCCGTGGCCGGACCCTCCTGCCAGGGAATCATGGTTCCTTCCATGGCGTTCTTCTTCAATAACTTATAGGCCCGCTGCAGATCATACCCCCGAATGCCTTTCATCCAGGCATCGGCAATGATCGCTGCCTGGTGGTGGCCGATCATGCATTTGGCATCACCTGAAACCTGCGGGAACGTGGGCATCCAGCCGCTCTGCTCACCCATCAGGATATAGGATTTGATCATGTCGGATTCCCGGTCGGGACTGATCAGGAAGCGCAGCGGATGGAGCGTGCGGAAGGTATCCCAGCTCCAGTCATCGACATAAAAATTATGCGTGGTCTTGACGGTTTTCTTGTTGTAGGCGCTGAAATAGCGGCCATATTCGTTGATGTTCACCATCCGCTCCATGCTGCGGTAGAGGGCGGTATAAAAGGTAATCCGCTGGTTTTCCGTTCCCCCTTTTACCTTGATTTTCCCCAGCTCAGCATTCCACGCCTCCCGGCCATTGTCAACCACCTTGTTGAAATCCCATCCGGGGATCTCGTTGAGGAGGTTCTTTCCGGCCTGCGATTCATCGATCCAGCTCAGGCCGTAATTCATCTTCACCTGCTCGGCTCCGTTGAAAACCAGAAAGTATTTGATTCCCTTGCCTTTACCTTTGGATTTGTTAACCATTTTTCCTGATGCATCGATATATCCCGATTCCTTGACCGGCCGGTTGAACCAAATATTGGCATATTGCCTGATGCCGCTGAAAGCTTCGCTTGCCAGCAGGTTTTGTGCATTTTTCAGATCGAAGCTGCCCTCATCCGTGGTTTGGAAAACCAGGACCAGATCGGTTGTGGATTCCGGGGTAAACTGAAAAAACCCGCACCGTTCGGTGGGCGCATAATCAACCGTAATATTATTGTCTTCCAGCAAAACTGAGTACTGGTAAGGCGTAACCTTCTCAAAATCATGGTCGATGGCGGAGCTCAGGTTGGGTTTCTGAACCGCTTCAATTCCGCACACCGGAATGACCATTAATACCCCGCGTCCCCGGTGTTCCGGCCGGTTCAGCGGGAACCCGTAAATCCTTCCACCCAGGTAGGAGTCTGAAATTCCCGGACTCGTCACCGGAAAGAACCGGACCATTCCATAGGGCCTGTGCACCGTGGGAAAGGTAGGCATCAGCACGTGGCTGATTCCGCCGATACGGGGGTTGACGAGGTCGGCGGGGCTTTGGAGCTCCTGACCGGTGACTTTGAAAGTCAAAAGCAGTGCAATGGCCAGAAGAAGGGCACTGGGGCACAAGGGCACAAGGGCACGGGGGCATAAGGGGGCAAGGGTGCGTGTAGGGGAGGACCCGTGTGTCCTCCCGTAAGACCCGTGTGTCCTCCCGTAAGACCCATGTGTCCTCCCGTAAGACCCATGTGTCCTCCCGGCTTTATTGAATAGAAATTTCATCATCGTTGTATTTGGGGTGCAAAGATAGGGAAAGGGAAGGCTAGTTCAAATCCATAAATACCACTATAGGATTGTTCGCCAGCTTGGTTCCGTCCGGATCAAGCTTTGAAACCAGGCCTTTAAAGGCCTGAACAAGCGGGGTTTGTGTTCATTGCCATGATCCCCCGAATAAATTCGGGGGCAACATAAGGAGTTTCTTTTTATCAGTCGGCCGTCCGCCACCTTCCGTCCGTCATCAGTCATCCGTCGTCAGTCCTTTCTGATAGATCCTGTACCTTCTCAGCATCTTCGCCCCGAGCTTTACCACCGCGTTGTTCATCGGCTGGTTGTCTTCGAGAATGTAGTTGATCTCCAAAAAGATATCGGAACTGAAAAGGGATTCATACAATGCTCTGTAAATGAGGCTGTCAATACCTTTTCCATAATACTCCGGAGCTACCGCCAGGGCAAAGATCCGGTAGTTGCGGAGCCTGGGCAATCCCCTGAGCAGCTTGAGCCAGCCGAAAGGAAGGAGCCGGCCATTCAGCTTTTTGACTATCACGTTGACATCAGGAAGTGCCACAATAAACCCGATGGTCTTGCCGGATGAGTCTTCGGCAAACAGCACGCATTCCGGCCGGATTACCTGCTTCAGGTCGCGGGCGAGGGCATCGGCTTCATCCTGTGTGACCGGTGCATAGCCCCAGTTGTTGATCAGGCTATGGTTAGATATATCGATAACATGCTGGACATCTTCTTCATACCGCTTCATATTCACCCGCCGGACGGTCACTCCGTATCGTTTGGCAACGGTATCGGTTAAGGTGAGTATCCGGTCGGGAATGCGGTACCCCTCCTTGCCGGAAATGTAATAACATAGCAGATCCTTCACCTTGCCCAACCCGTAGGCCACGAGCTGATCATTGTAAAACGGGGGGTTATAGGGCGCCATGATCACTGGCGGGGGCTCAAAGCCCTCCAGCACCAGACCCCACTCCTGCGAAACGAACGACCACGGTCCCCGCATCGACTTCATGCCCTGTTCCCTAAGCCATCCCGCCGCGGCATCCAGCAGCATCCGAGAGGCCTCCGGGTTATCCGGACACTCATAATACCCAAACAGCCCGATTTTATCCTGCCAGAAATCATTCGCCAGCGTATCATAAAACGCAGCAATCCGGCCCACAATCCGGCCGTTATCCTCAAGCAGAAAAAGTTGATATACCGTATGATCCAGCGTCGGGTTCTTCTTCCGGTCGAACTGACCCCTGAGCTCCATCCTCAATGGCGGCACCCACATCGGGTCGGAGCGGTAGATCTTGTACGGGAGATGAATGAAGCGTTTGAGGTCAGTCTTTGTTTGTACTTTACGGGTAAACATGGGTATCAGGTTTCGGGTATCGGGTATCGGGCGCTCTTGTCATCCCAACGAAAGTTGGGATCTCCCTGATTGGTGCTCCGAAGCAGGAGATCCCGGCCTTCCGGGATGACAATGCTCGGGGCCAAAATTGGCACATTAGCACATTATCAAATTGGCACATTTGTTTTCGCGTCACGCTTCACGCTTCACGCTTCACGCATCACGATTCACACCCCCCACGGAGCCCTGTGCTCCCGCTTAAACAGTGACATCGCCTCAGCGTCACCAACCGTCGTCCCCACCGCCGGATCCCACGTAATCTTCCTCCCGGTCCGGACCGCCATATTGCCCATGTGGCTGATAGTATCCGATAAAATGGCATCTTCCAGCGGGCAAAGCTCAGGCTTGAGTCCCTTTATGGTTTCTGTGAACTGCTTGGCAATCAAAGACCAATCGTGATTGATCCATCCGTTTTTATCAGCATCCTCATTCAGAATTTTGTCAATCTCGGGAATACTGGAATTGGCGCAGGAACGTCCCAGAGATATCCACCCTTTGGTACCAAAGAAAGTAGTGCCGTTGCCGTCATCTCGGGGTAGATATTCTTTCAGAACAGGAACTGCTCCGGTGTCGGTCATAAAATGCATCTTCAGTCCGTTTGCATATTCGTACTGCAGATCCCAGTCGTTGACCGTGTCCCACAGTTTGCCAGGCTCCCAGAAAGCTCCGGTTCCCTCGCAGGTATAACTTCCTGTCATCTGATCCTTGATGCCCATCACCATGATATCCAGCGGGTGAGCACCCCAGCCGGCCAGGAACCCGATGCTGAAATCGTTCAGGAAATAGGAGGTTTGCGTGTCAACACGTGACGGGCAATACGGATGCAACGGGGCAGGGCCCACATAGCGGTCCCAGTCGAGACCGGCCGGAACCGCCTCTTCCACACACGTTGGATTGGCCACCGGGTTGCCCTTGGGACACCAAATATCAACGCGCTCAACGGCTCCGATATCACCGTTTTTAATCATGGCAACTGCCTGCTGGAAAAACTTATACGAGCGTTGCTGCACGCCGTAATTGAAAAACACCTTGTTCTTACGACACTCCTCAGCCAGCGTCAAAAAATCGGGATAGCTGACTCCCAGCGGCTTAGCCAGATGAATGTGCTTCCCCGCCCGCGCCGCCGCTATGGCGATCGGTAGATGCCAGTGATCCGGGGTTGTAATTGCCACGGCGTCAATGTCTTTCCGGTCAAGAATGCGCTCAAACTCGTTGTAAATCTTAAATTCAGGCTTCGGGTCCAGTTTCTCATAGGCCGCAGTGGCCAGCGCCATGGCATTCTCCCGTCGCGATAAAAATGGATCGCAAAAGGCCACAGACCGCATCTCATCAGGCCAGCGTAGAAAATAGGATTTCAGCTCTGCCGTTCCCCGCCCACCGAGACCGATATGGCCCCAGATGATCCGGTCGTTCGCCCCCTTGCCGGTTGAGCAACTAAATAAAATCATGGCATCCGCACTCACGGCAGCCGCCCCAATCACACTCGTTTTAACAAAATCACGTCGTTTCATAGATAGTCTGGTTTGGTCCCCGGCCTGAAGGCCGGGGTTACTGTTGAGACAAAAGGTTCGTTAGTATCACAATATCACATTAGCACATTAGCACATTAGCACATTAGCACATTATCACATTAGCACATTAGCACATTACCTCCCTACCCACAAGGCACCGTTGATGAGCAACTTCTGCAGTTCCGCATTACCCAGCACCTTCTCATCATGCCCCAAAATCGTATAAAAACTCCTGCCCTTCCCATACTTCCCCACCATAATCGCCGGTATTCCATCGGTCATCTGTCGTCCGTCATCTGTCGTTCTCAGTCTTCCGTCGGTCATCAGTCGTCCGTCATCCGTCGTTCTCTGTCTTCCGTCGGTCATCAGTCGTCCGTCATCCGTCATTTTTTGAACTGTTCCCAACACCACCGCGCCCGGATGGATTTCCGTATTCTCCCAGATCTCATCGGTGATGGAAAAGTCCTTCAACCCCTTTGTGACAGGATGCTTTTCATCGGTGTACATGACCTCAGCCGGCCCGATGCTGCCATGGGAAGTCTTTTTTCCCCATCGCCCGATCGCAATCTTATGGTAATCCTGCCAGCCGTAGAATGATGATCCGCCGGCATGAAAAACTACGGCTCCGCCTCCCTTCCTGATATAGTCTGTGAAAGCTTTTTCCTGATCTTCACTCCAGCGTCCGGAGGTATCCGGCCATTGATTCCAGTTGCTGACCACCACCCTGAATTTCGTGTAATCCGTGTATTTCAGGGTATCCGGCCTGTTGGTAACCGAAACCGTAAATAGTTTTGACCCACTGAAAATCTGGAACAGAGCGGGAGTGGTATTCTGCCAGTCGTGGTTGTTCCGGCCCGAGAGAATCAGCATCGGGATAGGCTGTTGGGCATGCAACTCCGCTGAGAGTAGCAATACACCTGATAAAATGGCGAAGGCCCGTAAAACTCCTACGACACTTTTTCGCATGTTGGCTCGGTTTAGTGCCTGAAGATAGAAAGAAGTTACTGGTTGCTGGTTACGGGCTGCAAATTTTTTGAATTTTCCCTGAACTTCACCAAAACCATCACCGGATTGCTCTCAATAGTTATTTCATTTCCGATCAACCCCCCGGTTCTGAGTTGCTTCAATAGGTCATCCCCAAAGTCAGAGGGCTCCAGAAGAAATATGTACTGCTCTTCCTGGGTATTCATCAGTCTCATCAGCGGAATCCCAGAATTTTTCAGAATATCCCTGATGTCACCCGTTCTACCGCTCTTTTTGGAATAAATAATCTCCGGCCTGTCAATGGGACTGTCAGAACCTTTACGTTCATAACGGAAAGAAATGAAATCCCGCGTTTCACAAATGTTGTCAATCAAGCCAAATCGGGACCCGTCACCAATCAGACCTATATAATTGAATTTATCGGTGCTCATCTCCTTTTGTGAAAAAGTAAACTTCCCGAAATCAACAGTATAGGAACCGGTAATGGTATCCCCATCAAAAATAAGAATTTGATTATTAATGTATTCCGCAAGGAGATAGTGGTCTTTATATCTGCAGTATGCCTTTTCACGCTCCATGCCCCCAACTTCCATATTAAGCGGGACCATTGGATGGATCTCCTGAGTCAGCGTGCTGTCAATCAAATGAAAATAATAGAACTGGTTGGACAGGTAATCGTCTTTGATCTCCTGACGGATATCCATTCCCATGCCGTAGGTCAAATAATTGCCATTGGGCAGTTGCGTAACTTCATACGCCCAGAGTTTCGGCGGTAGAGTTTTAGAATAAAGATACAGACCATCCGGTGAATACATTTTAAGCTGATTCATGTCGGTTACAATGAGATGGTCGGCAGCAAAACCAAGTCCCGATGAAGCTTGAAGCTCGCCTGGACCCTTACCCCGCGAAATTTGCCGTATCAACCGGCCCTCATCATCCAGTATGGTAATGCACCTGCCTCCAACATCCTGCAGATAATAACGGCCACGGAAATAGTCAATCCCATCAATAGTCTCAATAAATATCTGATTATCAAGAATAATCGGGATAGATCTGACCACACTGGCAGTAAAACCTTCTGATTGGGTTGCCAAGGGATCGATAATCCGCTCGGAGGGGGTGGGAGGTGAGCATGCAGATAAAAAGACAAGAAAGGCTGAAGCAGGAATGAATAGTTTCATACATGAATTGTTACCAATACAATATACGATTATATAACTCAGAGATGGTTATAATAAACCTCAATGGTCTTGGATTCGATAAGCAAGGCATCCCTCAGCTTCAGCATCTGATTCTAGTTCGGAAAGATATGCCCCCCTGAATCTCATTTTCAACATTCGAAACTCTGCGTTCGAATCTCAACAATCCTTATCTTGTCCTTCCTAAACCCGATATCCATAACCCAATGAATTGCAGATATTTACTCAATTTTATTCTGATATTAGTCATGGGTCAGGCACTCAGTGCACAGCAGATCTCCCTCGAGTCCCTGCTCAAGGAAATGACCAACCAAGATCAATCCGCCCGCTTCCCGGCCCCGGAATACCGGTCCCTGCAGGCCAGCAGCTATAACAGGGAGTCTGTTTCTCCCGATAAGCCCGGCTGGTTTGCCGACTCCGATGGCATTGGTTACATCCGTGAGGAACTGAACGACGGGAAAAAGGAATTTGTAGTTATGGAACATTCGGGTCCCGGCTGCATCACACGCATCTGGACGCCTTTCTTTTATTACGATTTCAACAACCGCAAAGGTCCGAACATCCGGATTTACCTCGATGGGAACACCAAACCCGTCATCGATGAGTGCTTTATCGATTTGGTCACCGGCAAAGGCTCGATAAAACTGCCTTTCACCGGATATACCGCCCGGGCCGGCGACTGCTTCCTCCCGATTCCATTCGCCAAAAGCTGCAAGATCACGCTCACCGACCGCTCCTTTTACAACATCATCAATTACCGGGCCTATCCCCCGAATGCGGAGGTTAAGTCCTTTACAGTCAGGCAATACCAAAAGCTGGCTGGGCAGGTCAATAATGCTGGCAAAGTCCTTACGGCCGGTCCCGCAGAGGATGGGATAAAACAAGCATGGACGCCCATCAGGCTGGAATCCAAAGGTATGTATACCCGGGACCTGCCTCCCGGTTCGGGAGCCATCCGGCGGCTGAGCGTTAAAGTTGATCCGAAAGGCAGCCCTAAAGCTCTGCGCTCAACCATCCTCGAAATGAGTTTCGACGGAGAGCGCACAGTTTGGTGCCCGATAGGGGATTTCTTCTGCAGTCCCGATAAAATCAATCCGTTCCAAACCTGGAACCGCTCGGTGCAGCCCGATGGAACCTTCATCTGCACCTACGTAATGCCCTACAAAACATCGGGCCAGATCCGGATCATTAATCTCGATACTCAGCCCGTCGACCTGAAGCTCGATGTTCGCACCGGCATGTGGTTCTGGGATGAACGCACGATGTATTTCTATGCGAACTGGAAACCGGTTGGAACCCTGACCGGCGACAAATTTGTGGATATGAACTTTGTCGATATCAAGGGCAAGGGCGTTCTGATGGGCGATGCCCTGACGGTGCTGAGTCCGGGCCACGGCTGGTGGGGTGAGGGCGACGAGAAGATTTATATAGATGAAACCGATGTGGCCCGCAAATTCCCGTCGCATTTCGGCACCGGCACCGAAGATTATTACGGCTGGGCCGGTGGCGTCAATCCTACCGGAAAGGATACCTTTTCGATCCCCATCGGGGCCAATGTGTGCCACGGCAACCCGGCCGACCCGCGCGGCTACAACATCTGCACCCGCAACCGTA
>CAYQFT010000055.1:19110-19320 GCA_964416825.1 uncultured Porphyromonadaceae bacterium
TATCCTCGATGCCATCCCCTTTAACAATCGTCTGGTTTTCGACATGGAAGCCTCACCCGGCACGGATATCCGCAACCCCTGGAACCTGCTGGATTATAGCCTGGTAACCTACTGGTACGCCCTGCCGGGCTCAAACTCCAATGCCATTCCCGAACCCGAAATCGCCGCCAAACCCATCCTCACCCTCACCCGGATCGACCGGATGCAGGA
>CAYQFT010000056.1:0-19140 GCA_964416825.1 uncultured Porphyromonadaceae bacterium
GGGGCACAAGGGCACAAGGGCACAAGGGCACAGGGGCACAGGGGCACAAGGGCACGGGGGCACAAGGGCATGGGGATTCCGGCTTTCGCCGGAATGACAGTTCTGGCCTAACCGGCAACCGGTAACCGGCAACTGGCAACCTTTTTCCCTCATCGCTTTGATATTCACCTTTCGCTTTGTTTCTTTGCAGGGCTGAGGGGGCCTGGTCCAGCCAGGCTTTTTTTTGGAATAATCTTAAGATCAGGGTATTATGAAACTTCCGGGACAAACAAAGGCGCGGCTGAATGAAGAAGCGCGCGATTTTATCAACCTTTATGCTTCACTGGGTGAACGGGCGGAAAACATTCTACCCGATGGGGTTTTTGAGAAACTGAAGAATTTTATCCGGATCTGTTTCGATGAGCAGATGGAGCCTGAAATCCAGCAGGCGGCGATTCACCGGTCGCTCCTGGAGGTTAAGGAATCCTTGCCCGGCTATACCGATATCAGCCTGATGCTGGCCCCGCACATGAATTCAAAAGCTTTCGAATTCTCGGCCCGCCGCCAGGCTTTCCGGAAAAAAATCCGGGAAACCCTCGATCAGGAGCTGGTCACACCCGAAGAAAAACAGAAACTTGAGAACATCCTCCGCCTCCACGATTTTTCCGTGGGGACACCCCCCACCACCCAGGAAACCATCGATTTCCTCTATCGGGTTTTAGTGGGTGATGAAGTCAGGGTAGTCCGGAAGTTCCGAGATGTGCTGGGTATTAATGAAGACGTGGAGGAGGCGCAGTGGAACTATCTTCTCGACGTTCTCGACCAGATGGTTAACCAGAGCACCCATTATACCACCGGTCCGGAAAAAGAAAACTTCCTGGCTCGCACGGAATCGACGGTGAATTTTAAAGGACTGAACGGACTGATCCGCACCTTGGTTTCAGGTACTGCCCTGAGCACCATCCGCCTCCTGAAAGAGGAGGTCTTTACGCCGAACGCCGTTAAGGTGATTGATTATACCGATCCGGATTCCTTACTGAAAACCATGCAGGAGGACCCGGTTTCAATTTTTGCGGTCAGGATTCCTTCGATGCGACGGAATATCCTGAGCCGCCCCGAATTTGCAAACTACCTGATTCGCTGTGTTTTTATTGACGACTCGCCGGAATCTAGATCGACAAACACCAGCCTGGTTTTTGCCTTTCATAACGGGATCATCAATACCCTCAACAAGGTGCACACCCGCAAAATGGGCACCCCGGCCAACACGCAGATGAATCTGCGCCTGATCCTCGACAAGGTGAACGCGGAAAATATCAGGAAATACAAAGAAAAGATCGACAAGAAGATACGGGAGTTCGACCAGGAGATCCTCGACCTGAAAAAGGAGCAGCTGGCCGATCCCGATAACCCGGAGCAGGATATCATTCTTTACAAATTCGATGAGTTTGCCCGGCAGCTGATCAAGGACCGGTATACCTTATCGAAATTGCGCCAATACTTGCAGCTCATAGATGATGTGAGAGATCCTTCGGCACATATCAAGGTGAACCGGGAGCTGATCACCGAGTTCGAAGAGCGCACCCTCGACTATTTTTACTCCGGCAATAAAAACCTGGGGATAGCCACCATTGTTGAAGGCGGCGGCCGGGCGCAGATCCGGACCTACGGCGAATATCTCCTGCAGCGGAAACTGAAGCCGGTTGCCGAGGAGATCATCCATCGATGCGAAGTGATCCTCGATGTGATCCCGAACACCTACCAGCGGACCCTTCACAACCATTTCCACAAGAACTTCGGGTTCAACCTGTTTCTAGAGAAATACAAGGAATATCTCACGAAAGTTGAGAACGAGGCCGACAATAAGGGCCGTTTCCAGAACTTCCTGATCGACCTCGGAATCAAGGATAAGTATGACCAGAAGAGCCTGGCCGACCAGGAGATCATCAAGGATTTCCTGAGCAAGCTGGGAACGCTGGATAAAACATCTGTTTCCGATGACGTGCAGATGATCATCCGCGACCTCCTTTTCTGGAGGGGCCGTCAGCCCAATCCGTTCATCCATTTCGTTGAGGAGGCCTCGTGGGAGTACCGCGACCTGTTTCCGCCCGACCGGTTCGATATCAATCCTTTCGATATCAACATTGAGCTATATGAAAACGGCCGGGTGGACTTTGAGCGCCTGCAGACCAAGCTGGAGCTGATCCGGGACACTTTTCACCTGTTCGACGACAGCGGAACCCTGTGGGACCGTTTCTGCGAGAACACCACCTTCGTGATCAATGATCCCTCGAACCCAACCGGGTATACCGATTTCAACAACCAGGCCCTGATCGCTTTTCTTAAGTTCCTGAACAAGACTCAGTTCACACTGTTTCTGGATGAAGCCTACAATGATGCAGTGAAGCTCGAGGATCCGGAGGAGCCCAAATGGCGTACCGTATCGAGGTATATCATGAACAACTTCGCCTCCTATCCGACGCTGAGCATGGTAACCTCCCTCTCTACAACCAAGAACCTGGGTGCCACGGGCGACCGGCTCGGTTCCATCGCGGCTACCCCGGCCTGCAAGGAGGTGATCGATTATGCAAAAAAACTCTTCTCGCCCGACCGTGCCAATACCAATTCACTCTACATGCTGGTGAACGTGCTGGAGGTGGCGCAGCTCGCCAAAACCATCAAGATCCGCATGGATGAGAACCTTCCCAAGGATGCCTCAAGGCACAAGATCAAACTCAGGCTGGAAGATTTCATCAAAAAAGAGATTCCGGCCAATATTCCCGGGAAGGGCGTGGGCCGCAGCGCCAAAGGAAAGCGCGTTTCCCTGTTCGAGGGGAGCCCGCTCCACCTGTTCCTGCTCGATGAGCTCCGTTCGCTCGACCAGCTCGACGTGCTGGAGCTGCCCGATGATTTCAAATACAAGGGAGAGCCTTTTTTCTCTTACTATAAAGAACATATCGTCCGTTCGCTGAACCGTTTCCGCATCAACAAGGAGTTCCGCCGCGAATCGAACCGCCGCATGGATATGGCCAAAGAGGTGGCCGAAGAAGTTCTATCCCGATATAACGATCTGGATATAAGTTATCTGGATTCAGACGGATCCTACCTGTTCAATCTACATATCCGCAATCTGGCTTCGTATCAGGAGCTGGAATCCTTTTGCACGGCAATGGCTGAAAAGCGCGGACTGGCCACCCTTCCCTACCAGACCGGTTTTGTGCGGTTCTCTCTCGGTGATTACCTCGACGGAACCGAGGCCTCCTATCTGGTATTCCGCAAGGAGCTGGAAACGGCACTGGTTCTTTTCCTGACCTACTGGAAACGTTATCAGGAGTTGCTGGCCCAGGACCCCACGCGCCTGAAAGAGCCCGCGGAACACCTGTCGAAGCTTTTCCCGAGAATGAGCGGAACCGGACTGACCCAGTCAGTCTTATCAGATTACGAGCCGGTTGCAAAACTTACTAAAACCATTAACCATTCGCTTCGCATCCGCGACATCAAGTCGGTAAACCTGCCATTCCCGTCGGACTGTGGGGTCACGGTCCACACGATTGCGACCTCGAAGAACAGTGTGATCGAGTTTTTCGACAACATCGGCGAGTGCCCCGACCTGGAGTCGTTTGTAGCCAGCAAGGCATTCACCCGGGTCTATGAGACCCTGCTGCCGCAGGTATACAAGAGCATTCCGGCGCTCCGTGACCTTGATTATAATGAAGTTGCCGCCCGGTTTGGAAAAAGTACCCTGCTGAAATTTATCCGGAGCAAGAAAGAATTCCTGCCGGATGCCCATATTCTTGACGAGCATGATGAGCTGCTGATCATGAAAGAGATCCTGATGGAGCTTGAAACCCTGCTCTTCTCCGATTTCAAGGTCAAGCTGCTGGCCCTCCGGGTCAACGGCGGTGACGCGGGCGGCGATCTGGCCCGTCTCGAGGGGTACAACCGCATTCTGCGGAAATTCATCGAAGAGCTTTTCCTCCATTTCGGTCTGCCTTTCGACCAGCGGACACGGGAACCGCGCATGCGCGAGCTCTTCAGCCGCACGCTGGGGCTGTTCACCGAAACAACCGGTGTTAAGGCCGATGTTTTCAGTCAGGTTTTAGGCATCGCTGAGCTGACTCAAAAGATGAGTCATTTTGAGGAACCCTTTGCCGGGGACCCGAGACCGGCGCTGTACGAGTCGGCAAGGAAATATCTGCAGAGCCAGCTCGACCGGGAAACCGATCCGGCCGGACGCCTTTGGATGGATTATCTCCTCACCGGGACAACCATTTTTACCAACGCGTGGAAGGATCGTGTCGAAACCCTTACTGCCGGAATCCGCAGGATGCCTGAGGGGGAAGCCCGCTTGCTTGGCGCCTCTTATTTGGCCGATGTTTTCCCCGATGAGTGCCGTTTTACCTGGGAAAGTTCACTGAAGGCGTCTGACAGTATGGTGGCCGCTAAGGAGCTGCCCGAGACGGTAAGAAAAATGGTCCTTTTCCTCACGGGGCGGATCAATGCCACACGCAGCACCGACCTGTTTACCCGATACAACCACCATCTTATCCGGATGGTGCAGTACGAGTTTATGGTCCAGAATTCTTCCGTCAATGAGATGATCCAGCACGGGTATGCCCTTCACACCGGGTTTACTATGGATAACATCCTTAGCCGGAAACCATCCTGGAAGCATTTGCGGTGGATCAACCGCATCATGGAAAGCTGCGGTGTGATTGCGGCAGAAAAAGATGTCCAGACCCATACACGCATCGCCACCGATGCCAAGAAACGGGAGTTCCCGTTCCACAAGATCGACCGCACCGGAAAAGAGCCTGAACCTTTCGACCGCAGCAGCTCAGGCACATCCCGCGATTTCATCAAGCAGATGAAGACACGGCCGACTGCCGCTTTCTTCGGCAACCGGATCGCCCGGTTCACAGAAACCCTGGATCCAGAGGATTATCGCTGCAAAATCCATAACCAGGGATTGGTAAAAGAACTTTTCATCTTCCATAAGTCGTACCTCAAATATCTGACTGACAACTTCAGACTTCTGGGTCCACAGACCATCACCCTGTCTGAAGTGAAGGAGTTTGTACCTGACATTGTGCTCTTTTACGGGGCCCCGGAAAAGGTAATCTCCTATCCAAGAATTGGCTACTTCGATCTGGCCGGTCCGAATGGCAGCATTAAAACCCTCATCACACCGCTCAAACGAAAGGTTGACTATTTCGGCGACATCAAGAAGCCGCGGCTCACCTTGCTAAACGAGAAGGTCAAAGAGATGGGCGGGATGCCGGTTCATGGATCCATTTTCGCGATTGAAGAGGAAGACGGCACTGTTTTCGTGGTGCTGATCAGCGGCGACAGCGGCGTGGGCAAATCAGAGATGCTCGCAGCCCTGATGCTGAAATGGCTGAAAAAGGACCTGAAGGGTGTCCGTTCAATCAAAATGATAGCGGGTGATATGCTGCATGTTTTCCCGGATCAGGAGGGTAACCTTTACGGAATCGGAACGGAGATCGGTGACTTTTCGAGGGTTACCGATTTCGACCCCGATTTTATCAGGCAGTACAAAACCCTCTTCGAGAGCAGTGCCAGCAGCAATGCCGAGGACCTCAACTCGCGGAGCACCATATCGGGATTGTGTGATATCCGGATGCCCTTTAAGATCGACATATTCCTCACGGCCAGCAACTTTTCGCGGGAGGAGGCCGGCATTCGCCGGTATGCCAATCCGGAGAATTTCATTCTTTACCGGGAGAGCCATGCAGAACGGAAAGAGAAGGCAACCAGCACCGACTATCCGCACATTCAAAGGACATTGCTCCGATATACGGCTGACAAACAGATTGTTGACCTCCTTGGACGACATGGGTCCTACCTGGATGATATCCTTGACTGGATACCGGATCCCACCGGGAAAGTTTACCTGGGATCTTCATTTAAACTGATGGACAAGATTGATCTGGAGGAAGTTGTAACCGAAATATTCAAAGGTAAAACCTATCAGAAACATGGCACTTCCTATAAAGTAGACAAGATCCGGTTCGATATCATCAAGAACCGGTTCATCGCGACTGGAATCAATGAATCAGGGGAGGATACTTTCCTGATCGACCGCGACTTTTTCGGCAAGCTGTTCCATGCACTGGCAAGCACGCCTGCGGGGAATCCATTCATTGGGGAAGAGGGTGAACTGGCAATCCGTCAGCACCTGATCCGGATTCTCAAAGGAGGACAGGATGGGAAAGGCAAAGGCCGGAATATCCAGTTGGGGATATTGTCGACGGATCTCGGGAAAAAGGGCAAGGAAATCACCGGCCCGAAAAAGGCTGCAGAGGATCTCCTTAAGCTGATCCGCGAGGTTCGCCTCCAGAAGCCTGAGCTTACCAAACTAAAATATGTAGTTCGCCAGGCTATCAGCGAGAAATATGGGCATATCCTGCCGGCCAATGAGGTGAGTGCAGAGGTATTCCGATATAATTTCTACCTGTTCCAGCTCGAAAAAATGCAGAAGGCCCGTTTTGTAAGGCTCGATAATCCTGAAATGATGGTGGACCTGAGCCGACTGAGGGGGTTCAGTCCGGTTGAAGCCGCACGGGAGTTCAGCCCGCTTCTGGTTTCGCCAAATCTTAACATCGAGCTGAATTCCCTGAGCGAAACCTACCGTCAGTTAATGGCTCTGCCAAACAGCCTTGAGGTTGCATCGGAATTCATGGAGCAGACTGCGGATCTGTATGTAGCAGAAGGGTATACGCGCGAAACCGTTGTTAACAACCTGATTATTCAGCTCTTACTTAAAAACGGATTCATATCTGTGACAGACCTGGCTCGTGGAAGGATAGCGGAAAAGGTGAACCGGGAGACAATTGCTTTGGCCAAATATGCGGTAATGAAGCGCTTTTCTCAGGACCAGAAGGCCTTGATCATCACATAAATTCCAAAAGCCATCAGGATAATACCCGTTATCCTGAACATTTTGGTCATAATCGCTTCTGTGATCACTTTTCGCAATTTTGAAGAAAAGATGATCTTGAGAACGTCAAAAACCATGACGGTGATTATGGTGCTGGCGAAGAAGCCTAGTATCTGAACGCCAACCAGTTTTAAGGTGGAAACCACCATCGTCATGGTAGCCAGCCAGAAAGCTAAAACTCCCGGATTAAGGGTGTTAATTGCAAATCCCTTAACAATCAAAACGATAACGCCACCTCCGCCAAGTGGTTTAATCGTTTTTGTCGGTTTCCGGAGAAAATAGGTGATGCCGAAAAACAGGAAAGCTGCCGCGGCAATCAGTTTAACAAAAATGGTATTAGGGAGTGGAGCCATCAGCTCCTTGGCACTGAAAAAAGCCACGAAAATGCAACCAATGTCGCTCATCCAGACACCTGCATTCAGTAGGATGGCAGCGACAGGGCCCCTCCGCATCACTGTTTCCATGACGGTAAAAAAGGTGGCTCCAACGATAATGCTAAGAAAGAGGCCCGTGAGGACCCCCTTAAGAATTATGGCAAAGGTCATTTCACAACTATTTCGTAAGCCGGATAATCAAAGAAAGCCGTAAGGTGCTATCAGGTAGCTTTTTCCTTGGATTGCGAAGTTAAGAAACCTTCCCAATCTTTCGATAATCCGTTCAGAACGCGTGGGAATTTATGTTGTCCGCCCTCCTTGCCTTTGTATTTGAGAAAATCATAAAACAAATGGTTCGGAATCAGTTCAACCAGGATCTCTTTAAGAGCGGCCTGGCGTTCAACGGCATAATCATCATTAAGGGTTTTTAATGCATTATCCAGCTTCTCCTTAACCTCCTCACTATCAACCCCCTCACTATCAATTCCCAGATACCACTTGTGAGCAAACAACCCCTGATAAGACATCCCCTGAACGGTAAATTCTTTAATATCGATCCCCATCTCTTCGCTAACCATCTGAATGGCACGCAGCATATTGTCAACCGAAAGATGTTCCCCGCACAGACTCAGAAAATGCTTGGTTCGGCCGGTGATGACCATTTCGGCTTTTGACTTATTGGTAAAGCGGATGGTGTCGCCGATCAGGTACCTCCAGGCGCCGGCGCAGGTTGAGATCAGGAGTGCATAATCCCGGCCCTCCTCCACTTCACCCAGCAGCAGGGTTTGCGGATTTTCGACCATCTGTCCGTCAGACGTAAAGTTATCGCTGTCGAAAGGAACAAACTCAAAGAAAATTCCGTTATCAAGCACCAGTTGCATATCAGCATCCTTATCGCGCTGAAAAGCCAGGAATCCTTCTGAGGCCAGATAGGTTTCAAGGTAAATGATGGGTTCACCCAACAGTTTGGCAAAGCTTTTCTTGTAAGGTTCCAGCGCAACGCCGCCATGGGCAAAAACCTTGAAATTAGGCCAGATCTCGTGAATATTCTTCAGGTTATATTTTGCAATCACTTTTTCCAGCAGGATCTGCACCCAGGCCGGAACGCCCGAAATCCCGCCGATATCCCAGTTTGGCGCCTGGTCAACCATCTTGTTGATTTTGGTGGTCCAGTCTTTCACCCTGGCAATCGGCTTGCCGGGTTTATAAAATCGGTCGAACCAGAAGGGAAGGCGGCCGGCTATGATCCCGCTGAGGTCGCCTTCGAAATAGTTTTGCATTTTTTTTAGCGAAGTGGAGCCGCCGAGCATCAGAACCGATTTTTCGTAAAACCGGGGTGGCAGGTCGTAATCTGAGAGGGCAAGCAACTGCCTGATCCCAACCTTTCGTATGGAACGAAGCATGTCGGCAGTGAGCGGAACACGCTTGGAGGAGTCATTTGAGGTACCGGAGGTCAGACCAAAATACTTAACCTTGCCCGGCCAGCAAACATTCTTCTGTTCGCCACTGAGCAACTTATGCCACCACTCCTTATAAAGTTTTTCGTAATGATAAATCGGGACTTTTTCCTGAAATGCTTTTACGGGATCAGCAGATTCAAGCATTTCTTCGAATCCATTGGCTTTGCCGAACTGGGTGTTTTTTGCTCGGGCTAAAAGCTTTATGAGTGTTTTTTCCTGAACATCCTGCCCGATCGCGGTCTTCCGTCTGTAGTTCGCACTTTTTTTGCGTACCACATTATTCAACAATGAACCAACAACAGCCATAGGAACGCATTTTTGTGACGGGCAAAAATAAGTGTTTTTTTATTAACCGAACTGGTTTGCTATATTAGTGCAAAACCTAACGCTATGAAAACCGATTTTATCCGGTCCTTTTTCCCGGGACTGCAGTCGGAATGGACCTTTATGGACAATGCGGGGGGATCTCAGATCCTACAGCCCATTCTCGACCGAATGCTTGAGTTCTACCGCACTTCAAATGTTCAGCTGGGCGCGAGCTACCAACCCTCGGTGGAGGCTACCGAACGGGTAAACCGGAGCCAATCCGTGATGGCCGGTTATATTAATGCTGCGCATCCTGAAGAGATCGTAATGGGTTCGTCCACATCGCTCCTGCTCCGGCTTTTGGCCTGGAACCTCGGAAAATGGTTTCCCAGAGGAAGTGAAATCGTGGTTACGGATTGTGATCATGAAGCTAACATTGGCTGCTGGAGGGAGCTGGAAAAATCGGGATTCATAATAAAAACCTGGAAAACCGATCCGGTGACGCTGACCCTAAACCCGAATGATCTGGAGCGGCTGCTCAGCCGGCAGACCCGGCTGGTGGCCTTTACGCATGCCTCGAACATTCTGGGTACGGTAAATCCGATCAAACAGATCGTTAAACTGATTCACTCCTGCGGGGCGCTCGCCTGTGCCGATGGGGTGGCCTATGCTCCTCACAGGATGATTGATGTTCAGGACTGGGATGTTGATTTCTACGTGTTCAGCTTTTATAAAACCTATGGCCCTCACTATGCCATGCTGTATGGTAAAAAAAATATACTCCTTGACCTTCCGGGGAATAATCACTATTTCATCGGGAAGGATCAGTCGCCCTATAAGTTCCAGCCCGGGCATGTGAATTTTGAGATTGCCTGGGGAATCACCGGATTGCCCGACTATTATGATCAGGTTTATGCGCATCATTTTCCGGAGGCCGGCGAATTATCGGGACGGGAGCGGCTGGCAAAAGTCTTTGGGATGATTCAGGAGCATGAAAACGAACTCTCGAACCGACTGCTAACTTTTCTTGGGACAAAGTCGGGAGTCAGAATTATTGGCCAGGATTCAGCAGCGGAAAACAGGGTTCCCACCATTTCTTTTGTGGTGGGTGGGCGCGACAGTGAGTCCATTGTGCGGGAGGTTGATAAACATAACATCGGCATCCGTTTCGGAGATTTTTACGCCAAACGCCTGATTGAAACCCTGGGCCTGGCCAGTCAGAACGGGGTGGTACGGGTTTCGATGGTGCATTACAATACAGTGGCCGAGGTGGATCGGTTGATACGGATTTTGGACGATATAATTTGATTTGTGCCCGTCGTGCCCGTAGGGGCGCCCGGTGGGCGCCCGTCGTCCCCGTATACGAAGGCAACACGGGCGCCCACCGGGCGCCCCAACGGGGACACGGCACAAGGCAGAAGTATAAGGATAAAGGAGGAAGAAATGAAGATAGTAAGTTTCATCGTTTTTCTGGCCATCATGGCCATTCCGGCCCTGGCACAGCAGCCGGGCCAGACGATCCGGGGTACGGTAACCGACCGGGTAACAAAAAGCCCGCTTCCGGGTGCCACGGTCTATCTCAGGGATACCGATCCGGTGATCGGAACCTCCACCGATGCCAACGGACAGTATGTCATCAGAAATGTGCCGTACCGCAGAACAGTAGTTGCTTGCCGTTTTGTCGGCTATTCAGAATATAATTCCGATGATTTTATCGTGACTTCCGCAAAGGAAATCGTGCTCAATATTGAATTGGATGAAGGGATCTCAATCGGTGGAGTAACCATTTCAGCTGTCAGGACGATCAATGAGCCGCTCAACGAGCTGGCCTATGTAAGCGCACGGTCGTTCTCGGTTGAGGAAACGGAGCGCACGCCGGTAGGCCTTAATGACGTGTCGAAAATGGCACAGTCGTTTCCCGGAACCCAGCAGGGACGGCTCGATATAGAGAATGATATCATCGTACGCGGCAACTCATCCTTCGGCATGATATGGCGCCTCGAAGGGCTGGATATCCCCTCACCCAACCACTTCGCGAGGCCGGGATCCTCCGGGGGAGGAATTTCCATCCTTAGTGCCCAGCTGATGAGCCGGTCCGATTTTTATACCGGCGGCATGCCGGCAGAATTCGGCAACACCATTTCAGCTGCCTTTGATATCAGGCTAAAAAACGGAAACCTCAGCAAATATGAGAACCGGTTCAAAGTGAGCCTTATCGGTATTGATTATGCCCTTGAAGGGCCGTTTAAAAAAGAGCTATCATCCTTTGTGTTCAATTTTCGCTATTCCATGCTGGGTCTCCTCAACAGGATGGGTTTTCACCCTACCGGAATCAATGCCTTTAATGAGTATACCGATTTCTCCTTCAATACCTATTTCAATATGCCGAAGAAAAAGGCCAACCTGAATATATTCGGCATGGGAGGCCTGAGCACCGAGATTTACAACCCGATTAACCCTCCTTCGGAACGTGATCCCAAGGTACTGTGGCATTGGGAAGAGGTTTTCTTTGCCTCCCAGATGGCCACCATCGGGGCCGTCTATACCAAGCTCCATTCCACCCGCTCTTTCAGCAAGGTTGCCGTGGCCGCAACATCCAGCTGGATTAGCCGGTACAACGATACCTTAAATCTGGAGGACGTTCACTACCGGTATCGCGATGATAATTACCGGGATTCCCGACTGGTGGGGACCTATGTTTACAGCAACCGGATCGACAGCTCTTTCCGGATCAAGGCCGGAGTCATCGGTACTCTCATAGGGTATGATTTCTTCCAGAAGTATACTGCCAGAAGCACCACTCTCGATATCAATCAATTCGTATTAGGGGGAACCCAGGTGGAGGGATCCGGCATTACGGAAACCGCGCAGGCATACTGCCAGGGAATCTTTAACCTGTCGCCCAATTTTACGGTAACCGGCGGATTTCACCTTCTGACTCTTTTCATGAATAAAACCGCCTCCATCGATCCCCGCCTCTCCGTTAAATATCAGATCAATGCCAACAACCGGCTGAGCCTGGCAGTAGGCAAATACAGCCAGCACCTGCCGCTGCCGGCTTATGCGTATGTTCAGGCCGATACCCTGGAAAACGGGACCATCCTGGCCGAACAGGTTAACAGGAACATGAAGATGATGTTTTCCAATCACTACATCCTTTCCTACCAGTATGCCACACCGGCCAAGTTTAAGTTTCAGGCCGAGGCCTACCTGCAGGACATCTATCATGTGCCGGTTGCGGCAGATCCGCGGAGCACCTATACCATGCTGAATGACAACTCTGAATTTCCGGCCATGCCCACCTCGGATCAGGGAAGGGGTTTGAATTATGGAATTGACCTGGCGATTGAGAAATATACCATCAACAGTTTTTATTTTCTGATAACCGGCTCCCTGTTTTCGGCCAAATACAAGCCGCTGGACAACGTCTGGTACAATAACCGGTATTCAAGCAACTGGGTTTCTGCAATCACCGTGGGAAAGGAATTTGATTTTGGGAAAGGTCGCGTGTTGCAGGTGGGGACTCGTTTTATCCACAATGGGGGCCATCGGTACACCACCATCGACCTGGAAAAGTCTGCCATAAAAGGGGAATATGTTGCTATGGAGGGAGGCCTCAACGCCTCACGGATGCCGGCTTACTGGAAATTCGACGGAAGGGTCGCCTACCGTTTCTCCCGGCCAAAATATGCTATGAACATTTCGCTGGACATGTCAAACGTCACCGGCCATAAAAATCCCAACTCGGTTGGGTATGATTCGGCAACCAACGAGCTGTTCTACTATTATCATACAGGCAATGATTTTATTCCGCTGCTTAATATACAGATAGACTTTTAACCAGCCGTTGTGAAGAGGTACCGGTCCTCCCGGTGATCCGAAGGATAAAAATGCCATCCGGCAAGCTTTCGGCAGGTAATTGAACAGGTGTGCCGGTGACTGCATCAGTGAATTCCGATAAAACCTCCCGGCCCGATATATCGATAATCGATAAATGATACCTGCCGGTTTCGGGCAGGGTGATTACTATCCGATCCTTGAAGGGGTTGGGTGTGACCTGTGGTTCCGCTGCAAGTACTGACTTCTCCTCCAGACCGGTACTTCCATAAACGTTAACGGAAATATCATCCACATACATCAGTCTTTCGGCCGGATCGGTGTCCTCACCCGATGAAGAATTGAACTCCAACCTTGCCAAAGCAACGCTCCCGCTTGGGAAAAGCCAGGGCTGGTTAATAATCAGTTTGTTATCCGCCCACATGAAAACCTGGTTATTGCGCCCATGTGCTGACAGCCGAAAATCAGTCCAGGAATTTACTGCCATTACAAAGGATCCAGCGGGTTCATCATTCACCCAGGCACTTCCCCTACCCTGGTTGTCATAGTCGATCCGGATCTCCATTCCTGAAAGGTTTATGATTGTGATGGAACCCTTTCGCCCCGATGGAGCCCATATCGAAAACCGCACGGTAGCTTCTGGCACCCTAAGGTGCTCCATTGAGAGCATCCCTTTAGCAGTGCCGGTCAGTTCAAGGCCCTGCGATCCTGTTTTCGCCAAGGAAGTGACCACCATGGCTGATGAATTTCCCGGAATCTGCCCTGTAACCATCCAGTTATCAGATTGTGCTGCGATCGGCTCATATCCGGAATAGGTTTCAAAACTTTCTGTGAAAGGCACACTCCAGGTTGATGACGGGAAGGCTTCATAAATTCCGGAATAGTAGGTGGTATCAGCAGTCCGGGCTGCAACCACCCATTTAAAGGGCCCGGCCGGCCGCTCTTCCAGCCGCATCCGGTTATCACCCAGTCCTTTTCTCATCAAAATCAGGCTGTCACCATCGGAACGATAGAGATCGTAAACACAATTGCCGAACGTTTGATCCGAAACCCAACCCAGATCGATGCCACCGCTGCCGAACCGGCTGCCACGGGCCGGTGTCGGGTAACACGGGCTCAGGGGCTGGTACTGCCCGGGATATTCAAAAGCCCGGATGCCCTCTTTGAGCAAAGGTACCTGAACCTCAAAGGATTCTTTAGAAACCGGGTTTCCGGAAACCGTCAGGTAATCATACTGGCGATACATTTCGGAAGTCAGGAGGCCCGACAGGTCGCTGATCCGGTTATTGGAAAGGTCCAGCTGCCTGAGCCGGGGGTGAAGTCCGGCCCATTCAGTGGCTATCAGGAGATTATGGGAAACATTTAGCTTTTGAAGGGCGGGTGACCTGTAATCGCCCATACCCTTCAGGCGGTTTCCCGAAAGATCGAGCTCTTCCAGTGCCGGGGTGTATAAAAAGAGGCGGCCTGGCAGTTCAAGCCGGTTGCCCGAAAGGTTGATCCGTTTAAGGGATGCAAGATCGGCTGACGCCGAAATCTTAACTATCAGATTATTATGAAGATCCAAATCGGTAAGCGATTGCAATTTGTCAGTAAGAACGAGGCTGGTCAGACGGTTTCCGGAGAGATCAAGCCGGGTCAGGCCCGACAGGTTTTCCAGGCCGGGGGGTTCTGTCAGCAGGTTATCGGCCAGCCGCAGTTTCATCAGACCGGTCAAACCCGGAAGAAAGTCCGCATTTTCGAGGCCGATACCAGAAAGGTCCAGCTCATCGAGGCTTTTGAGACCAGCTAAAATCGATGGGTCCGGGGAGGGTGCTCCCGTATAGGTAAACTTCATGAGGCCTTCAAGGTTCCTGAGAAAATCCCAGGAATCGAGCCGGGAATCCACAAACCGGAGTTCCGAAAGGTTTGAGAGCGTCCCGATAACTTCGGGATTTTCCGCTAATTGTCCTTTCCATTCCAAGACCTGCAGATGGATAAGGTTTCCCAGGGGCCCGGCATCAAGCGCGAGCCCCGGAAAACCCGAAATCGACAGCTTCCTGAGCGATGTACATAACCCGATCCCTTCAAGGCTCAGAACAGGCTCGTCGATTTCAAGACTGATCAGGCGGCTGAGGTCGCCCTGGTATACTTCGGGACTTGGCAAACCTGCCAGCCCGTAGCCAAGAGCCTCCAACACGGCCGAATATAATGAGGGGTCCTGAACCGTTAGGACAGACCCTCGGATAAACAATTCAACAGGACCGATCCACCGGGACTCACCATCCGGGGCCACGGCCGAAACATGAACCGTATGGATCCCGGGCGTAATCTGATCGGCGATGAACAGGGTATCCCTGGTACTCGTAAGCGCCTGTCCATCAATGTAAACCCGGTATTCAACCGACCCGCCGGAATTAGGCGGGGACCAGAGCACCTGTTGTCTCTGAAAGGATTTGGTCATTCTGATGTTTCGCGGGGGGATTGGCCAGGATACCGGTTCAAGGTCGATGAAAGCTTCCAATACAGGAAACCCCAGCACCAGGAGTCCGGGCATATAATATCCGTCGGCATATCCGGCGCCGCCCAGGTTGAAATGCAAAAAGCCTGACTGGTCGTATCCGTCGCAGACAAAGGCATGGCCCCCGCCCGTTACGAGTATCGGTTTATACTCCGATAGATTCGCATACAATAAGTCGGTCCAGGTGTCGGGGGTGAAATCCGATTTTTTCATCCGCGCAGCCTGGTTGAAGCCGATCTCCTGCAGGGCCTGCAGGGTTCGGTGGCTGTTTGCAGAAGACGAGGTGGTTCCGAAGGTAGTGTGCACCAGAACAGCCATGTCGGCCAGAAGGTCGCAAACCTCCCGGTTTACTGCAACCAGCGTGTTCTCCATGCGGTTCCAGTTGTAGGATCCTATATGTGCCGTTATCTGCCCATACTTTCCTGAACTCCAGGAATGATCGAGGTTTGCCTGGTTATAGGAAGCATAGTACCTGACGATCTGGCCCACTGCCACAGCTACACAGCCCGGCAGTGCCCTTCCGTTCGGGCCGCCCGGATCTTTGGGACAATAATAATTGAAAAACCGTCCCTGTCCCCATTGGGTCCGGAGCAAAGGGCCAACTGGATCTGAAAATGTCCGGATGCCCTTAAGCTTTCTGGATGCTGCAGCCACTTGATCCGAAAGGACGCTGGTAAGAGGTTCGGGCATTGAGGAGACTGAATCCCCTGCATAAAAAAGGTTGTCCGGGGAATAGCCGGCAACCAGTATCTGGTCCCTGTTCCTGCAAAGGATCACGAAAGCGGGTGGAGAAAACCGCTCATAAACGGTGCTCTCCCCGATCTTCGTTACCCGGTCGAACCTGCCGCCGGCTGGTTCTTGCTCCATGCCGGCCAGGAGCTCCCGGGCTTTCTGGTCCATGGCTGCTCCCGATTGCCCGAAGGCAAGGGCAGCAGCCAGCAAAAGACCAGTCAGAACCGCAGAGAATCGTATTGTATAATATCGGACCATATTCTGAAAGTAAGACCCCTTTTATTCCCGGCTATTACCGGTGTGAGTGATTTGCCTTCGCAGCTGATTCAATCTTTTTCACAAAAGGGATAACGCTTTGCGATGGTTAAAAAAAATAGAGTATCAACCGGAATAATCAGAGCAGGTTATGACTTAACTTTGCAGGATATTTTTTTTATATGGCACCACTGAAAATTGCAGTAATCGGGTTGGGTCAGTTTGGCAGGGCAATTGCGACAGCCCTTACGAAATGCGGGGCTGAGGTACTTGCCATTGATTCACGGGAAGAGGTAATCGACAGCTTTTCCGAGCAGGTGGCTTATGCCGTTGCACTCGATGCTACGGATAAAAAAGCTCTCCTGTCGGTCAACATTGCCGATATGGATGCCGTGGTTGTAGCGATCGGGCAGGACATGGAGCAGCTTTTGCTAACCACGGTGCTCTTGCTGGAAATGAATGTTAAGCGGGTTATTGCACGGGCCACCGGTAAGCGGGTTCGGCTCATTCTCCAGAAAATAGGTGTACATGAGGTTCTTAGCCCTGAGGTTGAGGTAGGACAGATTGTTGCCGAGCGGCTGACGAACCCAAATTTAATCTCTTACCTGCAACTTCCGGATAATTACAGAATCGCGGAAATCAGAACTCCCCGGCAGCTGATCGGACGAACGTTGGGGAATATCAACCTCAGGGAGCGCTACCGTCTGTCACTGGTCACAGTGAAGTCTATCAAAAACGAAGAGAGCCATATCGAAGGGGTTGTTGATTACGAATTCAAGATCGAAAGCTGCCATACCCTGGTACTCTTCGGCCTCAACAAGGACCTGGAACGATTTGTAGCCATAAATGAATAAGCGCTTTGCTCCCTCACCGGAGTCCATTCAGCAGCTCCGGGAGCGAATCAATCTCCGCCTGTTTTCGAGCAAGCAAATTATGCTCTCTGTACTCACCTGGGGAACGTTTTTATTCTCCCTGGCCGCCCTGATTGCGATTGTTTACTACTACGGATTCGAGCAGACGCCAGAATCCATGGACACCATCCGCCTGGTGATCCGTTTCAGTATCTGGTTCTATATCCTCAAATACCTGATCCGGGTATTGTATGATTTCCATCCCGGGCAGTTCGTCAGGGAAAACCGGATGGACACGGTGGTCTTCCTTTTAATGGTCGTTGCCGAGTTCTTTAACCTGATTTTTGGCGACGATATTCTTAACAAGGTGTTCGTTCAATGGATGAACATCCGGATGGGAGATCTGTCGATCCTGGCTGTCCAGCTCTATTTCTTCGTTATCGTAGGCGTAGAAATTGGCAAGGCAGCGGTGAAGATATCCATGTTAAAGATACCGCCGGTTCAGTTGCTGGTCATCTCATTCCTCCTGCTGATCTTCTTCGGAACACTGCTGCTCCTGCTTCCTGAAATGACGCAAAACGGAATCTCCATTATTGATTCCCTTTTCACCACAACCAGCGCGGTTTGCGTCACCGGACTGACTACCGTTGACACGGCCCTCTGTTTCACCCATAAGGGGCACTGGATCATTATGATCCTGATGCAGTTGGGTGGGATCAACATACTTGCATTTGCTGCTTTTTTTGCTATTTTCTATAAAGATTCTTCCAGCATTAAGTACCAGTCCCTCATCCGGGATCTCCTCGACACCTCGGAGATGTCAAAATCGAGAAACGTTCTCGGAAAGATCGTGCTCTTTTCCTTTTTGATTGAAGCAGTTGGTGTGGTTGCAATTTATTTCTCCTGGGGACGTGACATGGTCTGGCCGGATGGTCAGAACAAACTCTTCTCATCCTTGTTCCATTGCATCTCTGCTTTTAACAATGCGGGATTTAGCCTGTTCTCAAAAAACTTCTTTGAAGATTCAGTCAGGCTTAACTGGACTGTGCAGGGCGTAATAGCCTTGCTGGTATTCCTGGGTGGGATCGGCTATCCTGTTCTGCAGGATGTGGCCAGCCTTCCGAAAAAGGGTATCCGGCAGGTGAATTTCTGGAAATACCTTCAGCCGGGTTCACGCATTGCCCTGCGAACTTCATTTTACCTTATCGTAATCGGTGCCGTGATGTTTTATTTCTATTACCCCGTTTATCCGGCTGATGTAACAGTGGGGGGAAGGATTATGCAGGGGGTATTTCATTCGGTCATCGCGCGTACGGCGGGTTTTAATTCCGTTGATATGGCCCAATTCAGCCAGGCGCTGATCCTGGTTTTCATCGCCCTGATGTTTGTGGGAGCCTCCCCGGGATCGACCGGAGGGGGTATTAAAACCACCACTTTCGCAGTCCTTATGAAATCAATCTATGCCGGGATTAAAGGCACCAAAAATATCGTATTCTTCCAGCATTCCCTGAAGACGCCGCTGATCCAGCGCGCTGTTTCGGTCACCGTTCTATATGCCTGCTTTTTCCTGATCGGCACCACCCTGCTGACCATACTTGAACCCTCCATTCCTATGGGTAATCTTGCTTTTGAGCAGGTTTCTGCCCTTAGTACCGTTGGCCTGAGTACTGGAATCACACCGGGACTCGGTTCGGCTGCCAAGATAGTATTAGCTGTCTCCATGTATGTGGGCCGTATCGGATCCCTCACTATTATCATGGCCTTGCTGAGAAAGGCTCCTACGGTGCAGTTTACCTATTCGCATACCAATGTGCTGATAGGATAGGAGCACAAGGGCACAAGGGCACAAGGGCACAAGGGCACAAGGGCACAGGGGCACAGGGGCACA
>CAYQFT010000057.1:0-18633 GCA_964416825.1 uncultured Porphyromonadaceae bacterium
CCTGGATCCATTCCTCATTCGTTTTCATTTCGGGGATCGGATCTCCATTCCTGAATGTACTGACATCCAGATTTCTGGCCATCCATACCTGGTTTCCCATTCTGACAGAATTCTTATCCTCCTGAGCAAGAGGAAGTGTAAAGGAAATTCCGCTGTTCTTCAGCCTGTAGGATTCGCCCGGCTTGGTTGGAAAGACTATTTTATCCCCGGTTATTGAATGGCTGACCTCCTTACTATTTGAATCGGTTATGGATACTGATTTGCCCGGCCAGGGATTCAATACCGTACATTCTTTCCCCTTTTCACTGATTATTTCGATATCAGAAACCGAACCTTTGGTCAATTCACATGAAACCAGAAAAGCACCCTGGGCCCTCAGTCTGACGAATTTTGCCTCCTGCTTTGGCCAGGCCGGGAAGATCCGGATAAATCCTTCCTGGCTCTGCATCATGCAGGAATTTATATATTCGAGGTTGGCAACACTTTCCGTACCATGGCCCCCTTTGGGAACCGTAAAGTTCCTCCTCATGTTTTTACTCAGAAGATACTGGAACCGGTCCAGAAGGCTTTGAGCCGGGTATCCGCCTTTAACTGCAGAAACCCAGAGAAAAGCGACTGCGTTTGGGCTGATTTCCCAGGAATTATAGGCGTCGAGGGTATAGATAAAGCGTTTTACCAGGTCGTTTTCGGAACCCATCGTTACAGCGGTAGTATGGCCGGCCAACAGGGCAAGGCCTGGCCAGGAGCCCTCTTTCAGCATCTCCTGGTCACAGAGCTTAAACACAAACTGTCCGTTCCAGTTTCCCTTTGGCAGGTCCTGCATGTTTTTCACGATATCCTGCCAAAGCGTGCGCCTGGCTGCATCGGTATTGAGATCAATGCTGTATCGTATCATGTTCTTGAACAACTCCTTTACAAAAGCATTGTCAAGGGCGGTGTTTGTATTGTCATTGCTGGCCCACTCATTATACGCAGTGTACTTTATTAACCAACTGCCGTCTTCCTTAACCAGATATGCCTCCCAGAAATCGGCGATCCCCTTGAGGTAGGGATAAGCAGTCGTTTTCAGATAATTGAGGTCCTGTGTGTAATTGCAATACCACATCAAGGGTATCGCTCCCCATACCGATCCTGCCAGCATGCCCATATACAGGTCCTCAGAGGCAGAATTCCCCCAGGGTGCCTGGGTTATCGGGTCAAAAATACCGGGGATGCCGTCTTTAAACTTACTGCCCCATCGGTTTCCCGTAACGAAATTTATATCCCCGCGCTGAGCCCTCCTCCGGCCTTCCGGTTCCCAATCGTAACGCTGCTGTATATATGGCACAAGCAGCTCGGGCCGGTTACTTGACGCAAAGCCGGCAACAGTAGCCTGATGATTGTAGCTGAGGGTGTAATTGCCATCCCAATTAGGCTTGTCGGTGGTTACCCATGGCCCGAAAAGCCCTCCGCAGATGCTCCCTTCCCGGTAAGCACATGCCGACTCATACAAGGCTCCAAAATAGTACTTCTCCAATTGGGGATCGTAGGTCCTGACATAGGACTTCATCCAGTAATTCTTCCACCAGTTCAGATGATCCCGATGCAATGCACTGATGGTTTGATCCGTTTGTTTTTTTGCTTCGGCGACAGCTGCGGTTATATGATCGGTGATGTTTTTCCCGGAGTGCACAGCTGTCACCACGAAAATTTTCTTGCCAGGCTGCAGTGTGAACTTTGCCGCGGCAGTGTTGGTTCCGGAAGTGCTCATGGTGTAATCGGTACCGATTATGCTGGTGGCAAGGGCCGCCCGGCATACCCAGTCAATTTCTTTACCGCTCTCCGTTTCACGCGAAGCCCATCCGGTCTTTCCATCGGTAACTCCGCTCGAAACCGGGTACTTAGCTGTATTGGTCATGTGAACCCAGGTTTCCATGGTGATCTCCAAAGGCTCACTGCCCGTGGACCCAATCTCACTGATTAAAAAATTCCCGGTTGCAGAGACCCAGGTATGTGTTTCAACCTTACCCG
This sequence comes from uncultured Porphyromonadaceae bacterium, assembly GCA_964416825.1. Taxonomy (GTDB): domain Bacteria; phylum Bacteroidota; class Bacteroidia; order Bacteroidales; family UBA12481; genus UBA12481. The sequence continues at coordinate 2,011 of CAYQFT010000057.1, forward strand.
CTGCGTGTTTGGTAATGATCTGCGCATTCAGCATGTCCTGTTCCTGGCTGACTCCGGTACCGGAGCCTTCGCCAATAACGATATTTACACCGCCAATCGGAAGAGGTACCGCATTCAGATGTGCCCCCGTCCAGAAATCTGTCGTCGTAATGTAAAAACGGCTCCAGGTATTATCACAGGCGCCCACCACCCCTACATTTCCGTTTCCCAGCAGGGGTCCGTCAGGCAATCCGGAGGTAGCAACATTATTATTGACCCCCTGGTAAAGGCCCACACAATTTGCAAGAACCTTTTGGATCTCACTCCATTCAGTATTGGACTGGGCTTCAGCGATGGGAGCGGTAAAAAACATCACCAGAATCAAAACTAAACCCTTGATTTTTTTCATGGTTATACAAGATAGGAGTTCATTTACTTACCTCGACCTAAACAACAATTATCATGGAAGATACAGATTCCTTTGAAGCAAAAAAAGAAGCAGATGAAGGTTCATCTGCTTCTTTTTATACTCATTTGCGTTACTGATTTTGTACCCGCCTTATGGCCGGATTAATCAATATCCCACCATACACCTTTTCCAAATTTTTCGTCAACAATTCCGGGTTGTGCAGCCTTAGCAGCAGCCAGACTTTCCGGATTATTAATTGCTTCAGAATAGGGATAAGGAAATCTTTTTATGACTCCTTTTCCCGGGAAAAGCGAACTGACAGGTTCAGTTGTTGCAACATAAACCGGGAAACCGGTGCGGCGGACCTCGGCAAATCCCTGAAACCCATCAGGGAAGAGAGCACACCATTTCTGATCGCCGATAAGTTCCCGCTTATTGCTTGCTGCGTCGAAAGAGACCTTCGGATCAGCGAGATATTCACCGATTGCCAGACCATACTCGTCAAAACTTGCCTTGATCGCTGCTTCATAAGCATCTTTGGCTGACATCCCGACATTCCATCCGTTCAATGCTGCTTCCGCATAAATAAAGAGTACCTCTGAATATCTCATCAGACGGGTTGGCGTATCAGCAGACTGAAAATGCTTGATTCCTTCAATGGAAAGATCAGGCGTATTCTGTCCGAGAGTTCCAAGAGGAAGGCCTACATATTTACCGCTGCTTGCAGCAGGTTCTGCATAAACAGTCAGCCTCAGGTCATTCCGGGTCTGCAGAAATTCAATCATATAGGCTTCCATGGCATTCTCCTGGATTGCTGCCTGTGATGGAATCATATAAAACGGACTTCTGTAAGTGGCGTCATTGGGAAGCCAATACTTGAAGGCTGCATTCTTAACATCATCTATCACCGGGTAGGTTGACGGATTCCCTGCAATCTCTTCAATTCCGGCTTTTGCAGTGGCTGGATCAACCCGTGACATGCGCATAAGGATGCGTAACTGCAAAGAATTGCAAAACATCTTCCACTTAGTCATATTGCCGTTAAACACAATATCCGCGGTCCCGATGCTTTTGCTGGTGTTGATCATGGCGTTAGCTGCTTTCAGCTGAACCAGCAAGTCCTTATAAATGCTCTCCTGGCTGTCATACTTGGGAAAAATATTAGCCTTTTCCGGGTCGTCGGCCTTCAGCGCCTCTGAATAAGGTATATCACCATAAGAATCCGTGATGTTCTGGTAAGCGAAGGCGGTTAAAATTTTACCAACCGCAAGCCAATTGTCATCTCCGGCTTCAGCTGCCTGTTTCATGGCTACTTGCAGATCTTTCAGATGACCGGCATAGGCGCCAAAGAAATTCTCATCAGCTCCTGTTCCGAAATAACGGTCACCATGAACATAAACATCCCTTACATAATAGCGCGCCCAGCTTACCGTACCTGCTTGCTTAGGCATGTAGGTTCTGGCAATGCTGTTTTGCGCGTTGGTCACCAGTGCCTGATAGGGCACCTTTGTCAACTGATTAGGGTCGGTGTTCATCTCCTCAAAATCCTTGGTACAGGCAAAGAGAGCCAGTATCAACGCGGCTGGGAGAAGTGCTTTCATTATATGTTTTTTCATATCTTATTTTTTAATTTGGTGCAACTTCGAATCCGTTGTGTTAAAATGTGAATTTCACTCTGAAACCTATATTCCTGGCGGATGGGTTTGATCCAAATTCTGATCCCTGCGATGCGATGCTGGCATTTCTGTTTGAAACCTCAGGATCGAAATTAGGAGTCTTAGAATACAGGATCGCTAAATTCCTTCCGAAAACTGAAAGATCAACCCCCAGATTTTTGCCTTTGAGGCGTAAAGCGTAGGACAGAGAAATCTCCCGTAATTTAACATAGGTTGCATCATACAACCATCTCTCACCAGCGGCAAAGCCGTTCCAGCGAAAATCGTCCAGGTACTGATATACAGTGTTGGGAGTGCCATCTTCGAATACACCGTCAAACAGATAGCCGCCTCCAGTCTCAACAGGATCCCTTACTGGCTTTCCATTTGCGTTTAGTCCTGTTGTACTCTTCAGCGCACCTGTTGCCCAACCGTCTGCATTGGTTCGTGACCAGATCTGCCCGCCCACTTTGGCGTCAATCAGGAAACTCAAGTTTATGTTTTTATAGGTGAAAGAGTTATTAATGCCGCCAATCCAATCGGGCATCATGTTACCCAGCTTTTTCAATTCGCTGGTCAGAGGTATACCATCCTTATCAACGATGGGTTTACCATTCTCATGGTAAACAAATCCTGTACCCCACATATCTCCGTAGGAACCATCAACATCAGCGACAACAGTTACTGCATCTCCTTCAGTCTTATACAATTCCAACCTCTTGATATCACCGTTCAAGGCAATGATCTTGTTTTTGTTCTTGCTCCAGTTCACCATGATGTCCCATGAAAAATCGGACACTTCGACCGGTCTGGCCTTAAGCATGAGCTCAATACCCGAGTTGTTAACCTGCCCGGCATTGATGACCTGTGAAGTATAACCGGCTACCTGGGAAATCGCGGCGCTAAGTATCTGATTCTTGGCAACTGACTTATAAAGAGTAAGGTCAAGAGCTAAGCGGCCGTTTAAGAACCTGAGGTCCAACCCCATTTCGTTTGAAGTAACCAGCTCATTTACAAGATTTAATGGAGGCAACGTATTACTCAGTGAATATAAAGGATTGTTCCCGTAAGGAGTTGATGCGGCATAGGTTGCCAGCAGCCTGTAAGGATCCGCATCGTTACCAACCTGGGCTATACCAAGCCTGATTTTACCAAAGGAGAATACCTTGGGATCCATGGCAAATGTTTCGGTAAATATCCAGCTGGTGGTAATGGAAGGATAGAAATAGGAATTATTATTAATTGGCAACGTGGAGGACCAGTCATTTCTGCCCGTAATATCCACGAACAACTGCCCCTTGTATTCAATTGATGCTGCTCCATAAATACTCTGGATCTCCCTTTCTCTCTTGTAATAGGTTGTCAGTGGGGTCTCTTTTGAATTTGACAAAGAGTAAACCCCGGGAACAACAAGCTTCGCAACCTCAGAACTTTGCTGACGATACTTGTTGTTCATGATGTTACCACCGAAGCTTCCGGAGATAGTTATCGCACTTGAAATAGCTTTCCTGGCAAATAAAAGGAAATCGGCATTAACTTCCTGGCGGTAATAGCTGGTTGCGCTATATCTTCCTTCCCGGTAATTAATACTGTAATAAGCTCTTTTCAATTCAACCTGCTCATTGGAAAAATCGGTACCGGCTCTTGCGGTTAAGCTCAACCAGTCATTAAACTTGTATTTTATGGAGGCTGTTCCAATCAACCTGTCTTTAGTTTGTGGATTCAGGAAGTTTTTCGCCATCCAATAAGGATTATCATGCCATCTGTTAATCCAGCTGATCGGGGTTCCATCAGGATTCTCGATGTTATTCTTCATATACTCCCAGTCGGCCTGCCTGGCGGTCCATACCGTTTGCATACCGACATTATTAAAGGTATATCCGGCTCCGTTCAGATTCCCGTCTGTATTAATATAAGAAGCCTTGGCCTCAAAAGACAGTTTATCGGTCAGATTGGTATTTCCTGAAAAATTGATGGTATTTTTTGTCTGATAGCTATTCGGAACCATCCCCTTCTGATCTGAGTTGGTCAAGGAAAGGCGCACATTACCCCATTTACCGCCATTGCTCAGGGCCACGTTTGTGATCCTCGTAACACCGGTCTCATAATAACTTTTAACATTATCAGGATGAGAGATCCATGGCGTAGGAATCCTCTTTCCCGTAGCGGGATCAATGGGTGAATCAAATTGCGGGACCTTTAGAATCTCGCCCACGGTTTGAGGGAACCCTGCCTGAACGGCCCAGTACATTCTTCCTCCGGGTTGAATATCTTCAGCTTTAATAACATAATCCAGCTCCGGACCGAAACTCTCATCAACACCGTCATTCTTTCCGCCGTTCAGTCCGTCTTTATACCAGAACTGACCGTATCCACCCTGCCCGTAATCATTCTGAAAATCAGGTAATACAAGGGGTCTGGCGAAGGTTGTTGAATTCTCCAGTTCAACACTGAAACCTTTCTTACTTCCTGATTTGGTTGTGATAAGTATCACGCCGTTGGCTCCCCTTGAGCCGTATAGAGCCGATGCGTTTCCACCCTTCAGAATGGTCATATTCTCAATATCTAAAGGATTTATATCAGCTGCACCGTTGCCCATATCAGTAAAGTCATAGCCCCCTCTGGTGCTCTCTACAATTGAGTTATCAATAGGTACACCATCAACAACAAAGAGCGGTTGGTTATTACCCTTCAGGGATTGGTTTCCCCTGATCAGAATACGTGACGATGCACCCACGTTTCCGTTGGAATTATTTACGAAAACTCCGGCAGACCTTCCTGCCAGCGAATTGATCACGTTTGTTTCCGCACTTTTCTTAATCACATCACCGGAAACATCCTGCACCGCATATCCAAGGGCTTTCTTCTCCCTTGAAATACCAAGGGCGGTAACAACAACCTCATCAATAGCAGTTAAATCCTCCTCCATTACAACAGTATAGGTATTGGATGCAGTGATCGGTACTTCCTGTTTGCGAAAACCGACCGATGAGAACGCCAGTATACCACCGGCTTCTTTTAGTGTCAGTTCGAACCGGCCATTACCATCGGTCACGGTGCCGGTCATGGTTCCCTTAACCAGGATCGTTGCCCCTGGGATCGGCTGCTTATCAGCCGCAGAAGTAACGGTACCGGTTAATTGACGGGATTGGCCGAATAGTGATCCGGCAAAAAGCACCGCCAACAGTAGATTAAGTAGTTTTTTCTTCATAAGAAACAGGTTTAGTTATAAATATTATCTCTCAAGGAGAAGTTAAAACTAACCCGTAGTAAAATAGCAACAGTCTCACCTGTTGTCCATAAGGTATACTATATTACCTCATTGATAAAACGATCTTAGAAGTTTTCATTGACTTCAGGGAAACCCAAAGCACTAAATCGTCTTTTTCAAGATTCCTGATTATCCCCGTGCTGAAATCTGTTTTCTTCTGTAGAACCCGCCCGTCGACCTGAACGGAAACATTTTCCGGAGACCATCCTTTAACCACAAAACAAATATTTTCGACCGGTGACGCACTGCTTGCCGCTAATTCCATCTCCAGTTTTTCTGCCTTGATATCTGAACAAGCAACAATATAAGCCCGTTGGGTAAGATCGTATTCTCCGCCGGTAAATTCGTAACCGTGGATTTTCAAGGTCGGGGGCTGGGCCCACGACCTCGCAAGCATGGCCAGCTCTTCGGGGGTTTGCGTTGACGCACCGTATATCCAGCTCGACCAGTAGGTGTTTACCGTTTTCAAACCACTTTCTCCCAGGTTCAGATCTCCTTCAGTACCTGATTCCCTGGCTTTTATAACCTTCCCATCTTCATCATGGAAAGGGGGCCCACCCCAGGCCAGCGAAAAATGAGAAGGCTTGTCCGGCGTCAGGCAATTTATTCCGTCGGATGGAACCTGTGCAACGGGCCAATGGTTCCACCAGGGAAAATGGGAGGAAGCCGGTCTCTGCTCGCTCCATACTGCCATAGTGTTGCCCGGTTCAAAGATCATGAAAGGCTTATTCCTAGATTTAAGGTTGACCATCTGGATAACCGGGTTTTCCGGATTCTCACCCTTTTTAAATATAGGTGCCCCGTCTGCCCAGGAATAGACATGGCTTTCACCTTTAAGATTCACCAGTGTCATGGCATCCAGGTTTACATTGTCCTCGGGCCTGGTTCCCGGCTGGCAGAATGCTATGGCCTCCGAAGGGGCCAAAGGTTCCCCGGAAGTGTATTGTACCACCTTTCTGACCCCGATTCCATCAGGATAAAATGTAAAGTATTCATCCACACAATCCGACCAGCCTGATTTTTCATCCACCTGCGAAAGCTGTTTTCTGACACTCACGGGGATATACCTCCAGTGAACCACAACCCGTGCAGGTGTATTTTCAATAATTCTTACATGGGAATACAGGCAGTGCGGATCGATCATGTGCTCAAAACAACCGCTGATGGTATCGAAATATTCTGCACTCTGATCCGCCATCCATTGCCCGTTCTCCATCACCCAGGCAGGAGAATACCGGGTTCCGCGCCAGAAGACAACCCTGACCGGAGAATTATCGAACTGAACCACAACATCCGTATAATCTCCAACCCGAAAAAGCGCATCCCATTCCTCATAAAACTTAAGTTTCGTGTAATAGGCCCCAAACCGCCCCGGACCAGCCGGACCACTGGGCATAACCCTTTGGGGTATATCAGGAGGCAAAAGATCGCTGTGGGCTTCAAAATTTTTCCTGATAGATTCTGGAGAAACTGCACCGTTATAGATCTTAATCTCATCAAAGATGCCATCAAAAGAAAACCAGGCCGGCAGGGTTGCATAATCCCGTACCGGGTTTGAAGGGGTCCTCATCTCCCGGTTCATTCCGATCAGTAAATCGGTATCAGGTGCCGGTAAAAGACTGCCCGTGATTTTCAACTGCCCCGACAAACTTCCATTGATATAGATGCTGAATCCTTCTGTTTTATCGAAAATGGCAACCAGATGGGTCCAGGTCCGCAAGGCAATCTTGGTCTTCGACTCAAGCTTCTGCCAAACGCCGTCCACCGATGCAAAAATACCCACCTGCCCCTCCGGACCGATGCCAAAATAGTATCCGGCTTCTTCGTTACGCTCCTGGGCCAGGATCGGACACCAGTTCCAGGGATACGTTGCAGCTGCTACCCAAGCCTCTAGGCTGAATGATCCCTGAATCTTTGGAACCCTTTCTGCCCCGCGCCTGATCATCGTGGTAAATCCATCGAATTTCAGAGCACGGCCTTCCACTCCATTCACAAACTTAAAATTGCCGCATATTGAATCCCTTATTCCGGTAGCCGGATCGGCAACCCTGCGCGCCTCCTCCCGATCGAATTTCCAGGCAGCAACCAGATCCGTTTTTGGAGCATGTAATGTCTGGCTGACCCCGGAAACCGAATTGATGCTTAATAATGAAGCAAACAGAATGGTCAGTAATAGCATATTTGGTGAATTCATGGTTGGTAATTTTCGTTAAGTAAAACTATGCTTCCGGGTCGGTTAAACCTACCAACCTCTTATCCACTTGATGCATTATGTTGATCAATGCCAACTGCCTGCCGTGGACGCAATTAGGCATCCCTACAGTTTTAACCCGTTCAGAAACCCAAAATAAGAAGGTTTCTTGCGGTAAAGGCTGTCGAACAGTAAAGGCCAGTCGCGCAGGTTGAACATAGGCATGATCCAGCTGTTTGCATCGGACACTCCCCAAACAGTTATCCCATAGCGCTGTGTTGCAGGAACCGATTGTGTATAAACCTGAACAAGAGACCGATATTTATCAGATTGCGTTTTTTGCAACTCATCTGTTAAGACCAGGCTGGCATCCCTTTTCCAGTCGGAAACCAGGATACTGACTTCAGAAACATGAACCAGCAAGCCGGTTGATGCCAGCTGGCGCAAACCGGAAGCGATCTCTTCATTGCTGGCCGAAACACCGATATGCATCTGCATGCCCAATCCGTCAACAGGAATTCCCCTCCTCTTGAAATCCGCTGCTAATGCGACGACCGAATCAATTTTAGGCTGAAATTTAGCGTACTGCAGATCGAAATCGTTCAGGAACAGCAGTGCGCCGGGATCTGCCTCGCGAGCATATTGAAATGCCCTGGCAATGTAGTCCCTGCCGAGATGCCGCGCCCATATGCTGCCTGGGTTATCGCCCCTGGCGCCCTCTTCCATTCGTAAGCTTCCATCTTCGTGCAACGGCTCGTTAACAACATCCCACGAGGCAACTTTTCCCTTGTAATGCCTGACAACCGTTTGAATATGATTTTTTAACAGATTCTCCCATGCAACCGAGTCTCCCTGGAAGTTTTTCAACCAGGACAGTTCGCTGGTCTCATGCCATACGAGGGTGGTTCCATGTACTCGCTTTCCATTCTTAAGGGCAAAAGCGACTATGCTATCCAGACCTGAAAAATCAAAAACATCTTCAGCGGGATGTATTGCCTCAATTTTACCAGCATTTTCAGGCGTTAAACTGTTGAACTCGCTTAAAACGACATGCCGGTATGCGTTATGGTCTTTCAATAAATCCTCCCCAACAGCTACTCCAACCGGGAATGAAGAAACGGATTGCAGGGTTTCGGCCTGATCTGCTGGCAATGAGGACCTGTTGGTGCACGATTCCAGAAAAAGAGAGCATTGTAAAAGGCCAGCCAACGAGATTGTTAAGACAATTCTCATTGCAGCAACTCCTTGTTATACAACTCCTTAACTTCCGGAGATGAGAGTGCACGGTTATAAACCCTGAAATCGCTGATATAGCCATTGAAGTGAAAGAAATCATCGCACATGCCATAGCGGCCATAGCCCAGGGTGAATAGTTCCTTTGTCGTCACGGAAGGGAAGAAATCCGTATAGGTCGAATCGGAACCCAGGTTATAGTGCCGGTTAGTCATCTCAACTCCGTTCAGATAACCTGTATTCCCTTCCGCACCGACCACCGCCACAAAATGATACCAACAGTTCTCTTCCAGGTTTTCATTCGAATCAAAACAGAACCGCTTATTGACAATGGTAAAATAAAGTTTCCTGTCATTGACATCCATTTTATGTCCGACTTCGGCTATCATGCTGTTATGCGGACTGCCGGGATCCGATTCTCCGTAATAGAACAGGGGCTGGATATCCCCGTCAAAAGCCCTGAACTTGAAGGTAATGGAAACTGACCCAAACCTTGGTTCCGCCTTCAGTCCGGTTTCGGTGATAAAAGAGGGTATGATCAGGGAATCCGTACCGTCAAACTCTATAGCTTTTTTTTCGTTATCCACTGATGCCCAATCCACACCCTGCAAAATTCCATTGAATTGATTCGATGTGCAATCCAGAGCGGTCGAACCGCTCTGCTCGTCGAAAGAGAGATGTAAAACGAGCCCTGAATCCGGGTCATCACAATCCAGATTGAATGAATCCTTCCCGTCTTTATTGCAGGCAAACAGACAGGTTAGAACCATGACTGAGCTGAATACTGATGAAAAACGCATGATTGTTGATTTATTGGTTTCTAATGTGTAGTAAAACGCACCTGCATTCCGTACCCGGTGCCTGCACTGTTTGTAGCATAGGCTCTGGCATAATAGACAGTTAAGGGTACTAATTCTGTTAAAACGCTCTCGAAGGAGCCAATATTTTTACCATTCCTTGTTTTGGAATCTGCAATAGTAGGGTACTCCTTTGTACTCCAGCATACACCGCGTGAAGTGACCGATGCCCCTCCGCAAAAAATAACCTTCCCCCCTGAAATTGCGGTTGAACCGGTTATCGCGGTCACTTCTGATGTCCTGACTTCAGGCACGGTAACCGTAGTGAATAATTCCTGTCCCCCATAGGCAATGCCCACTGCATTAACGGCATACGCACGGACAAAATAGGAGGTCCCTTCACTGAGACCTTCGACTGCAGAGGAAAATGTTCCGCTGCCCGATCCATCCACCGTCTTTTGATCGTTCAGGGTGGGATTTCCTGCCAGGTTCCAGCATACACCACGCGCGGTTATGGGAGATGATCCGGCTGATATAATCCGGCCTCCGCTGAATGCAGCGGTACCTGAAATGCCAACTGTTTCAAGCGTGACGACTACAGGTAAGGCTGGTTCGGTTATCTTATCGGAAGCCTTTTCACAGCCAGGGGAAATCAGAAAGAGGACCCCTGCTATGAAGCCGGAAGTGATCATTGAACCTTGCCAAAAACGCATTTTCACAGCTTAAATAACTTCTTGATTTCCCCTAGCCACAATATCAGCAAAACAGAGCGGCGTTAGGCAAAAACCCAACGGATATCGCAACTGTTCTAAAGATAACCAAAATTGCTATTTTTGATCAATCGGCATGCCTAAAGCATCCGTCAATCACGTGATGAAAAAACCCTATATGAATCCTTATCTGGCAGGTACCATGCTTGGCTTGGTCCTGCTCCTCGCCATGTACCTGTCAGGCCGGGGTCTGGGTGCCAGCGGCGGCCTTAAATACTGCGTGGTTTCCGCAGTAGGCGCCGTGGCCCCCGACCACGCGCAGAAATCAGCATTTTACAGCAAGTATTTCGAGAACGGCAAGAAGCCCCTTAAAAACTGGCTGACACTGGAAATCCTCGGCGTCGTTATCGGCGGGTTCCTCTCCGGTGCCGTTTCAAAGAGGCTCAAATTCAAAATCGAGAAATCCCCGAAGATCTCAAATGCCCGAAGGCTGGTTTTTGCCTTTTTGGGCGGTTTGCTTTTTGTTTACGGAGCCCAGCTGGCCCGGGGCTGTACAAGCGGCGCTGCATTGTCAGGCATGGCAGTACTCTCCCTGGCCGGGTTTGTGACCATGGTCGCCATTTTCGGCTCAGCCTACCTTTTCGCCTGGTTCTTCCGTAAAAACTGGATCTGATTAATACTGCAAAAATTATGGGACCACTCTCAACATTTATATCCGTTCCGGAATGGCTCGACCTGCTGTTCGCACTGCTGATCGGAATAGGCTTCGGCGCTGCACTCGAACAGGCCGGATTTTCATCAAGCCGAAAACTTGCCGGAATGTTTTACGGATACGACACCACCGTAATCAAGGTTTTCTTTACTGCAGCCATTGTAGCACTCGTCGGCTCACAGCTCATGAGCTTCTTTGGGCTTTTGAACCTCAATCTGGTATTCGTTAATGAATTTTATGTTACAGCTTCAATTGTGGGCGGAGTAATCATGGGCGCCGGATTTATCATGGGAGGATTCTGTCCGGGAACCGGACTGAGCGCACTCTCCATTGGAAAAATCGATGCAATGGTATTCTTTGCAGGCGGACTGGCCGGAGCTTTCCTGTTTGCTGAAACATACCCGTTGATACAGGGATTGGCGAACGCAGAATATAAAGGCCCGGTCAAAATCAATGAAGCCCTGGGCATGTCACCCGGATTATTTACTTTTCTTCTGATAATCGCAGCTGCCGCCATGTTCTGGCTGGCAGAGGCAGCCGAGAAAAGATTTGCAAGGCCTGATATCACCAACGAATTATAATCATCAGGATGAATACAAGAGTTAAGTTATCCGCCGTGCTTATCTTTCTGGGCCTGCTCCTGGCATTCCTGCCTTCCCGGGAAACGAGATTGATTAAATCAAAACCGGATAGGCTGGTCAGCCTCCTGAACGATGAGAAATACTGGTTTACGGTCGATCAGGTTGCCCGATTCGTTGTTAATGAGGACCAAACCGTTCAGCTCATAGACCTCAGGCCCACAGACGAATTCTTGAAAATGAATATCCCCGGATCTGTTAACATTCCCTTCAGTAATTTCTCGAAAAGGATACCCGCGAATTTCTCAGCAGACAAAAACATGAAGAACATTCTTTTCGCCAACGATGATTTGAATGCCCGTGAAGCTTTCATCATTGCCAGGGGCTTGAACTACAGGAATACGTTCCTCATGAAAGGGGGACTGGATGAATGGCAAAAGACCATGATCAATACCAATTTCACCGGAGAGAAACTCTCGGCACGTGAAAATGCCCTGTTCGAAACCCGCTCCCGGGCAGGAAGGATGTTTGCTGAATTCAACAGCATGCCCGACAGCCTCAAAAAGAAATACTTCGCATCAAGGCAACTCGCGCGTAAGAAACTGGATGGTGGATGTGAATGATGAATTTTGGGCTATCCCTACCTTACTACCTCAAATTTATTCACATCTGACGCTGCAAAGGGAACCCAGGACAACGCCGCTTTCTGGCTCACCATTCGGTCGAACATGAAACTGTTGTTGCCATACCTGAGGGTTCGTGCATCGTAGCCAAAAAGTCGGAGAAATGCGGTTGCAAACCCCGAATTGTGACCTGTCCCGCAATAAACAACAACCGTTTTATCCGTTGGTATGGTGGCCATCTCTTCGGCAAATCCCAGGGTTGCCTCTGGCTTATATCTCACCGCTCCAGGGATATGGCCATCGTCGTATTTATCCTTTCTTTCCAGATTGATGATAAAATACTTTGAAGGATCAGCAAACACCTCATCTGCAGAGATGAGGATGTCCCTCGTTCCATCGGCAAAAAGCTTGGTGAACCGGGCTGTGCCGATTTCAGCACCTGAAAGCTTGCCTGTATTCAATTCAGGCATCCTTTGGGGAGCCGGTCGCTCGTGAGTAGTCGTTTCCAGATTGTTTTCGAATTTTCCCGAAACGCCACGAAGCCAGCCCTCGCGGGCATAGTTGTCATTCCAGGAACTCATACCCCAGCGCATCGCATATACGTTCCCATAACCCATCAACCGAAGCAGACAGGTGGTATAGCTCGAAACCTGTCCATCAGAGCAAACCATAATGATTTTATCAAATTCAAAAGGCTTGATAGCGGTCTCGAAGTACGCGGGAAGTTCCTTGAAATCCTTGTTCACTGCTCCCTTTATGTGACCCGATGAAAAATCGGTAGCAGACCTGAGATCTACTAAAAGTATATTCTGATCAAGGCTCTCCTTTACGATTGAAGCCTTTATAAGTGACGGGAAAAGATTCCCGTTAACATAGTCCCCGCTTTCTTCCAAATCTTTTAATAATAAAGATACCTCCGTCGGAATAGTTACCGGGGTTTTTGTTTTCGACACTTCTGCCGTCTCAAGAGGCTTGTTTTCTGCTTTCCGGCCTGTGCATCCGCTTGTCGGAAGAATAACCGAAAAACAACAGATAAGAATCAGGTCTCTGTATTTCATTCTGCTAATTACCTTGTGTCAATGACTAAATCTTAACCGGAACTCTGTCCTTGTCAAAACGGAGTGTCTCTATGCGCTGACCTTCCTGATCATATTTATGTTCTGTGATTGCGACACCTGTCTGGGGATGATTTACAATATTCCTGTCCTTGTCGAGGTTTTTAGACTCAACCAATGCTCCATGGGTATCATAGGCATTTTGAATAACTGGCACACCTTTTCCGCTGAGCAACTCATTGTCCTGATCATAAATCACCGTTTCAGTCACATAACCATTCTCATCAAAGGTATTGACACGCTTTGACCACCCTGAGTATAGGTTCGACATGCGGCCGGTAACGTTAAAAACGGAAAAACTCTTAAGATCCCCATGTTCATTGGGATCAAATAAGAAGTAAGATACCCCGATATCCCCGCAGTTCTCAGCTGTGCAGTTGTAGAGAGTATCAGCCATATAGTTGGCCATACGGGTAACATACCCTTTTTCATTGTAGGTAAAACGGAGTTCATAAAAAGGACAGAAGGGATTCATCACAACCTCTTCGTTTGCAAGATTGTATCTCAGCTCACGAACCATTCCGTCGGGAAGAATACTCCAGACCCACGAATGGATTTTGTTGTTATTCTCTACCGGCGTGCCGTCTTTTCCATAGAACTTAAGCCCTGTACGGATGCCCTTGTTGTCGAGCGTATATTCTTCTTTTGCTACCCCACCCGATTCAATAGGCTCATTTTCCTTATTGAACAGGTGCCTGATTTGCTTATTATCCGTGTATTCATAAACGATTTTTGCAGCACCATCCATCGATGAATAACCCAGCAAAACATTATTCCGGACAAACTCAACAGAAAGCAGCCGCCTTGAATCGTCATAGGTAAACTTATAGCTGTTTATCGTCTTAGCCTGATCGGCAGTAAGCGGATGTATCCCTTTTTCAATATCAAAGGGAGTTTCTGAAAACTGCAGGTTCCGGAAATACTCGATACCATTGTGAGCTTTATCCGTGCCGGTTTTAGTGGCACAGGAAAACATGCCAAACGAAATTATTCCGATTACAATCAATCTGATTGATGTTGTTCTGAGTGCCATAATTCTTTTTATAGTTTGATTATACGGGTAATACAATTCCTGAAGAGAAAAGTTCCGGAAACCGATTAAACAGACGTCAGAAACAACAACAATTGGTTAAATCATATCTTACATTGACCGGCTTACCCTCCTTGTCGAAACGAAGAGTCTCCAACCGGGTCCCATGCTTGTCATATTTATAAATGGTCCGGCACACCTTGTTTTCTGGATTATCATAAGGATTCCTGTCTTTATCCAGGTTCCAGGATTCAGTGACAGCACCGTGCTTGTCATACACATGCCTGACGACAGGAACCCTTTTGCCACCGATGTATTCGCCGTCCTGATCATAAAAAACTGATTCCAAAAGGTAGCCGTTACGGTCAAACGTATTGATGCGCTTCGACCAGCCCCAATAGACGTTCGAAGTTAGTCCTCCGGCATTGTAAACCGAAAAATTCACGACATCCCCGCTCTCCGTAGGCTCAAAAACAAAATAAGATACCCCAACCTCACCGCAGTTTTCGGCCGTACAATTGTAAAGCGTGTCGGCTTTGTAATTGGCCATCCGGGTTACATAGCCTTTTTCATTATAGGTAAACCTGAGTTCATAAAAGGGGCAGAACGGATTCAGTACCGTCTCTTTACCGGTAAGATCATAGCGGAGTTCCCTTACCATCCCATCCGGCAGAACCTCCCATCTGAAGGAATGTATCCGGTTCTTGTTTTCGACCCTCTCGCCGTAACGGCCAAAAAACTCGAGTCCCTCGCGGACTCCATTTTTATCAAGTGTATACTCCGCCCGAAACACTCCGGCATTCTCGATAGGTTCGTTTTTATAGCTGAAATAGTACTTATTCTGCTTATTACCTGAATATTCATAAGTGACTTTCGCAGCAAATCCCATCGAAGAGTAGCCCAGAAGCAGTCCATCCCTGACATATTCAACCGACAACAGGCGGCCGGTTGAATCAATCGTAAATTTATAGCTGTTGATTCTTTTAGCCTGGCGCGCAGTCAAAGGATGAATGCCCTTCTCCAGGTCGAACGGCGTTTGAGCTGTCAGAAGATTCCTGAAGTATTCTACGGTTGCGCTACTATTCTGTCGCTGTTTATTACTATTGCATGAGACGATGCCTGTTAAAAGCAGCACAACTATGGGTAACAGAAGTGGGATCCTACTCAATTTCATAAGCGTTTCCTTATTGAATCAACATTTGTGTTTGAAAACCCGATTTAGTTCTGAATCTCCACGATCCAGTTTCCCGGCTCCGAGATTTCAATTTCTACAACCAGTTCAAATTGAGCGGTCCTAAGTTTGTTCCATGCTTTATAACGGATGGATCCTTTAAACGGAAAAACTACATCCTCGAATCCGTATTTAGGACTGAATTTCGATTCCCGACCGCTGCTGCCAGCAAGTTGCATATCCTGAAAATCGCTGGAGACGCCACCCATGGAATTGGGATAAAACCATACCTGGTTTTCCGCACCTTGCTTATAAACCCGCATCCTGCTAACGTTTCGCTGGGTGATTACCTTATAGGGTGGAGGCAGCACCTCTTTAAGCCTGATATCGTTTTCCCATATCCAGGTCCTCTGAACCTCTTTACCGTTTTCCTTAAAATATATTGTGCCTTTTCCATGCTTTAATCCCGCTTTCCAATATCCGTCATAAACAGTACCGTCGGGGTAATCGGCTCTGCCCGCGCCTTCTGGATATCCGCCGATAAACTTTCCCTTGTAATGGAATCGCCCCCAGGCTTCCCCGGAACCGTTGGCGAGGCCGTTCTTACATTTCCCGATATATACCGAGTCGAGCCCGGATAGCAGCACTTTGCATTCCTTCTGGGCAATAAGTGAAAAGGGAAGAATCAAGGCAATCAGTAGCAGCTTAATTTTCATGGCCGGAATATTTTGATAACAAAATTAGTATACATATTGCGAAAAAAAACGGAGAGGGACATCTCTGTACCTCTCCATTTTTAAAAATCTATCGTTTACGATTTATCCTGTTCTGTTAAATCAGGAAAACATGAGTAAACTTGACTATTGAACACCTGTCCGGGTATCCCACCACATTTTCTGTCCCCAGAAATAATCCTTAACATTTCCCTGGAATTGCTGGAAGTTAACTGAATTTAACCCAGCTTCGGTTTGTGGGTAAGGAACCCTGAAAGGAGCCCGGTTATGGTCAGGGTAAGCGCTGTTATAAGCAAGAGGAAGAACCGGAACATCGGTTCTTCTCGCCTCAGACCATGCTTCATTTGCCATCAGGAACAGGGCAATGTATTTCTGCGTAAAGATCTTCGTAAGATCAGAGGCATTACCCTCCCAT
>CAYQFT010000058.1:0-10076 GCA_964416825.1 uncultured Porphyromonadaceae bacterium
TTTAACCGTTCCCGATACATAAAACATAAATCTGAAAATATGGTACAGACAATACTGGGTTCAGGCGGTGGAATTGGCGTTCCATTAGCAAAAGAGTTGAAGAATTATACCGATCAGATTCGTCTGGTAAGCAGAAATCCCCGCAAAGTCAATGATACTGACGAGCTGTTCCCAGCCGATATGCTCGACCCCAAACAGGTGGATCAGGCCATAGCCGGCAGCAGTGTGGTGTACGTAACCATCGGGTTTGAATACAACCTCAAAGTCTGGCAAAAAACATGGCCGCCATTCCTGCAGACAGTTATTGATTCGTGCATAAAGCACAATGCCCGACTGGTTTTCTTTGATAATGTGTACATGTACGCAAAGACTGCAATCCCCTTCATGACCGAGGAAGCTCCGATTCTCCCGCCCAGTGAGAAGGGGAAAATCAGGAAGACTCTCCAGGATATGGTGCTGGATGCCGTTGAGAATAAGAACCTCACCGCTCTGATCGCCCGGGCAGCCGATTTTTACGGTCCCGATAATAAAAACAGCGCCCTCACCATCATGGTTGCCGAGAACTTCCTCAAAGGGAAAAAAGCACAGGTAATGGGAAACCCCGGTAAAATACATACTTACACCTATACGCCTGATGCGGCAAAAGCCACGGCTATCTTAGGGAATACTCCCGATGCGTTCAACCAGGTGTGGCACGTCCCTACCACCAAAGAAAAGCTCACCACGCAGCAATGGATCGAATTACTGGCCAAGGAAATAAAAACTGAGCCCAGAATCCAGAAAGCTCCCAAAGTATTGCTGCAGATACTGGGTCTTTTTATCCCGATGATGCGGGAATTCCCGGAGATGCTGTATCAGTATGACCAGGACTACATCTTCGACAGCAGTAAATTCGAGAACCGGTTTGGTTTTGGAGCTACCCCGGTTGCTGAAGGTATTAGAACCCTGGTGGATAGCCTGAAAAAATAGGTCGTCCGATAAATGGAAACCCTGAGAACCGTCACTGTCACCCGTTATATGCAACCCCTCCGGGAAGGGGGATCACTGCCTGCATTAGCCGAGGCCGATGATGGATTCAAGTATGTGGTCAAGTTCAGGGGCAGCGGGCATGGCGTAAAAACCCTGATTGCCGAGCTTATCGGTGGCGAGATTGCCCGGGCATTAGGTCTGAAAGTGCCTGAGCTGGTTTTCGCGGGTTTGGATGAGTGCTTTGGCCGCACCGAGGGCGATGAGGAAATCCAGGACCTTTTAAAGGCCAGTCAGGGGCTGAACCTGGGATTACATTTCCTCTCGGGCGCTTTTACTTATGATCCGGCAGTTACAAAACTTGACCCGTTACTGGCCTCAAAAATTGTCTGGCTCGATAGCCTGATCACCAACGTCGACCGATCGTTCCGGAACACTAATATGCTATTGTGGCACAAGGAATTATGGCTGATCGACCATGGATCATGCCTCTGGTTCCATTACAACTGGGATGGATGGGAAGCCAAAGCCACAGGCCCCTTTCCCTATATCAAAGACCATGTCTTACTACCTCAGGCCACTCAACTCGAAGAAGCCGACCGGCTTTGCAAGGAAATCCTGAGTGAAGATAAAATCCGTGAGATCGTTCAGCTGATACCGGATGAATGGTTACTCTGGGATTCACAAAATGAGACTCCCGATCAGTTAAAAACCGTATATTTCAGTTTCTTGCGTCAGCGCCTGAATGATTCAGAACAGTTTATAAAAGAAGCACAGGATGCAGCAAAAGCATTTATTTGAATATGCCATCATACGGGTTGTTCCTGTTGTCGAACGTGAAGAATTCGTCAATGCCGGCGTGATTGTATTCTGTAAAAAAGAAAAATTCATCCGGATGAAGTTTCACCTCCGGGAAGAGAGGATCCTGGCGCTGAAACCCGATGCAGACCTGGATGAGATCCGGAGCAACCTTGAAGCCTTCAGTAAAATAGCCTCGGGCGAAAAGGGCGGCGGACCCATTGCCGCCCTTGACGAAGCCGAGCGCTTCCGGTGGCTCACCGCAGTGCGCAGTGCATCAATCCAGACATCACGACCCCACCCCGGTGTCAGCGATGATCTTGAAACAACAATCAATGTCCTGTTTTCGGAAATGGTTGGGTAACCACGTTCAAATGTGTGAATCTTGCAATTCTTAGCAGCAATTGTGTAATGCTTTGGCCGGCTATTGAGCTGAACTTTGTGGGATTAAATCATATCATTATGACGAGATTCTCCTTTTTGGCCCAACCGATGCTAAAAAAGAATTATATAATCTGCTGAAAGACGACTATCTTTTTGAAGATAAAATGATTGTTCTGAAAGCCACTGATAAAATGACTGCCGTGGAAATGCACCATTTTGTGAAAGAGTATTTCAGATAAGATGGGTAAATCCCTATCGGCTTATCACAATTCTTTGAGATTTCAGGTGGTCCTGCGATATCACGAGATAAACGCCGTTACCCCATTTACTGATATCAATTCTTGAACACCCGTTCTTGGGGATTTCTAATTCCACCATGTGTTTTCCTGATATATCGGTTATCCGGAAACGTTCGGTTTTATCAGCGAAACTTCTTATTCCAAGAGTTTCAACGGCTGGATTCGGGAAAACCTCAAACAGCCTGTCCTCGCTTTTCAAAGTGGTCACCGAACTTAAATCGCGGCTCTCTTCAACCAGGATTGGCAGGTTCGACAGGGTAAACCGGTATGCATCGTTTGCGGGAACCACCGCGGAATCTGTTCGGAAAGCGACTGTTTCGCCATTGGGGGAAATGGTCACAGGGACCACCTGCGTGATTTTGTATTTCATCGCCTGAACAGGCCTTACAGAATAGGAAAGGTTGTTCCGGCTCCACATGACATACTTGTTTTCACCCTTCACAACAAATTTTACCACCCAAATCCCGTTGCCTCCATTGGGATCATCGTTGTTGTCTGATATTGTTCCCTGGCTCACTATTTCAACTTCCTCAAATTCAATAATTTTATCCGCCAGAAGCCGGTAGGAATGATACGATTTCTTTTTCTGCCCGTGATGGTCAAGCAAGCCAAATTCAGCCCATACAGAAGGTACATCACTGCTCCAGCAGCCATGCCAGATAAACATCTCCACCCCTTTGCCCCAGGCCAGGCAGCTTCTCCTCCACACATCAGCCGCCTGTTCATCAACCGAAGAATAGGCTGGAGAAATACTCGTATGGACCGAGGAGCTGGAACTCTCTGATAACCATAAAGGTTTCTCCTGCAACCCAAAACTGGCTTTAATCTTCATGATGGAGTCAATGTGCACCGGCATCGTCCACCAGGAATTATAATCGTGATACCCGATAATATCGCAGCTTTTGCCAGCCCCCAGTCCGAACATGGTCCTGAACCAGTTATACTTGTTTTGCAGGGGAACCCCGTACGTTCCCACAGTGGCCGGCAATATCACTTTTACATCCGGATTGATGCTTTTGATCCAGCGATAATTGTGCGCAAAAAATCTCGCAAATTCCAGCATGGGCAAGCCGGCCGGATATCTGCCTTCTTCTGCTTCATTTCCCAGGTCCCAGTATTTAACCGTGGAGCTGTACCGGTCAATACAGGTTTTCAGGTAATCCTTAGTGTCAGCACTGTCATTCCGTGCATTCCAGCCGCATCCCGGCGTTTCGCATGCCTTCCAGGGAACCTGGTATCCGATGTCTTCTACCGTGAAGCTATACAGGTTAGCTGCATACTCGAACTGGGGATAGCCTTTGAAGACAGAGTCACTGAATCCGAAATTCCATTGGTTATTCTGGGGTTCCACAGTTGACCAGATCAAATCGGCATACGTTAGCTGCCGGTAAAGCTGAGCGCCCGACTGGCCGATATGCTCCATGAAATTTTCAATTGAGGTTAATTCGGGATTCCTGAAAGGGAAGTTCAATCCCAATCGCAAGGGTTGTTGCGGCTGCGCATCAAAGGCAACCAAAACCAGGATAATCAAGAGTTTAACTTTTTTCATGGCAATGCACTGTTTAAAGTAATGCATGACGATAGTTGGATGGATCCTCTAATTTAGGCAGCAAAATCATTTTGTGCTGTATCTTGTTGATAAATTCACTCAGGACTCTGGCCCGTAACGCTGAAACAAACGGAACTCGCGGGGGAGATCGGACGGCGGATCAACGACCTGATTTATAAGAATTACATGGTACTGGACCTGGATAAGGATTACATCACTCCATTCCGGGTACGTCCGTTCACCGACAATTACCATTACGTAGGGGTGGGCAAAGTGATTGATGCCGACGGCTATATCGGCACTTTCAAAACCCAGCCGGGGGGAAGCCAAAACCACTTCAACTGGGCCCTCCACGAGCAGGAATATCTGCTGCTCGATCTCGGCAAGGCGGTGGAGGATGAACTAATGACGGACTGCTTTGAGTCTGCAAATTAACTGTCAATAAGCATCTGGTCAATCA
This sequence comes from uncultured Porphyromonadaceae bacterium, assembly GCA_964416825.1. Classification (GTDB taxonomy): domain Bacteria; phylum Bacteroidota; class Bacteroidia; order Bacteroidales; family UBA12481; genus UBA12481. Next base: position 4,457 of record CAYQFT010000058.1, read on the forward strand.
GAATAAAGATTTGGCGGGTTCAAAACCATTCGTTAACTTTTGGGAATGAAAGGCTTAAAATGGTTACCATTCCTGAACCTGCACCTGACGAAATAAAATTGCGCCAAACTTGTTCCTGCGTGTTAACCAATTTTTTATATAAACCATACAACATGAATAACTTTTATAAATATTCGAAGTGCATGAAGCTGAAGCTGATACATATTATCCTTTTAGCAGCATTCCTGTTCCTCCACCCCTGCATTTCCATAGCACAACCTCACCCGGTTTATGTAGTCCTTTTTACGCATATCGAGGATAATACACCGGCTGGCGTCATGGGCAGCGAGGAATCGCGGCAAAACTTTTTACATGCCAGGAGAAATATGATCGACATGGCGAATCTTGCCAAAAGGTATGCCATCTCGTGGTCATTTCAGCCGGATTGGAAGATCCTGCTGGGCGCCCTGATGTATGAGGATTCCCTGACCATGCGGACTACCAATGGCAAGAATTTCCTGCGATACATGAAGGAGGATCTGGGGGTTATTATCGATCCGCATTCGCACGAAAAGCTAGGGTACAATTATACCGATGTGGCGCATCTGCTCGACTCGCTGGGGGTTGGCGGATCCAGGATCATCGGGGGCCACATATGGGATCCCGATATTCCAAATTTTCAGCATTGGGACCGGTACCGGGTTCCGGTCACCGGATCCGTCTATCCGTGGGCGGTCTGGCGCGGCGAGATCCTGATGGGCAGCGCAACCCCGAGCCATTCGAGTGACCCCGTTGTCAGCGGTGTCTGGAGACCAAAAGACCGGCATAATTTCTTTGTCGATGATCCTGAAGGGAACATCTCCTGCGTAGGTCAGTACAAAGGAGATATTCCGAGCATCATCGAATTGATCCACCTGTATGATGACAACACCGTGCCGGCCACACGCATGCTCACCTCATCCTTTCACGTAACACCTACCCAGCTGGACACTGACTTAGGCTTCGTTGAGGATTCCGTTATTAAACCCTTGCTGAATTGGGTTGATAAAGGCGATGTCATTGTCACCGATTTCACTACGCTGATATCGGACTGGAAAACAAAGTATCATTCCAACGGGTACCTCTATAACCTGGGCAGCGGTTCGGGTATCGATGATCCATTGATTTCCGCTGACTCCCCGATCCGGATACTGCCCAATCCGTTCAGCGCCAGGATTATATTGCAAAACTCCACCGGCCGGGAGAATTTTGCCCTGATGAATTCCATGGGGCAACTGCTCTGGGAAGGCCAGCAGATTGAACAACAGGATTTTTCGGGACTCTCCTCCGGGATCTATTTTCTCAGAATCAATGACCGGCGGTCGACACAAACCTTACGGGTGGTGAAACAATAGGCCGGACAGGCTGAAAGTTTTGCCGGAATAGGTGCCAATTTGGGAAGGCTTAAATTCAATTCTCAACTCGTCTCAAGTCTAAATCCTGAAAATCAAAGCTAAAATCTATGTTGGGTGATATTGCTTTCATTTTTATTCCAATTGCTTTTCCATTCTCATCCAAATTAAATATAGCAAAGGCGTCACAGGGCATGTCAATTAATTTCCACTTTATCGCAAACGTATTTGATTTGTAAAAGCACATTTCACCGGTTAGCTTGGGTGATCGCAATGCCTTAAACCACAATTTCCCATCTTTTAAAAATATCTCGACATTTCCGAACCAATTGTCTTTATAGGTGCCTATGTAGTCATTGAAATTTAAGTTATCAGATTTCGCATTCGAAACGGTGTTCCAAACTGCATTGGTAACAGAGTCTCCCTTTGTTTCGGTAACTTTTACCCAATCTTCGATTTCCGTGATCCAGTCTTTTCGTGGAACCCCAATGAAGGAATCCAGAATTTCGGAACTAATTGACAAAACACTATAACCGCCAGGATCTGTATTGGTTAGAACAACAATTCCAACATTGAGCTCTGGAATTAAAACCGCTCTTGAAAGCATGCCAGGTAATCCACCTGTATGTTCAACAATTATATAGCCGTTCTGATCAGCGAGATCCCATCCAAGGCCATAAGCCGCAAAATGAGATCTATAGGGCAAACTTGGTTTTACATTAAAACTTATATTCGTATAGGGTTTCCATAATTCGGCATGATTTTTTCCCGAAACTAACTGATGGGTTAGGTCCTTACCAAACTTCCCTTCATTCAGATGTAGTAATAGCCATTTGCTCATATCATTCACACTGGAATAAATTCCACTTGCACCATATATGTCTTCACCTGGTAGAATGATTGACCCTGATTCTCTGAGAGCACCATGGGCATTAAAGTGAGGTATTGCAACGTTGCTTTTGTCCTTCAAATTCTCATATAAACCAGCGGACCTGGTCATACCTATTGGTTTCATGATTTTGTTTTCCACAAACTCGTCCCAGCTCATTCCGCTTACCCTTGCAATTACTTCTCCTGCCACCACATATAGCATGTTATCATAATCGTATTTTGTACGAAACGCAGAGACTGGTTTTTGATACTGGAAACTATTTATTACATCCTTGATCGTAAAATCAGCACCATCCGGATAATACATTAAATCTCCTACACCCTCCCCAAGACCGCAGCGATGAGTGAGCAGATCCTGAATATTGAACTCTGCTGTGACATAAGGGTTATACATTTTAAACTCTGGAATATGATCAACAACTTTATCATTCCAATTTAGCTTTCCTTCATCAATAAGTATAGCTAAAGCGGTAGTAGTAAATGATTTACTATTAGAAGCAATCGCGAATAGTGTATTTTCATTAATTTTTTGCCCGGTTGAAATGGAAATGACTCCATAACCTTTTGAATGAACCACTATTCCATCCTTTACCACTGCTACCGCAATACCAGCTTGCGGTGTCCTTTCAATAGATCGACTAACTATGGAATCAATTTGATCTGATTTAAGACCTTGTCCAATGATGAAATGACTGACGAGGAAAAATTGAACAAAAAGGACAATGCAAATTTTATTTTTCATAATCGGTTGTTTTGAAGAATATGAATTAAATCTGGGCGATCCGGCACCCAAACCCTTTCCGATGCTTGAAATATAAGAGAACGTGCTATCTATTTTAAAACAAAAGTCAAGCTTGTCTATTTCAAATTTACTGAATCTTTCAGGAGAAATTTGCTTCCTTGAATAATAGTATTTCCGGGCAAGGAACAATTTTCAGGATAAGTTAGATGCCCTGTCCATGCAAGGGACATATTGTGCAACCCAATTCTCTCAAATGGATCATCCATTAATACGATTTGGCATTCTCATTTTTCTTCGTTACCTTTTAGGGATGAATGATTTACCAATAATTCATGCCAACCCCCTAATCCAAAAAACATGAGAACAATTTGTTTCTTTCTTTTATGCCTTCCATTGAACCTATTCTGCCAACCCAATGATGTATCGAAAAAGCTTAAGGGTTTTGATACTTACATGGAAAAAATCCTGGTGGACTGGAACATTGCCGGAGCCGGTGTCGGAATTGTTTACAAAGACAAATTGATTATGGCTAAAGGGTACGGATACCGTGATTACGAGAATAAACTTCCGGTTACCCCAAACACACTTTATCAAATTGCCTCGAACACCAAGCTTTTTACAGCTGTTTCTATCGGAATGCTTGTTGATCAGGGTAAACTGGATTGGGATAAACCCATCCGGAATTATGTGCCTTCTATCGAGTTCTTTAACAGTGACCTGAATAATTCTGTCACAATCAGGGACATGCTCTCGCATCGAACGGGTATATCCCGTCATGATTTGATATGGTATAAATCTGATTTTAGCCGTAAAGAACTTTTTGACCGGTTAAAATATCTGGAACCCAGTCAGCCAATCAGGCAGGGATTTCTGTACAATAACCTGATGTATGTCTCTTCGGGATATATTGTTGAGCTCCTGAGTTCAAGAAAATGGGAAAACTTCGTCCAGGAGAATATTTTCAATCCACTGGAAATGAATAGCACTGTTTTCACGGTTAATGAAATGAAAGAAAATCCTGACCATGGAATTCCCTACAATGAAAAAAGGGATACTACCATCCTTTATCGCATTCCGATATATGAAGACCAGGAAGCAGTCGGACCGGCAGGAGCCATTATTTCAAACATAAATGATATGTCGAAATGGCTCATCACCCTGATGAGCAACGGTAAATTCAAGGGTACCCAAATCATTCCGGAAACTGTTATTAAAGCAACCCTGGAACCCACGATTGCACTTCCAAATAGCGCGCTTGAGAATAAAGGATACAAAGAATTGCTTAATGTTAATTATGGCATGGGCAGGTTTACCTCATCATACCGGGGGCATTTCCTGATCGATCATGGTGGCGACCTGCCGGGATTCCATTCGCAGATTTCTTCTATGCCGTATGACAGTATCGGAGTAATTGTTTTTGTTATCGGGGACCAGGGCGCTCAGCTTTATGACATAATCTCTTATAATATTTATGAAAGACTGCTGGGGCTCGACCAGACTCCCTGGAGCGAAAGGGTGCTAAAAGATAAAATCGAAAGTAAAAAAACCGGAAAAGAAGGCCGGAGTAAAGCCGGAGCTGACCGTATTCCCGGAACCAAGCCATCACATATATTGTCCGACTATGCCGGACAATATGAGAATCAGGCATACGGAGTCATTAACATAACCTTGAAAGATACTGCATTGGCGTTCGATTTTCACTCCATGAAACTGCCGCTTACACATTACCATTACGACCGGTTTGATACGCCAAATGATGAGCAGTTTGGTCTCTGGTCACTTAATTTTATTACTAATCCACAGGGCAGTATTGATGCCCTTTACGTTTCTCTTGATGAATCTCAGGCAACCTTCACAAAAAAAACGGATGCTGCATTGAGCAATCCTGACCTTCTTCTGAAATATATCGGTAATTATACACGTGCAGGCAGTGTTGTCAGTGTTGAATTTATCGATAAAACTCTCTGCTTGAATCTTCCGGGGCAGCCCAGAATCCAATTGATACCCGTTAAGCCGCTTACATTCAGGATAAAAGAGTATCCTGATTTCAACTTCGTTTTTATTTTAGAGAATGGAGTGGTTGTTGCGTTCAAGCAGGTTGACCCTTCGGGAGAATTTCGATATGAAAAGAAAAAATAATCCGTTCTAAGACACAAATCATATACTGTCTTTACCACTTCAGATCCGGTAGGAAAAAGTCAAATTTCTCCCGCTCAGTCACCAGTTTGCCATTAACGATCTTCAGTTCCGCTACCTGGACCGTGCTTCAAATCAGAAACAAAACCTGCCGCCAAAACGTTACCCAATAAATGTCAACAACATGAATAGCAATAAAAGAGAGCTGCCATCAACACAGCGCGAGGAACTGCTCAGAACTCTGAAAGCCCGGTTTGAGAAAAACATGAATCGCCATAAAGATCTTAAATGGTCAGAGGTACAGGCAAAACTTGAAGCTAAATCAGAAAAGCTTTGGTCGCTCAATGAAATGGAAAGAACCGGCGGCGAACCGGATGTTGTGGGCCTGGATCCGAAGACGGGCGATCTCCTCTTTTATGATTGTTCTCCGGAAACTCCTGCGGGCCGCAGGTGCAGGCTCCGTAGCCCGCGTGTTTCCCTA